>JBPOJG010000293.1:0-26359 GCA_052033835.1 Spirochaetota bacterium
GAGTGGCACTTGCAGGAACACTCATTCATGACCCTGAGGTGATCATACTGGACGAACCTACTTCAGGACTCGATCCAAATCAGATCGCACATATCCGAAACGTGATCAGATCTCTCGGAAAGGAAAAAACAGTCATCCTGTCCACCCATATCCTTCAGGAAGTGGAGGATATCTGCGACGAGGTCATCATCATCAGCAAGGGCAGCATTGTCGCAAATTCTACAGTAAAAAATCTGCAGTCCGGTTTCAAAGTGTATTTTGCAGCCAAGGCAAAGGAATCTGAAATCAGATCTGCATTCAAGAGACCTGAATTTACCGACCTTGAAATACTGAACGAAAAATCGGAGGACGGGTATACACCGTATCTCATTACCATTACAGAAAACAGACCGGAAAATGTTTTCAGAGTTCTGGCTGACTCCGGGTTTTCCGTAAGAGAACTTCGTCCTTACAGAAAATCATTAGAATCCATCTTCGAAGAACTGACAAGAGGCTGATATGAACAGAAGCATACAGGTCATATTTAAAAAAGAATACAGTACATATATGAATACACCCATCGGTTATGTATTCAGCTCATTTTTCCTGCTCCTGATTTCGTTCCTGTTTTTTTACGGACTGGGAGGCAATTCATTCTGGGATCTGAAAATATCCAGTATGGAACAGTATTTTCTCTGGGTTCCGATACTCTTCAATATTTTCATCCCTGCAATTACGATGAGACTCTGGTCAGATGAAGAAAAATCGGGAACACTCGAAACACTTCTGACTCTTCCGATCAGAGACTACGAACTCGTCATCGGGAAATTTCTTTCCGCCTGGAGTTTTCTGATAGTCACTCTTCTCGGCACAGTCCTTGTTCCGATCACTGTCAGAATTTTAGGAGGACTGGACTATGGGCAGGTATTTGCAGGATACCTCGGCACTTTTCTTCTGGGAGGAGCCTATATCAGTATGGGACTTGTGATTTCTTCACTGACAAGGGATCAGATCACTGCTTTTATTTCCACACTGCTTGCCTGTCTTGTCAGTTATCTTCTGGGTTACCAGCCTATACTGCAGTTTTTCGGAAATGCCGCAGGAGGCTTTTTTGCGTTCCTTTCGCTTTCCATGCATTTTGAATCTTTCAGAATGGGAGTATTCGATCCGAGAGACGTGATCTTCTTTGCGAGTTTCATTGTTCTGATGCTCGGTCTGAATGTGGCCATCATAAGGGGGAAAAGATGATTTCCTTTTTCGACAGACTTGAAAAAAGCTCAAAATATATTCTAATCCAGTCGGTCATTCTTTTTGTGCTGCTGAACCTCTTCCTTTCCGACTGGAACTGCAGAAAGGATCTTTCCAGAGAAAAAAGGTTCGATCTGACAGAAAGCACTGAAAAGATTATATCCAATCTTCCTGAAAAATTATATATAGATGCATTTTATTCCAACGATGTTCCCGGAGCACATCAGGCAAGACTGAATCTCGCGAAGGAAATCCTCAAGGAGATTGCAAGCGTCAACAGAAGAAAAGTGGAACTTCGTTTTTATGATCCGGATTCAAACGAGACTGCAAAGAAAAAAGCATCCGAGGCGGGAATCAGACCTCTTGAACTTCAGAAAAGAGAAAGAGGTGCCGCCGAAGTAAAGAGTGCCTATTTCGGTTTCAAGCTCACTCTCGGTTCAAAGTCGGAGACTGTTCCTGTTGCCTATCAGGCTGAGGCAATTGAATTTGAAGTTCTGCGTCTTCTGAAGAAGATGACTAGAAAAGGAAATTCTTCGAGTCTCGGAATTATTTCTGCAAACGGTGCACTTGCATGGCCTGATCCGAATCAGGGAGGACTCAGGCCCGACAAGGACACATTCAGTGCAGTCATTCATCAGGCACTCGCACCCGACAGCGGTCTTCCCGGATCAGTGGAAATCAACAAAGGCACAGTGCCAGAAGAATTCACAACTCTTCTGTGGGCAGGAGCACCTGAACTGACTGAGGAAGGAAAATACAATATTGATCAGTTTCTGATGAGAGGCGGAAATCTTCTCATCCTGGCAAAGACAATGGAGTTTCAGATCCAGAACAGAAGACAGCCTGCAATGATGATGGGCGGACAGCAGGGACTTGCATCAGCACATCCTGAAGCTGCCAAGCTCAAGGCATTCACTGAAAACTACGGGTTTGAAGTCAGATCGGAAATGATTCTTGAACCCGAAAGTTCTCAGGTGACGGACACAATGATAGATATGGAGTCAGGCACACTGAATTTTGATCATTATCCTTTATGGCCGATTGCCGTGATGGAAAAGGGCGGCCTTTCAGAAAAAAGCGGATTTACCAAAAACTCAAGTGCAGTCCTTCTTCCCTGGGTATCCGGCATAGACATTAAAAAGGAAAAGCAGCCTGACGCAGCATACAACGTCATAATACAGTCGACGAGGGATGCAGACCGACGTGCAGACTATCTGACTGTAGGAGAAAATCAGGCAGCCAAAATGCAGATCAAACCCAACGGGAACAATATACCTCTCGGTGTTCATATTGAGGGAGTCCTAAGATCTGCATTCAGAAAGGAAAATATTCCTGCATCAGCAAATGCCTCTCTTTTCAAGGAAAAGACGGATCAGGGGAAAAAATCCCAGATTGTAGTCATCGGAACTCCCTATCTGATCTCAGATATTCTTCTGAAAAGAGAGACTCAGGACACCTTTGTAAAGACAAATATTCCGTTCTTTCTGAACCTTGTGGACATCCTTTCCGGCGATACTGATCTGCTTGCAGCTAGAAGCAGAAGCAGTTATATTCAGAATATCAAACCGGTCACAAAGTTCTCTCAGTTCGTATACAGTTTTATAAATATTCTTCTGATTCCCATTCTTGCGGGAATTTATGCATTCTGGAGAATCAAGAAAAGAAACAAAGGAGAGAAAGCATGAAACTGAAATGGATTTCAGAACACAAGGCATTCAGTCTTACGGCGGCCAATCTGACTTTGGTTCTGCTGCTTTTTTTCACAAAAGATCCGTTCAATATTTTTTCGAGGACATATGATAAAGCAGAAAGTTTTTTCAAAGTTTCAGAAAAAGATGTCCAGAAGATCAGACTGACTAAACCGGATTTTCCTGATTATGAAAAGGAAATGACTAGAGAAGGAATGAACTGGGAGCTTAAGACTAAAACCGGAAAAAAATTTCGTGCTGATTCTGAAAAGACAGAGACTCTGTTAAAATCCCTTCTAGGTGCAAAAAAGTTCACTGTGGTGACATCCTCAAAGGACAAGGGAGCCGAATTCGGCGTAACAGGCGGTGAGGCAATTGAGGCAGAACTTTTTGACAAAGCAGGTTCTCTTGGAAAAATCACTGTCGGAACTGCAGGCGGAGGCGGCAGCTTCACTCATATTAAATGGAACGGCGGAGATGAAATCTATCTTGTGGAAGACAATCTGAAAGCTGCAGCCGGACGGGGAGCGGATGATTTCTTTTTTGATAAAAAAATCTCCCCTTCAGGACTCACTTCTTCCGATATCATTACAGTTTCATTAAAGGATTCCAGTGCTCTGAAAAGAGATTTTGAAATTCAGAAAGCAGAAAAGGACTGGACTGCAGTCAAACCTGCACCCGGACCCGTTTCTTCAGAGGAAATAAATTCTCTTCTTTCGAGACTGTCCGGCTTAAGTGCAGATGAAGTCGTTTCAGATGAAAAGAAAATCCCTGAACTCGATAAAAAAGATTCCGTAGAAATCAGATTCGGCTACAGAAAAGGAGCAGAATCAGGCACTGTGGTTCTGAATGTTCTCGGGAAAGATACGAAGGGAAATCATTATTATGCAGTAAAAAATAATGAACCTACAGTATACCGCATCGCAGAATATTCACTGAAGCAGATCCTCGAATTCAAGCCCGGTGCAAAACCGGCAAAACAGTAAACGGACAGTTTCAGTCAAAATGTCCGATCTGAAAAGCTTCTTTCATTCTGAAAAAATTAAGGAATTCATCCCTGATTTTGAAAGAAGAAAGGAGCAGGAGGATCTTTCAAAAAATGCGGCCAAAGCATTCAGAGAAAACAGATTTCTGATTGCAGAAGCAGGAACAGGAACAGGCAAAAGTCTGGCATATCTTTTTCCTGCAGCCGAAATTGCTCTCGAAAACGACTGCACAGTCGTGATTTCCACGGAAACTATTGCTCTTCAGAATCAGCTGCTTCTGAAAGACATACCTATTGTAAAATCTGTCATCGGGAAAAATCTGAGAGCAATGCAGGCTCTCGGGGCATCCAATTATGTATGCAAAAGAAAGATGAACAATGTCATTTCAAGGGGTGATTTTCCCCCGGAAATGAATCCTCATCTGAAAGACTTTTATGCCTGGGAAAGAGAGACTTCAGCCGGAATCAAGTCTGAGTACAAAGGATTTGCTCTTCCTGAATTCTGGAATAAGATCACGAGAGATCCGGAAAACTGTATGGGAAGACACTGCCCCAATTTTTCCGCATCCTATTATTTTCTCGAAAAGGAAAAATGGAAAACATCTCATATACTGATAGTCAACCATCATCTTCTTGCAGCGCATATCACAGGCGAAGGAAAACTTCTACCGGAATTCAGATATCTTGTCATTGATGAGGCGCACAGTTTCGGCGATATCCTCGGAAGATCCATGATGCAGAAAACGGGATATGAAGAAATACAGAATATCCTGTCAAGGGTTTCCGGAACGGAAAAGAAACCGGGCCTGAAGGAAAAGTATCCAGCTCTCTTCAGTGAAAAAATTTCCGAACTTGTGAAAAAATCCAGAAAGGAATCGGAAGATTATTTTGCATTTCTTCAGTCCTGTGTACCTCTCCTTTTTTCAGCCAAAAGAATGACATCCAAAACGGAAGCGGACAGCGTGGATCTTGAAAAATCGCTTCTGCAGATAGCGTCAGTCCTGGATAAGACGTCGGCCAAGCTGAAAGAGGATTCAGAATCTCAGGAGGACAAAGAACTTCTGCTCGAGCTGAATTCGCTTATCACTGCCCTCGACGGAAATGCAAAAATTCTTCATTCATTTACTGAATTCAAAAGTAAAAATACTGTATTCTGGCTGGATGTTCCGAGAGAAGGGAGCAGAAACAGTTTCTATGAAATTTATATGCAGCCTCTGGAGTATGAAAAAGAGCTAAAGGAAAAACTTTTCTCTGAACTGAACAGCGTCATCTTTACTTCGGCTACAATCAGTTCAGGAAATTCAGATTTCAGCTATTTTGAAAGACAGCTGGGCATTGAAGAACCGATGAAAGTTTCCTACCCCTCTCCGTTTCCTTATAAAAAAAACTGCATCATCTATCTTCCAAAAACATTAAGAGACCCGGGTGAGGACAATGAAGGTTATCATGATGATCTGGCGAAACTCATTCCGTATCTGCTCGATCTGACGTCGGGCGGTGCGTTTGTGCTTTTCACTGCAAATTCCTCATTGAAAAAAGTGCTGGAAAAAATTGAACCGGATCTTCCCTATCCTGTATTTTCTCAGCTGAAGCTCGGCGCAGAAAAAGCAAAAAATGCATTTTTGGAAACTGAAAATTCAGTTCTGTTCGGAGTATCGAGTTTCTGGCAGGGCGTGGATGTAAAAGGAGACAGACTTCGTTCTGTGATTCTGTGCAGAATACCTTTTCAGCCTCCCGGTGATCCGGTGACTGAAGCAATGATAGAAGGAATCAAAAAGAAAAACGGAAATCCATTTTTTGATTTTCAGCTTCCATTTGCTGTTCTTTCCATGAAGCAGGGATTCGGAAGACTGATACGTTCCAAGACAGACAAGGGAATTGTATCGATCCTCGATCCGCGAATTCTCACAAAGGGGTACGGAAGAAATATCATAGGCGCTCTTCCGGAAAGCAGAATGGCCTACTCTTTCAAGGATCTGAAAACAATGTATTCGGAGTTCCGCTTTGAGCAGAACTGATTCTGTTCTCCATCATTACATTTTATTTATCCCTCAGGGTCATCGAGAGCAATATGCACAATGTCAGACTGGTTCAAAGGAGTCAGTTTCACTTTGAACTTCCTGATGATCAGACTCAAAAGTGGATCCATCTGTATTCGTTTCATCATCTGGTTCGTTTCTATCTGATTGTTTCCAAGAACCATATATTCCCGAAGACCAAGCTGAACTACACTGTAATAAAAACCTGCCGCCATATACGGATCGAGAGGAAGAGAGTCTGAACTGAATGCACCGCTCGAAAGAACAAAAACTGTATTTGACAGAAACTTTTCCCCTGTCCCCTGACCTGATCTGTTCTGATAGTAACGTGCTGCTTTTCTTGTTCCATTCAGATGAGAATCAGTTGTACTGAAAAGTCCCGCAACAGGTCTCTGCTTTTCAGACTGTTTATAAATTTCTGAATCCTTCAAATGATTTTCAGAAGAATGACGGCTGATGCTTTTCTGAAGATCTTCGTAGAATGGAACAGGAGCAGTTCCTCCATCAAGCCTTACAATGGAATGCAGAGCATAATCCTGTATGCCCGCAGTAATTCTGATGTTCAGTCTGCCTAGAACTGAATGATCCCTGATATATTTTTCCATTATGGCAGCCTGTGTCCGAGGATGAGTTGACAGATCATCTATGCTTCTGATCCAGTCTCCGGCCAGATAACCGCTGTATCCGTATGCCTGCTTCAAAAGTTCTCTGATATCCTTTTCTTCCCTGATTTTCAACATTCTTCCGTTCAGGTTCACTTCGGGTTTTTCCAGAATAAGAAGCCTCTCCATCTCTATTCCGATCATTGTCGCCTTGAGCATACCGCAGTTCAACGGAGATGTTTTCTTGATTTCAACTTCATGACTGTTCCTCACAAGATCCGAATGGGAAATATTCATCAGCTGACCGTGACTCTGAACATGAATATAAAAAGATAGATTATCTTTCCTTTTATTCTGTTTGAGTTTTTCCAGTATGATTTCAGTAACTTCCCTTTTTACTTCCAGAGTGACAAATGCTCCCGGAATTCGGATGATTCTGTAGTCAATCTGAATTCCTTTCTGTCTGTAGTGCTTCAAAGTCTCTTTCAGTGCGCTGATGTTTGTGTGACTGATGTCTCTCGCATCAGCACAGGTGATCATGATATGAAGCTGATGTTCTTTAAACTTGCTGTTCTTCAGTTCTTCTGCAGATAAGGAATTCTGAATCAGTGAAAAACAGAATAGAAAACATAAAATTTTTTTAAAATGATCGAAACCCACAGAATCCTCCGTAAAGTTCTTTTTTTCGAAAATCAAAGCATTTTTTTTATCTTTTCCAAAAGTTCAGAAGGATCCTTGTTCAGTCCTTCCAAACTGAATGAAATTTCTCCTTCAGGGTTCAGAAGAGTGATGATATTGGAATGTGAATAGGTTCCGTTCTCCTCTTTTTTGTATTTCACTCCCAGAAGCGCAGCTGTTTCCTTTACAGAATCCGGACTTCCGGAGAGAAGAAACCAGTTGGACTTTGCGATATTGGCTTTCTTTCCGTATTCATTCATGGCAGAAGGTGTATCCTTTTCAGAATCAAAACTCATCACGACAAACTGAACCTTCAATGCAGAAGAACCCAGTGTATTTTCAATTTTTTTCAGATTTTCCACCAGTATCGGACAGATGTCCCTGCATGTACCGTAAATCATTATGATCAGGACAGGTTTTCCCCTGAGACTTTTCATATCCATGACTTTTCCTGATGAATCTGTCCAGTTCATTTCCATTCCGTACAGTGACATCTCTGACACTTTCCCCATTTTCATTTCTTCATGATGGCTGTGATCATGTTCCTTGTGATTTTCATTCTTTTTGCATTGAAAAGAAAGAAAAACTGAAATTAATATAATGATTGAATATTTCATGTTGGTCTACCTCGCACACCTGAATCCCAGATTCGGAAGTGTATAATTTGCCTTTAAGCTGCTTCTTAACCCATACCTCAGAAATGCAGCATAGTTTCCAAAGTCATTTGCACCCAATGCCCCGCTTCCGCAGAACATCCCTTTGTCAAGATCACTGTCATTTCGGGAATCTCCGGTGACTATTGCGGAAGAAAAATCATCAGTCCATTCCCATATCTGACCGTGCATATCATATATCCCGTAAAGATTTCTGTATCCAGTTCCGACATCGTTCAATTTCGAACTGTTGGGTTTTGAATACCACTGCATTATTCTTTTCAGGAAAATTCTGTCTCTTGATGCATCTCTTCTTGTCTCATCAGCCATTGCTGCAAACTCCCATTCTGATACAGTAGGAAGTCTTTTTTTCTTCCATCTGCAGTATGCCTTCGCAGCAAACCAGGAAACATTGACTGCAGGAGAAGAAGAACTCCTCACCGAGAGATTCTGTTTCCAGTGCTGAAGGTAATTTGATTCTGCAGCCAGACGGCTGATTCCCTCAGGCGACCAGAAAGGTTTCACTGAAACAAATTCAGAAAACTCTCTGTCCGTAACCGGATAAATATCGAGTTCGAATGTGCCGACCTTCTCTTTTTTACCTTCCTTTTTATCCAGATACAGAGGCTTGTAATACCCCCCGGGAATCTGAACCATTCCTTCTTCCGCAGAAAGACCGGATAAGAAACTTAAAAAGAATGATAAAACAATTAAGAACATCGACATCATCATGCTATTTTGCCCTTTTTACTTCTTCCGCAGTCACTGCTTCACCCTTGTTTCCGAAAGAGTTCCTTACATAGGTAAGAACATTTGCAATATCTTCATCATTCAGATGCGGATACTGAGGAGGCATAACACTGTTATATTTTTCTCCGTTCACGGTAATTTCTCCGGACAGTCCCTTGACAACGACCTGAACTGATCTGGCTTTGTCATTCATCATATAATCAGACTTTGCCAGAGGCGGAAATGTTCCCTTTACTCCCTGTCCTTCAGCCTGGTGACATGCAATACAAGTCTGAGCATATATATTCTTGCCTGCGATAATCCTCTCATCCATAGTCATTTCCTTGCCTGAAGGTTTTTTGACTGTTTCTGTTTTTTCAGCATTCAGTTTTCCTGAATACACTGTCTTATTTTCCGAACCCGAAACTTTCAATATTCCCAAAGAACCCTTGTTGAACGTTCTGAATATGGAATGGTCTACAATCGGATAATTTCCTGGAACCTCTACCCCAAACTCCACAATGGCGGACCCTCCTGCAGGAACTAAAGTTGTCTGAACATGATTCTGGTTTGCCTTAACACCGCCCTCAGTATAAACTTGGTCAAATATTTCTCCAATCACATGGAAAGAAGATACTAAATTCGGACCACCGTTTCCGACAAACAGTCTGACTCTTTCTCCTACATTTGCAGTAATTGCATGATCGCCGGTCAATGCTCCGACTGAACCATTGAATACAACGTATTCCGGCTGTTCCTTGACTGCTTTTTCCAGATCAAAATCCTGGAGACCATGATCTCCGTTCTTTCCCTTCGTATAGAATTCACTCTGAACAATATAGTACTCCTTGTTAACTTCAGGCAGTGCTTCTCTAGGCTGAACATAGATGAGTCCGTACATTCCATTGGCAATGTGCATTCCGACTGGAGCAGTGGCACAATGGTAAATATAAAGCCCTGGATTCAGTGCAGTAAATGAAAAATTGGAAGTATGCCCAGGTGCAGTCAATGAAGATGCCGCTCCTCCTCCAGGTCCAGTGACAGCATGAAGGTCAATATTGTGAGGCACCTTGCTGCTCGCATTATTTGATAAATGAAAATCTACCAAATCTCCTTCCCTGACACGTATAAACGGACCTGGCACGCTTCCACCAAACGTCCAGAATGTATATTCCACTCCGTCTGCAAGTTTCATCACCTTTTCCTGTGTTTCCAGCCTGACAGTTACTTTCGCAGGCGAAGTTCTTTTAATCACCGGGGGGACGTTCGGCGCGTATGTCAAAGTCGCTGTTTCTTCAGTCATCTTATCCCTGCAGTCAGCCGCAAAGAAAAGCACAGACAATAAAAAAAGACTGGCTTTCCAGTTTTTCATTTTTGAATCTATCATTAATCTCTCCATGTTTGATTCATAAATCAGTGATATGACAAATGCATTGATTCTCATCAAGAAGATAAAAGAATATTTGAATTGGCGGACTTTTTTCTGAAAATCTGCAGAGAATGTCTTGATCTGAATCATAAAATTGAGCATGCACCGCACCTGAAACTGTGCCTTTGTCGCTGGAAAACCAGCAGCTTCAGAGAGAAAAAGACTTCACTTATGAAAAAAACACCTTAATTTAACTTGTGCAAAATAAGAGTAAAATAATTCTGAACGTATGTTGATTACACAGAACAAAGTTGTTACGATTGATTATACTCTGAAGGATGAGGACGGAGAAGTCATTGATTCGTCTGTCGGTTCAGAACCGCTGATGTTTCTTTTCGGTGCAGGAAATATTATTTCAGGACTCGAAAAGGCACTGGAAGGCAAAAAAGAAGGTGAAGCAGTTCAGGTTTCAGTCAAGCCGGAAGAAGGTTACGGAGTTTACAGAGATGAACTCGTACAGGAAGTTGCACTCGATATGTTTGAATCAGGCGTCACTGTAGTTCCAGGAATGCAGTTTCAGGCAGAGCAGCCGGAAGGTGTAGTCATCTTTACCGTTCTTTCCGTCGGAGACAAGTCTGCTGTACTTGACGGGAATCATCCTCTGGCAGGATCTGTTCTGAACTTCGATGTGAAAATTCTGGGAATCAGAGATGCAACAAAAACAGAACTGGAACACGGCCATGTACATGCTCCCGGACATCACCATCATTAAGGAATCATTATGCTGAGAAAAATAATCGTCTTTTTACTGGTTTTCCTTTTCCTGTTCAGCGATGCTGATGCAAAGTCCAGAAAGAAAAAAAATGTAAAACATAATTCTTCTTCGAAGCATCATTCACATAAGAAAAAATCCAAGAAGGGAAAATCTTCAAAGAAAAAAAAGAAGAAAAAATCCGGAAAAAACCTGAACATAGTCAAAGAGTCGTCTGCAAAACTGAACACTGACGGTCAGGGATATTCATACGATTACGAAAAGCAGATCAAAGCGGTTCTGAAATCCGCAGAATCAGCTTCAGATCCTGAGGATAAGGCAGAACTTTATTCTCAGGCTGCAGTAAGTTATCAGTATACTTATAAACCGGAACTGTACTCCAAGGCAGTGTCCTATTCTGCCAAGGCAATTTCACTGACTTCAGACAATGAAAAAAAAGCAAGATTCTACTCTGTTCTGGGATCGGTATATACTGTAATGAGACCTGCAGACACGGCATCCGCCAAAAAAAGCTATCTGAAGGCAGTTGAACTGACGAATGACAGAGCAAGCAAGGCTCAATATTATTCTCTTCTTGCTGCTGTTTATCAGTACAAGGAAATTCCTGCTTATTCAGAAGTGGAAAAATACAATGTAATGGCTGCGGAAATTTCTGAATCTTCAGCAGACAAAGCAAACTATTATTCAGCTGCGGCAGGAATCTATTACAACAGGAACAGAGAAAAAAGTCTGAAGTACTACTCACTTGCTCTAAGTTCAGTTCAGGATGCAGAAACTAAGTCCTATTATTATTCAGTCATTGCAGAAATGTACATCAATGCATACGGTGAAATCAATGAGAAGGACCTGAATACAGGAATCAGTTATATGCAGAAAGCGGTGGAAACGTCCATATCTCCTGCAAACAAGGCTTCCTACCTGAGCAGAATTTCATTTGCATACAGAAATCTGCCTTCTCCGAATATTGAGGAAGCTGTCAAATATCTTGAAAATGCAGTTCAGGTTTCAGAAACATCTGCAGACAAGGCGATGTATTACGGAATGATCGGAACAGTTTATGCAGAAATCGAACCGCCTGAAAATGCCAAAGCACTTCAGTATTTTGAGAAAGCCGTATCATCTGCCCCAGGTCATTATTCTGCACCGCAGTGGAAAGAAATGATCAGCAGTCTGAAAAAAAGATAATTTTCACGACGAAGTTTACAATTCATCACTCACCTTACCCATCCAAGTCCGTAAGGTGAGTTAATCATTATTAAGACATAACTGTTGTGAGTCCTCCATCCACAGTGATCACCTGTCCTGTCATATAGGAAGAGGCTCCGGATGCAAGAAAGATAGCCGCCCCGGAAATATCCTCAGGACTGCCGAGTCTTTTCATCGGAATTCCCTGAGATACTTTTTCAAATACGTGCTGTTTGTCCTTAATCATCTTGTTCATATCCGTATCAATGAATCCGGGACAGATTGCATTCAGTCGGAAATTATTATTGATCCATTCGGCGGCAAGTGCTCTAGTAAGCTGAATTGCAGCTCCTTTGGTGCCTGAATAAACGGATGCAAGTGAATATCCGACAAGTCCCAGAACAGATGAAATATTGATGATATTTCCTCCGATCAGTTTATGAGTCTTGTAGTATGCCTGACAGGCACGGAACATTCCTGTAAAGTTGGTATCAATGATTTTATACATTTCATCGTCTTTCATTGCAGAGGCCGGTGTATTCGAGGCAATTCCAGCATTGTTGATGAGACAGTCCAGTCTTCCGTGCGATTTCTTGATTTCTTCAATGATCGGAAGAATTGTGCCTGCCTTGCTGATATCAGCAGCTCTTCCGAAAATCTTTTCTCCCTTCATCCATTCCACAGTCTCTTCTCTGCTTCCTGTCCCGTAAACGACAGCACCTGCATCTCTGAACGCAAGAGCCATTGACTTTCCGATTCCCCTGCTCGCACCGGTGATCAGAACAGTTTTTCCGCTCACATCAAATATATTCATTTCAGTCTCCCTTCTCTTTCTGAAAAATATCCTTCCAGCCCAGATATTCCAAAAATTTCTTCCTGTCTTTTCTAATTTCTCTGCTTCCCGTGACAACTGAAATCTCTTCAGAAACCCTGCATCCCGATTCCTGCTTTTCCTTCTGAATACTCATTTCTTTTGAAATTCCCAGATTGCCCGATTCATCCATCACTAGAATTCTGAATTTTTTCCCGGACGGTATCTGAATTCTGAATTCTGCCTTTCTTTCTTTCAGAGAATAAGCAGTCTTAAAATCGGAACCGATGAGAATCACTGAATAAGGAGGATTCTCTGATACAATCCTGCCTTCCGTACAGAACGTATTCTGTTCAGGGGAACCGAATACCCAGTGAGTCAGTTCATCCGTTCCGGAAAAGAATCTGTATTTTTTTTCATCCGTTTCAATGATTTCATCATTTCCCTTTTCCACCCATCCTCTTCCTTCAATGTGTTTATATACTTTCATTTTTTTTTCATGATTTATATATAAAGGAATTTTAATTCTGATCCGTGCGCCTTTTTTCAGCTTCAGAGTTCTGCTGTAATAGGAAGCAGAAACAGAGACTGCTCCTGAGGATTCAATAAATTCCGGTCTGTCCGATGTTCTCTGAAGCAGATCAAATCCGGAAGAAATCAGATCCAGATCATTCATAATCTCTGTGAGTGAAAAAATGACCAAATCACTTTTTCTGTAAATGTAAGGAAGACTGAATGAATCGGCAGGTATGAAAATTTCTGTCCCGAATTTCCCCTTTACTGTACTGTCCATTCCTGGATGAATCTGAAATTCCTGCACTTCCGCCTGAAAAGGAGTGAGGAAAGGCGGAATACGCTGTATCCTGTTTAATGAGGAAAATTCCGGTTCCGACTTTTTTCTGCCCATCCCGTCCATATCCCATTTCTCTTCCATTCTGAGAAGTTCATCGTAGTCGATCATCTGAGAACTGACCTGAGAGCCGATGAAAAGAGAGAAAATAAAAATAAAAAATCTCATCCGGTTAAGCTGATGTCTGCATTGAATGATCTGCCTGCCTATTCTGCTCATATAAATTAGACTCCGACTGCACTGATTCATTCAGCTTCATAAAAAAGACAGATTTTCAATTCCAGTCTTTTCTGATTTCTTCCTCTGATTTTCCGGAGATTTTTGAAGAGACAGAAAGTGCTGCCCTTGCTCCAGCTTCCAGAAGAGGAATTCCGAACATGGAATAAGAACCGCCGAACCAGATTCTTCTGTCCTTTTCATTCTGAATTTTTTCCAGATCTGCAACTGCTTTCACTGTATCAAGATCCACTGTAGGTCTTTCAAATCTGGCAGTCTTCAGAATAAAGGATTCATCCGGAACTGTGTGAGGATTCCAAGTCTGATAAATTTCACTTCCTCTGCATTCAGGAATGATCCTTGCAAGGTCCAGAGTCACTTCAGGCTTGTCAGTTCCTTTCTGTATTCTGAAAAGAAGAGAAACATCTTTTTTAGAAAAATAAGAACGGTCCCGATGCAGAATCACATCACTCGCCTCATATTTGAATCTGGAAAGAATGCTCTTCTCGACAGAAAGAGACTTGTCGAGCACTCTCTCAGCCTGATTTGCCTGAGTGGTGACAATCACATGATCAAATTTCTCTGAACCGGCGTCGGTCTCTACGACAGGGCGACCGCCGTCAAGACGGATGGAACGGATTTCGGTTCCGAGTCTGATATTTTTCACTGAACTCGAAAGTCTTTTTACAATATCGGACGTGCCGAGTTCTGCAGTCTCCTGAGGAGTATACCCGTATCCTCTGCTGTGATATCCTATAATGGTTTCTGCAGGATAGTTTCCTACAGTCTCTGTCCTGCAGGTATTCACAAGTGCAAATGTAGGCAGAAGAAACTCATAGATGAATTCATAGGAATAGGAATGTCTTTTCAGAAAGTCAAGTATGGAAACAGGTTCTTTCTCGTTTCGAAAATCCTTTCTAGCATTTGTATAAAAACGCAGCAGATCCTTGAAAATTCTGATTCCCTTTCTGTTTCGAAATGAATCAAAAGTAGGAAGTCCAAGAGTGTTTCCGAGGATGTTTCTCGCACGGAATCCGAATACAGTTTCTTTTTCGGACTCCACACGGAATGAATAGTCCACTTTCCTTGTTCTGATTCCTGCAGATCTGTAGATATCAAAGATCAGAGGATAGTAATCTTTTTTTACTGTACGAAAAGGGATGTCAAATTCCAAATCTGTATTTCCGGCCTGAAATCTTGTTCCAAATGCCGCCATTCCCAGAATACTGTGTTTTTCAAACAGTGTCACTGGAAAATATTTCGAAAGAATCCAGGCACTCGAAAGTCCAGTGATTCCTGTTCCAATTACTGCAATCATAATTTCTCCTTTTCTTTTCTGCGCCTGAATCTGAGTTTCGCAAGACCTGATTTTATTCTTTCGAAAACAGATGCTGCCTTTGAGCGCAGTATAGAAAGCCTCTTGAATACCGGCTCCATTTTTTGCATTATTTTAGCATGATAAGGAGATATTTTTTCACGCAGCCTGCTTCTGACTTTTTTATAGAATCTTCCGGGGGCAGTGTTTCCAGGATGAATGTCCGTTCTAGTCAGCATAAAATAGAATCCGGCAGAGAGTGCCAGAACATTTGCAATCCAGGGACCGACAAAATACGGAAGCTGATTTTTCAGAGAAAAACCGCTGCAGATGATCATCACTGCATAATATGTAAAAAGCACGACAATTGCCACAGTAAAACTCATTCCTTTTCCGGAACGTTTCACGACAAGCCCCAGAGGAAATGAGAGAAAGAAAAATATCATACAGGAAACAGGTGATGCGATCCGTTTATGAATCTCCACTCCGAATGCAGCAAGCACCCTGTGAGTGTCCTTCAGAAGGCTTTTGAGCTGAGTTACAATTGCGAATCTGTTGTTCAGATCCTCAGAGGGAATGGACTTGTCCGCAAACCCCTGCACAAGTTCAAGCTCCATTCGGGATATAAAATCCTTGAAGTCTTTCACTCCCTTTATCTTGATATTGTTCTCTTTCAGAATTTCGAGACCGGGAATTTCTTCGATTCCTTCTGTCTCAATGCTCTTTTTTATTTTGATCAGTTCAGGGAAAGGAAATGTTTCCGGTTTGATGTTGAATCCCAGAACTTTTTTTTCCTTGTCGGAAGGGACATTGTAGTCCATTTCTCCTTCCATAAAATTTGTGATCGTAAACCCGTCTTTTTTTTCATTCCACTCGATTGCAAATCCTTCTTTCAGACGGATGCCCTTTTCATATTCACCCTTCGAATTGATCTTTTCTACAGTATATCCCTTCTTTGCCGAAATGATCTGAGTGATCCGAGAACCGCCCATTGTGATCATCACGCCGTTATGCACCAGATAATCGCTTCCTCCGGGAAAAATTTCCCATTCGCGGATCTGGATATTTTTCATCTCCCCTGTATCCCGATTCAGTCCTTCGGTGTACATTGTCTTCGCCTTTTCTTCAAAATTGTCCTTGACCTGACTTCCGCTGAACTGACCGGGAGTGACTGCAAGCATAGGATTGTATGTCATGATCCAGTTGTTGAATTCATTCATTTTTCTGGCATTTTCAGGGCCTAGATAAAAATTCATGTATCCGACTGTGACTGTTGCGATAAAACCGAATATTAGAAAATTCGAATATATCTTGGAGAAGCTGATGCCGGCAGATCTCATTGCAGTGACTTCAGAATCACTCGAAAGTCTTCCTGCGGCCATAATTCCTCCCATCAGACATGCCATCGGAATTGTTGCAGGAAGAGTGTTTCCCAGGAGATATCCGAAATAGTCGAGAAGCCTGAAAAAATCGACTCCCTTTCCTACAAAGAGTCCGATCATTTTCTGAATCGCCATCGCCATATAGATGAATGTAAAAAAGAAAAGTGCGGTCAGAAACGGACCCACGATTTCCAGAAGCACGTACCTGTTGAGTACCGGAATCCATTTCCAGGGAATCCATCTTCTGACATCGGTATGCACTCTGAATCCAGACGGAAGATCTGCCTTTGAACTCAGTCTGACAGTGCGCAGGTCCTGTTTCTTTGTTTCACTCAAACAAGTTTTCCTTTCAGAGTGGCACTTGTGGAGGATACAATTTCTACATTTACAAATTGCCCGATCATATCATTTGAATTCATACTTTCTGCAATCGGAAATACTGTCATTCTTCCTGATTCAGTTCTTCCGGAAAGCTCTCTGTCTGATTTTCGGGATCTTCCTTCAACAAGAACTTCATAGACCCTGCCCACTCTTTCCTTATTGTTTTCGGCAGATATGGCAGTCTGAAGTTCCACAAGTCTTGTCAGTCTTTCCGACTTGACTTCCTCCGGCACATCATCAGGAAATTTCTTCTGTGCCATCGTTCCTTCTCTTTCAGAATACTTGAACATAAACGCCATATCAAACTTCACCCGTCTTACGACGTCGAGCGTGTCCTCGAACTGTACGTCTGTCTCGCCGGGAAAACCGGTGATGATGTCCGTAGTCAGACCGACGTCAGGAACTGTTTTCCTGATCTCTTCTGCAAGAGACAGAAATTCTTCCTTGCTGTAGTCTCTTTTCATTCTTTCGAGAACCTCAGTATTTCCCGCCTGAAGAGGAAGATGAATCTGAGAGCAGAATCTTTTTTCTCCCGCCATCAGAGAAAGAAGATGAGGAGGAAAATCCTTGGGATGAGGAGATGTGAAACGGATTCTTTCTATGGAAGTTTCCGAAAGAATTTTTTCCACAAGAGCTGCAAAATCAGATCCTTCAAATTTATAGGAATTCACATTCTGTCCAAGCAGAGTCACCTGTCGCACTCCGAGCGACTGCAGATTTTTCACTTCATCCGTAATGGACTCGAAGGATCTGCTTCTTTCTCTTCCTCTTGTATAAGGAACAACACAGAAAGTACAGAAATTATTGCATCCTCTCATAATCGTGACAAATGCAGAAATCCCGTCGATCACCCTCGGTTCAATTTCATCATACGTTTCTATCTTCGAAAGTCTTGTGAGATTCTGCTTTCCCTCGCCGCTCCTGATTTTTTCAATCAGTTCAGGAAGCTGTCTGTAATTGTCAGGTCCGACGACCAGATCCAGAGGAAGTTCTTCATGGAACAGATCGTCTCCCAAATTCTGAGCCATGCACCCGAGCACGCCGATCACAAGTTTGGGATTTCTTTTTTTCAGATAACCGAGACTCTGCAGCCTCGAATAAATCTTTGCATGGGCATTTTCCCGAACCGCACAGGTATTCAGAAAAATGACATCGGAAGACTCAGGTTTGTCCGAAAGAGAATAGCTGGATTTTTTCATTAAATGTGAAATCAGGCCGCTGTCATATTCATTCATCTGACACCCGTAGGTCTCTATATACACATTGCCTGTCTGAATTTCCGGATTTGTCTGCATAATTCAGAAATTTCTCCTATGCCAATGATGTAAAGGTTAATTTGGACGGTTTTTCGGGGGACCGGGCAGGCATCACCGAGACAAAACTTTTCATTTCCTCACGGTGTAAACCTGCAGCAGGTATTCGCAGAAGGGAAACCTGCATTGCTGCTGCCTGCCGTCACTGTGCTTCCGGATATTCCGTCCATAAAGCTGCCTGATCCGCCGACTGCATTTTTTATCCCGACATATGCACCTGTACCGGCACCGCTGCCTGATTTACTTCCATAGATGAAATCTATGATATTTGTTCCTTCATACAGTTTTACCTGAAAATTCAGACGATAATAAGGTGAATTATATAAATCTGGATAATTTGACCATTGTACTGTATTTCAATCTGAAACGCACCTGAGCTTGTAGAGAGTTATTTTATCATTCGTATCGCTGCCGCCGGAATCAAAGGATACAAACCAGGCAGCCAATGCATTTCCCAGATAAGAATTTGAGGTCCACCATCGGGCAGGCGCTCCAGTAGGTGTATTAGGGAAAAAGGCAGAATTTATGGAAGGACTGACCACGGAGATATCCATTATCGAAATCAGCTCTGCCCAGGTCGGGACTCTCCAGTTGTTTCTTCCGGCAAATCCTCCTGAAGGAGTTGAATTCAGATTATTACATTCAGTCCAAATGTCACTTGTCTGTCCGCCTGTCCAGAGTGAAGGATGAGTAAGACTTCCCCCAGCCGTTCCCCCGTTGCAGCTGTTGTCGTTAGCTGAGCAGAATCGGAATGTCGTTACAGCTCCGGAACAGGACGAATCATGATTCTGGCCCTGGCTGCATTTCATCCATACCAGTCCTGTCCGGCTGTCCGTCACCGTATTGTCTCCATTGTCTTTGAAGTTTGAAAAATTATTTATATACACAGTATAATTTTTTACTGTTCCGTCGCCGGCTGTAATTTTGTATATCACCGGACTTGAGAAATTATTTCTGCTCACTCCGCTCGTCTGAAGCACACCGTTCATACTGACATTTGCTCCTGAAAAGGAAAACACCGGAGCGGAGGCTCCGACATAGGCACCCTGAGTAAGTGAAAAAACTACTGTCCCTGCCTTTTTATCTATCGTTCCGGCAGCACTGACAGGATAGTTCAGAGAAAATGAATTGAAATCCTTATCGCCTGTACCTGAAACGGATGAGAACACAGCATATGTTTTTGAAGAACCGTCAGCAGCCGTCACTTTATAATACAGAGTTTCATTAAAATTGTTTACTGTTCTGCCGGATATCTGCGGGACTCCGTTGACAGTAACGCTCGAACCTGAAAAGACGAATGAAGCGGTCAGATATTTCAGATTTGCATTTGGCGGGAATATAAGTGTAATTATTGAACCGGTCACTGCAGCAGATACTGCCGGTGATGCAATGGAAAAGGATGTGACATCATTCGCAGTCTTCTCCGAAATATTTACAGTGACCGTATAATTTTTCTTTGTTCCGTCAGCTGCAAGGACTGAATACACAACCGGATTTGTAAAATCGTTCGCTGAAGTTTCCGAAATCTGCGTTATTCCGTTTACAGTGACTGATGCTCCTGTATGTGAAAAAACAGGAATCAGCGAACTGACACTTGTTCCGAAGGGTACATAGACGGTAATATTTGTACCTGCAATCAGTCCCTGGACAGAAGGTGTTCTTAAACGGAAATCCGTAATTTCATTCGATGATGAAGTGCCGATATTCACGCTTACTGTATATTTTTTTACAGACAAATCCTGTGCAGCAATAAAATAATCAGTCTGCTTAGTAAAATCGTTTACAGTTGATCCGGAATTCTGATTCTGATTTCCAATGCTTACAGTTCTGCCGGTATGAGTAAAAGCTGCAGTCAGGGAAGTCACATCTGTATTGTATGGGACATTGACATTGACAATCCCTCCTCCGTCTTTTCCGTCTGCAGGAATAATGACCCCGCTCGATGAAGTCGAGGAAAAAATGAAAGCAGTAAAGTCCTTTGAAGACAGACTCGGAAACAGGATATTTCTTAAATACAGAAATGAACCGAATGAAGTATTCGGATCAAGAGAGCTGTTCGGTAATCCCCGCAGACAGCCGGTAAATAAAAATACGACAATAAGAAATGAATTTAAATATTTGCATAATGATATCATTTTTTCCATCCCTCCTTAGTATTTTCCTGTCAATGCAAATGAAAACGTATTTTCAGTATCAGAAAGATTCAGTCTTCTTCTCCCCGCGTCAATCGTAAAACTGACGGCTCCGGTCTCACAATGACTGCAGACTGCAGACATTTTCTCAAAGTTATGTCCGGATTTCAGAAAATAGGCATCAGCAATACCCGCTATCCAAAAAACTCCTAAAAGAAGAAGAGCGGACTCACCTCTGGATTTTGAATCGTACACATCGGACCTGAGTGCATCGTAATGTTTTTTTGCGATCAGGTATGCGGCTATATCCGAACTTGATCCGGAAGGAATCAGATTTGTCAATGTGGCATAAAAGATCGGATTATTGTACTGATTTATATATTTTGTATTTTCATTTTTTTCATGTAAATATATTGCAGCCGACACTGCAGCAGGAAGAAAATATCCGAGAGCTCGGAAAGGCTGTGCTTTATGCTGCTGACCCCAGCCAGGCAGAATTACTGAACGCCAGACTGCACCTTTGACTGCGTTCATTTCATTTTTTTCTGATGAAAGTCTGATTTCATCCTTCCGAATTTCTTCAAGGACAAAAGACAGATCGACAACTTCCAGCTCCTGCTCGCGGACAGGCTGATTGCCGTCTGCTTTTTTCTCTGTATCCTTTTTCTGAGAAGGGAGATATTTTTTCATTATTTTTATCAAAGTATCTCTGTCCTTGATATCCTGGTTGATAATCTTCAAAATTTTCTTTTTAGAGACTTCGACTGTTTTTTCTTCCATTCTGATAATTACAGTTGATTCTTTTATTTCAGTATTTCCGTAGGCCACCTTTCCGCTTTTATAAAGAATCGTATGAGTAAACACAGCCGAAAGCGGAATAAAAAAAAGGATTGGTCCAAGAAAATATTTCAGATTCATACAGGAAATAATGAATTTATTTCAGAATCAGTCAAGGAGTATTTGAATAAAAAAAGCTGCATATTTTTTTTTAATTGGAATCTGCGGAATTAGATAGAATCCTGCAAGCCGACAGAGCAGAATATAGGAAATTCATTTGAAATCAATTTTTATCCTCATCTTGTATTTATTCACAAAAACGGCATATGCTGACACTGTCGTCTTTCGGACAGGAGCAGAAATTTCTTCAGTCAAAGTTTCTGTCGGGAAGGATTTCCTCAGACTGATTCAGGAAAACGGGAAACAGAAGACCTATGACAAAAGGGATGTTCTGAAAGTGAAATTCGAGGCGGTTCACTGGGCAGAAGAGTCGAATTCAGAAAGGGAGGAAGAAAGGCTTTCTGTTGAAACGAAGAAAGGAAATGAATGGGTTTCGCTTTCAGAAGAAGAAAAAATTTCGCCTGCAGGAAACGCAGCATCGAGTCTTATTCCCGGCTTCAGCGGACTGTATCGTACTGAAAATTACTTCGGAGGTGCTCTCTTCACGGTTATGGAGCTCGGGCTTCTGAATGCGGTCATCTCAAACAGTGCGAGCCGCAGAACGGACTTGCTGACTGGGCAGTATATACAGAATGATTTACGTTCTGCTTCTAATATGCTTGGAGCAGTTCTTCTGGCAGATTCATTATTCACCTATTTCAGAACTGAAAATTGGAACGAGGAAGGAAAGTTTCAGGGAGAAAAGGCACCGGAATATTTTCTAGAGACAACTCCTTTTTCGAGATTATGGAGATCCGCACTTCTGCCCGGATGGGGACAGATGTATGCAGACAATTCTTTGAAGGGTGGATTTATGATGACAATCTTTTTCATTTCTGGATTTGTATCTCAGATTGCTGATCCCTCTATGATAAAATCATATGAAAAAAGACAGAAAGAGTCGGATGCTCAATATGCAGCTGTTGGATATCCTTTTTTCGAAAGACTGAATCCGGGCTCTGATATCACCAAGATTTGGCTTATAGATCGTTTTGATGCAAAGGCTCAGATTGACTTTTACAAGTCAGACCGAAACAGGTTCAGTGCAGCGCTCGCCGCTGTCTGGATCATCAGTATGGTCGATGCTTATTTTTTCAGTGGAAGAAATCCAGGCGAGATTTCCGAAAAAAAACCTGTCTCATTCAGACCGGAGATACATACGGACAAAGTGAATGAATTCGGCACTGTAAAAAATGAAACTGTAATGAAGGGATCATTAATATACCGATGGTGAGACTGCTTCTATTCATTAAATCCGGAAGAACAGTTTAGGCCGTGTACGGACTCAGCTGACAACCCAGCCGAGTTTGATTGCATAATAATAAAAAACAAACCTTGGAATTCTCGCAAGACTCGCGATTATAAACTCTCTGTAAGGCATTTTCAGTGTGCCTACAAGAATTGCCATCCAGGAATATGGCAGAGGAGTTGTGGCTGCAAGAACCACCGCCCATACACCGTATTTTTCCACATAAGGTTTCAGGTTTTCTTCATGTCTGTCAATGAAATTCTTTGCAAACTTCATCTTGGGAAAAACATACATCCCTAGCAGATAGGAAATCGATCCCCCGATCATACTTCCGACACAGGAATAAAAAATCACAGGAAAATCATCGAGCTTCCCTGCCACCGCAAATACAAGAAATGCATCCGGAATCATAAATGCAGGAAGTGCGTCACTGATGAGAATTCCAAGACCTACTCCGTATACCCCCAGATACTGAATGAACCAGCCGGAAAACTGAGTGATCGGTCCTTTCAGAAAATGCGAAAGTATTCCAATCAGTACAACCAGTATGATAATGCCAAAAAATGTTTTCCAGAGAAGTTTCTTCAGATCTGATTCCATTGCCTTTCCTAATAAAAAGATAATTCAGCATCGGGAGAATGCTTCTTACAGGTCAAGCAGACTATTTCCGATGGAACATTTTTTCCAGATCGTCTCTAGTCAGCTTGATCATAGTGGGTCTTCCGTGAGGACATCTGGACGGATTTTCACAGTAGCTCAGCCTGTTCAGAAGTTCCGCAAGAATTGTATCGGATACCTGGTCGCCTTTTTTGACTGCAGTCCTGCACGCAGAACATTTTGCCATCAGGTCATATACATTTCTGACTTCAAATGAGTTTTCCTGAAACTTCTGAAGAAAGTCCAGGAGCACTTCCCTTTCCGTTCCGGGTTCAATATACGACGGCAATTCTCTGATAATGACAGTTCCTTCTCCGAATTCTTCAATGGAAAGACCGATCTCTGCAAATTCACTTCGAAGAGAAAGAACGGATTCCGCTTCTTCTGTGGAGAGATCAATTCGAATCGGTGCAAGGAGAATCTGCGAACTGTATGTTCTGTTTTTTAAAGAGTTCAATATCTCTTCATATCGAATTCTTTCATGGGCAGTATGCTGATCAATGATATAGAGTCCGTCTTCCGCTTCCGCCAGAATAAACGTTCCGAAGATGACACCATAGTGTTTTTTCAGAATGAAGTCTCTGCTTGACCTTCCCGTATCGGAAAGTTTTTCAAGCTGTACACCTGATCCGACGTCAGCCGTGACAAATCCTTCCTGCCTGGACACCTGAGGATAGATATTTTCATGAAGTATGCTCTGAAAAAAAGAGTCTTTCTGCTGCACTGCATTTGCAGACGGCTGTGAGCTGTAAGGCACGATCGGCGAGGACATCCGTCTTTTCATTTCCAGAAATCCTACAGGAGTTTTTGAATAGAGAACGTTTCGGACAAGCTCGAGAAAAAAGGCAGTGAAACCTTCCTCATCGAGGAATCGGATTTCCTTTTTTGCCGGATGCACATTTACATCAATATATGCAGGATCGATTTTGAAATAGATGAAGCACCAGGGATGAGCACCGGGCGGGAGAAGTTCGTCATATGCCTTCTTCAGAAGGTAGGAACTCTGCTTCAGTTCCACAGGTCTGTCATTGATAAAAAAGAACTGACCGAATCTGTTTGATCTGTAAAACTCCGAATCACTGATAAATCCGTTTGCCGATATCCCTCTTTTTTCCAGAGACACTTCCATCAGATGATCTGAAGTATTGTCTCCGAAAATCTGCTGAATCCTTCCGGTTATGTCGGATTTTTTCAGATCAAAAATTTCCCTTCCGTTCTGAACATACTGAAACCTGATTTCAGGCTTTGCAATAGCAATAGAAATGACTCTGTCCTTTATCTTTTTCTCTTCCGCCTTTTCCGATTTCAGAAATTTTTTTCTGACCGGAGTGTTGTAAAAAATATCACTGATTTCAAGTCTGCTTCCTTTCCTTGGACTAGTGTATTCTTTTTTTTTCAGAAGAGAAGCTTCTATTTCAGCAGAGACAGACGGTTTTTCGGCAGAAATTCCCGTGTTCAGTATGATTTTCGAAACGGCTGAGATGGAAGAAAGAGCCTCACCTCTGAATCCGTAACTTCTGATTTTTTCTAAATCTTTGAAACTGCTGATCTTGCTTGTAGTGTGTCTTTGAAATGCTATGGAAATATCTTCTTCCTCAAAACCGGAACCGTTGTCAGAGATGATGATTTTTTTCAGGCCGCCTGATTCTGCAGATACATACACCTCGTCTGCACCTGAATCAATTGAATTTTCTATGAGTTCTTTCACTACAGATGCCGGAGATTCGATTACCTCACCTGCAGCAATTTTATTGATTAAGTCTTCTGAAAGTTCGTGAATCTTAGACATTCAGCTTAATGCAAGCCGCACATTTTCCATGAATAGTGATCGAAATGTCTTCAATCTGGAAGTCAGTAATATTTTCGAATAAAATTTTTGCGGCATCCTGTCCAGGGGAATCATAGACAGTCTTGCAATGATCGCAGACCATATGAGCATGGGCAGACATGACAGCATCGTATCTGGAAGAATCTGAATTGATGTCGAGTTTCTTAATATAACCCTGATTCACAAGATATTCCAGTGAATTGTACACTGTAGCAAAACTCAGTCTGCTTGCACTGTGAAGAGATTCGAACACCATTTTTGCAGTCGGATGATCCATTCTCGATTTCATATTCTCGAGAATTGTCTGCCTGTGTCTTGTAAGTCTCTTATTCATAATGATTCCTGCTCTTAGAATAATTATCGAAGAAAAAGAATTTTAGTCAAGAGTAAAACTGAAAAACTGAGAAATTATGAACATTTTTACGTTTTATGCATCCAACCTGCTTTCCGAAAACTGCGTCGAATCTGCGGACGCTTATTGTCAGTTCTTCGGCTGGAAAATCATTCAGTGTAGCGAGAATCATTCAGAACTTGTGACAAATTCAGGAGAAAAAGTCATTTTCAGCAGATCCAGTGAAAAATGCCATGTGGAAAAAGGAAGCATTACCCTTCTTTCAGACAATCTGGAACCTGAACTGAGCAATTTTTTCCGATTTGAGCAGAGACCGCCCGAAAAAAATTATATCTCAATTCTTGATCGTTATGAAAACAGAATCTGGATTTTCAGAAAATGAAGATCAGTCCGGGATGAAAAGCTCATCAGCCGACTTGATTTCCTCTCCTTCAAAATATTTTTCTATATAATAATGAACAATATAGATGACCGGAGTCAGAAGAACGGCAATGATCAGTTTGTAAACAAAATTGGAAATGGAAATGGAATAAATTTCGGCCTGTGAAATTTTTCCGTAATAGGCAATCTGAATCACTACATAGGAATCGATCAGCTGAGAAATCACAGTGGAACCGGTTGCCCGAAGCCAGATATGTTTCCCTTCAGTCAGTTTTTTGAGATAAGTGAATACCTGAATGTCGAGGAGCTGACCGATCAGATAAGCCGCGATGGAACCGGCAATGATTCTCGCTGATCCTGCAAAGACAGTCTCAAATGAACGGTCGTCCACCATTGATGACGGAATTGCGGGAATCTGCAGATCTATATATATAATGATATATGCTATAATGACCATGAGCATTCCGAGGAGAGTCGTTCTTCTGACTGCATCCGCACCGTAAAATTCATTCAGTGTGTCAGTGAGTATAAAAGTTGCAGGAAAAGGAATGACACCGATTGTCATAGTAAACCCTAGAAACATGATTAGCTTGCTTCCAGTCATTTCTGCCATCAGAAGAAATGTAACG
>JBPOJG010000341.1:0-12299 GCA_052033835.1 Spirochaetota bacterium
CAATTATTCTGATTCTGAT
Organism: Spirochaetota bacterium; assembly: GCA_052033835.1. Classification (GTDB taxonomy): domain Bacteria; phylum Spirochaetota; class Leptospiria; order Leptospirales; family Leptospiraceae; genus DAORDI01. The sequence goes on from JBPOJG010000341.1 coordinate 20, forward strand.
TATCCGGGAGTATGTGACATAATAAAAATACTGTCACATAGTTAATATGGGCATCGAACTACTTATACCTTTTTTCGCCAGTGTAATCATATTTCTTGTATTCAGAAAACTGGACAGTTCGAGTTTTCGTCTGAGTCAGGTAAAAAAACTGACATCAAAGCTGAACGAGGACATCAATCAGACAGCTTTGGATGGGATTCAGTCGGTAAAAGATGCCACAATAGATCTGGAAGTCACAAATAAACAGGCTAAGAAACTGATTCTGGATCTTCAGACCAAGACGGATGAAACAAACGACCTTCTTCATTCTCTGAAAAACAACAAAGATTACCTGGATACAATTCTTCTGGAACTTAAGGATGTGGTCAAACTCACGAATGAAATTCGTGACGAGGCCAGATTCATTCAGGACGGGATGGACATTATCCAGAATCAGAAGGCTGAACTTTCCAATGTAAACAAGGACGTGAGCCTGATCCAGAGTGAAGTAAAAGAACTTGTACATAAATTTCAGGACAAACTGGATGTACGCACAACAAACATACTGGAGTCCTTGGCTGCTAAAATAGTGGATATTGAAAGTCTTCTGGAAGTCAAGGCAGAGAAAGTGGATGAATCACTGAAGGCCATTGCCGAAGGTTACAAGGTTCAGCTCAAGGAAGAAGTGGAGTCCATGGTCGATGAGACTGTAGGAAAAGTCGAGCTGGCCAACGTCAAACTCGATGACTTCAACAGTTTTGTCCGTGATGCAGAAAAGTCTCTCGAAATGAGACTCACAAGATATAAAGACAACACTGATTCCATTTCTGAAAGAATCGAAAGACTGGATATGAGACTGGAAGAAAAAGCAGACAGTGTGGGAGAAGCCGTTCAGGCAAGACTTTCCTCTTTTGAAAAGAAGTTTCAGGAAAGATTTGAATCCATCTTTGAACAGCTCTCACAGAACAAGGAAGCATTTCTTTCCGGAGTTAAAATGGAAATCGATCTTGTACGGACAGAGATTGAAAGTATGAGTCTTGAGACAATGACAAGACGAGATGAGATTCTGACTGAGGCCAGAAGACAGTCAGAAACAGTACTGCAGAACATAAATTCTTTCTTTGAGAAATCCATTGATGCTGAAAACAGACTTCTGAAAACTGCTGAACTTAAGAAAGGAGAGATCCTTAAGGAAATTCACAGATTCGAAAATGATTTCAGACATACAAGTGAATCCTTTTATTCTGATGCGGATATGATTAAGAATTCCGTAATGAAGGATCTTCAGAACTTTGAGAGTGATCTGAACAAGGCAACATCTTCGATTGAGCACAATACCAGAGAACGTTTCAATTCTCTGCGAGAAGAACTTGAAGAAAGTTTCATCTCTCTGCATGGAAGAAAGAAAAGCGAGTTCCTTTCTGAAATATCTGCAATTGATCTGAAGATTAAGGAGCTGGCAAGAGACACAGCAAACAAAATCAAGAATGTGGATGATCATTTTTATGATCTGAAGAATGCTCTGTTCGAAAGTTCAAAAGACATTATGGCTCAAGTGGAAAATGAGGCAGCAAAAATTACAGTGGGCATTGATGCTGAAAAATCCAGGACTGATCAGAAGCTTGAATTCTATGCTGAAAACTGGAATCTTGAGCTGGAAAGAATCAAGTCCAGAACTGCCAAAGATGTGGATGTTCTTGTTCAGAGACTGAAAGACATTCATGTGGAAGGAAAGGAAGTCTCCGATTCCATCAGAACAGAATTCAGCAATGGAAGAAACCAGCTCGACATCATTGTGAAGAAGGCAGAAGAAAGTCTGAATGTTCATATCGATTCTATTGCAGAAGAGATTCAGAGCAAGGTGAAAAAGTCACAGGATGAAGTGGAAATGCTTCTCGGCAGACTGCAGAAGGCCGGAATTAATCTGTATGAGAAACAGGAATCACTTCTGTCTGATTACGGTGAAAGACTGTACAAAGATCTTCAGACTAAACTGGAGAAAGTCAGATTTGAATCTGAAGAGCTTCTCGAAGACATACAGAAAGCGGGTATGAATCTTCTGGAAAAACAGGAAGAGAAGATCGATAGACTGAACACTACAATAGATGACAGAATTTCGAGACAGCTCACTGTTCTTCTCGACAAAGGACAGCTTCAGCTCGATCAGCTGGAAACAAGAATTGCATCCTATGTTCATGAAGTGAAGACCAACATTGAAGCCAATCTGAAAAATTCAAAAGAAGACAGTGAACGTCAGATTGCTGCATTCAACAGTCAGATTCAGAAAAACTTCCGAGAAATAGAAAAGGACAACAGAGTGTTCATTGAATCAAACAGATCCGAATTTGAGAAGGCTAAGGAAGACTTTGAAAAATTCAGAAGAAATGTGGAATCCGAAGCAGAGAAAGTAGCAAGACTCAAGGGTCTTCTCCTCAGTGAATTTCAGTCGGAAGAATCCAGAATCAAAAACACTCTTCAGAAACTGACAGGAAGAATTTCTGAAATTGAATCCTATGCAGAGCTGTTTACAAATACTGAAAAAGTGATCAGAGAATCTGAACTGACTGTGCATTCAATGACCGCCCTTCTTGAAAGAATGAAGCTGGAAGGTGATTCGGTACATGTATATATGAAGAATCTGGATTTCCTGAAAAATTCAAAGAAGGAAATTGAAACAGAAATGAGAATGCTCGAAACTCAGAAATTGAGAATAGAGCAGGTGGAAAATGAGCTGTCCCGTGCAACAAGTCTCTGTGATAAAATTAATGAAAGAACGGAAGAACTTCATGATAAAATAAGCACAGTCACATCCATTGACATCAAACTTGTGGAAATGTCCAGAATGCAGGAAGAAATGGATTCCAAACTCACTGAGGTAAAGTCTCTTGCAGGAAAAATGAATGAGATTACACAGGCAGTTCACAATACAGGAAGAATGGGAAGCGATCTTAATGAAAAATTAATGCAACTTCATAAGGAACTTTCCAAGCTTGAAACAAAGGAAGATGAACTGCAGAATCAGATCAATTCTGTAGAAGTCAAGGCTTCTGAACTTGCAGCAAGAAACTATGATTTCAAATCCATTGAGTCCAAGTTTGACAAGGTGGAAAATCTGATGATGGATCTGTCCACAAAACACAAACAGATTTCCACAATGCAGAAAAGAGTGGATTCGCTGAAGACGGAAACTGAAGAAATGCGAATGGGCCTTGAAGAGATTTTGGAACATGCAGAGGAAAAGTTTCAGAAATTTTCAGAGATTCTGAATCAGGCAGAGACTGTAACGGAACTGTCATCTGCCAAGTCTTCAAGATCTTCCAAAAACTCTATGACTAACACAGCCAGAGAAGCAAATCAGGATCTGATCAAGAGAAGGAGAGCAACAGTATTAAGTCTATACAGAACCTATGATTGGTCTACTGAGACGATTGCGGAAAAGCTGAATATGGAAAAATCTCTTGTGGAAGCAATAGTGAAAAATCAGGCCAGCTGAAAATCTGTTGCTTTTTCCGAACACTTGGGAGTCCAATAATAAAAAGATCATTCAGTCTGGAGAATTTTCAGAGAGTGATCTGTATTAAATAAAAGAGGTAATCTATGAAGAAACTATTTTCATTTTTAAGTGCAGGTCTTCTGGTATTAAGCTGTTCTATGTTTCAGAAGGATGACAAGAACAAGGACAAAAATAAATTCCTTCTGCTTGCTGCAGCTGTTGCCAGTTCTGCCAATTCTCTTTCTTCGGCTAATTGCGGCAATGTATCTTACAGCGGAATTGCCTGCATACCGGACAGTATTGCAGCAACATCCAAAGTTTCCACGAAAGAGATTGTTCTGGACAATGATCTCTATACAAAGATTAAAGACGTGTATGAACCTGTTCGAGGCACTGTAAAAATGAACAGAGACATTGTAAAATCCATTTCTGATCTGATTGTTTCTCTCAGAACAGTGACTGTGACGGATACAGCTCAGACTGGATCGACAAACGATTGGGGCGGTCAGAAGGCCAAATACAGATATGCAAAGTCAACAGCCATCTCCGGCGGAAAAAGGCTGGAAGTATGGTGGAATACCAGCTCTGCAATTTATGGAACCAAAAAGGCGTTTGAAATCAACTTCAAGGAAGACGGCTCAAATGTCACAGGTTATCTCTGGGCAAGAACTCTGAATTCAGACAATGCGACCCTTGCGACTGTATATGTAAAATTTACAGCAGATACAAGTACTGGCAAAAAGACGACTGCAGTAGCAATGAAAGGTTTTTACAGCGGTTATACTAAACTTCCTGAGAATGGCTTTTACTATATTAAGGAAGAGAATAATCTGGCAAGCCTTGACGGGGGATTCACTCTCACAAATTATAATCCGAGCATTACCGGTGTGACTGCACTCAGCAGAGCCTATCTGTTCACTGCTGCAGGTTCAGCGTCTAGAGGTGCAGTGAAAATTGCATTTCCTAGAATTGACAGCACAGATGTGACTGTCTGGGACAACGGTTCAGTGGCTAATCTCCCTGAGGTCTGGACGGACTGGATTCTTTACAGCCTGAGTGCTCAGTCTCAGCTCACTTCCATTAAGAGTCTGAGTTCCTCCTGTTCAAGTCTCACCGCACCGAGCACAGACAACCCTATAACAAACAGCGGATCAACCGCAGCTGAATTTAAAACTTGTATTGATGCTTTGTATAAGGCATATCCTACAAATACCGGCATTAAGGATATTGTATATATCACAAGAATTCTGAATCCTGCATTCTATTCTGTTTCCGGAACAAATGTATTTCTGGATGCAACAGAAACTGCAAGAGACACAACCTGGGATACAGTGACAGCGAAGCTTCAGTCCAAAGTGAGAAACGGTGATCCTGGAGACGGGTACAGTGCAAACTTTACTGCAGCAAGTCTTGCGACGATGGATTTTGCGACCGGAACCGGTATTCCAGCTGAAGCAAAATGGACAACTGACGATACTGCTTCTTTCTAGATATACTGATGTGAACCGCGAAACATAGCGGAAAACACATCTGCAATGTTCTGCCCGTCGAATTTCACTTGACGGGCAGAACAGTTCTTTCACTCAGCCTTAGACTGAGAAACCTTGTAAGGAATTTTTTCTTTACTTTTCATCCGAATAATTCAGAATAAGAGTCAGACAGGTCAGTACAGTGAGATGACTGACCGGCAGGAGATTGAATGGAATTTTTACCGATATTTATAATATTTCTTTTTATTATTTTAGTGCTGGGAATCAATGTAGAACAGGAATATACACGGGGTATAGTATTTCGCCTCGGAAAATTCGCAAGTGTAAAAGGTCCCGGTATTTACTGGATTATTCCTTTTATCGACAAGAGGATAAGAGTGGATATCAGAACGAATACAGTGGATGTGGAGTCTCAGGAAACTGTAACTGGCGACAGTGTGACCATCAAAATAAATGCAGTTCTCTTCTACAAAGTGATTCATCCTGAAAAAGCAATCATCGACGTTGCTGATTTCCGTTCTGCGATCTATCAGTCTGCACTCACTGCAATGAGAAATGTAATTGGTCAGCATGTTCTAGATCAGGTTTTGAAAGACAGAGATAAAATCAATACTGCCATCAAGACAATTGTAGATAAAATTACAGAACAGTGGGGGCTTCGCATTGAAAGGGTGGAAATGAAGGATGTGGAAATTCCGCTTGCTATGCAGAGAGCAATGGCAAAAGAGGCAGAGGCAATGAGAGAAAAGAGGGCTAGAATCATCAAGGCAGAGGGAGAAAAAGAGGCTTCCGTAAAACTGAGCGAGGCTGCAAAAATCATTGAAGAACATCCTTCCTCTCTTGAACTCAGAAGAATGCAGATGATTTCGGAAGTTGGGGCTGAACAGAATACTACAACCATCATTATGATGCCTTCAGATTTCATTACACTTGCCAGAAATCTTTCCGACTCTCTGAAGAAAAAATAATTGAACAGAAAAAATCAGGAATTTGTCCAGACAGAACCGTACTCTGAGTTTGCAGAAATATACGACAGTGTGATGAATCATGTAAATTTCAGGGCATGGAGCAGATTTATTCTGGATGCAGCAGCGCCTCCTTATCCGAGAAATATCCTTGATCTGGCATGCGGAACAGGACTTCTTCTGAAATTTTTTCCGACAGAAGCTGCGAAGACCGGTGTGGACATTTCTTCAAATATGCTGAAGGTCGCAAAAGTCAACTGTCCTGATGCCGTTTATATTCAGTCCGATATTCGCAGTTTCAGGACTTCAGAGAGATATGATTTAATTACATGCACTCATGACAGTCTGAACTATTTTCATGGTCTGGAAGAACTTGAAAATCATTTTATAATGATACGCAAAATGCTTTCTCGAGGCGGTCTCTATTTTTTTGATATCAGTTCCGAATACAATCTTACTGAGAATTTTCATAAGAAGACTATCAGACATTCCGAAGGAAATATTTTCCTGGAATGGGAAAATGAATATGATCCTGTCAGAACTCAGATCATCTCCACTTTAAACTTTACAAAACTCACGGCCTACGGTGTGGAAAAAAAGACAGAAACACATGTGCAGAATTTTTTTTCCGAAAAAAATGTAGAGTCAGCCTTATTGAAGGCAGGACTTTCCGTAAAAAGAAAAGGAAGCGACTTCAAAACCTGGACACTCGAAAAAAAAGCATCACTTATTAATTATATCGTTAGAAGCGAAACTTTCTGAAGCCATCAGGCATGAAAATAGCTCGTAGAGCGAGGCTTGCTTTAAGATAAAAATTTTTCACCACGGATACCACAGATAAACACGGATGGATTTTGAATAATCTATATCCGTGTACAGAACCTTGGCAGCCAACATCCAAGCTTGGCGAGATATGGGTCAGCAATACAAAAATGTCTGATTTTGATAACACAGTATTCACAGTTTCCCTGCCAATGGCAGAATATAAATAATTTTTGTTCTGCAAATGCATAAGACATTCAATACCGATATTAAGTCATAATCCTGAAGCAGAAGCAAGCAGCATTATTTATTGACAAAAAGTTTGTCCTCTCTTTTGATTATCTCTATGCTTACTGTCTTATGCATAATTGTCTAGGGATTTATATATTTTTTTCTATATGGATTCAGCAGAAATGCAATGCTTCCTTGGGGTTTTGCATCAGTTGCAGGTCTGGCAGTCACTGTGTTTATATGGAGAAAAATTACCTGAAGATACAGCAGAAGAATTGAAAGAAACCGGATCGGCAAGACCATCAACTTGCGGAGCCCCAAGAAATGCCGCCGGCAGGCAAAACTCCAAAAACGCCCCACCTGCGTAAGGTGAGTTACTGACTTTAAGGGATTTACTCAGATTGCCGAAAAGCTTTCTCCTGCAGAAGTCATTGAAGAGCTGAATTCCTGTTTTTCTGCTTTCGATTCTATCTGTGATAAATGAGATACTGGAACGAATTTACTGCTGGAAAAATTCAGTAAGAACCTTAAACTGTCCGTATGGAACTGAAAAGGGAACTGAATTTTCGCAGAATGAAGTCTCTGGTGAACATCAGCACTTCCTTGAATACAAGTCTGAACATTCATCAGCTTCTTCCCATCATTATGATGCAGGCAAAGGACCTGCTCGAAGCAGAGGCAAGTTCTCTTTTTCTTTTTGATGAGTCTGACAGTCATCTGTACTGTGAGGTGGCACTTGGCGAAAAAGGTGAAGTTCTTCAGAAGTATATCCGTCTGGAACTTGGTGACGGGATTGTAGGCTGGGTGGCCAAAGAGGGAAAACCTGTACTGATTGAAAATGCTTATGAGGATCCCAGATTCGATTCCAGCTGGGATCAGAAAACAGGTTTTGTCACTACCTCACTCATCTGTGTACCGTTATTCCAGAAAAACAGGCTCATTGGAACTCTCGAAGTGCTGAACAAGACAAAGGACAGAATCTTTGATGCATTCGATCAGGAACTTCTAGGTTATCTTGCAGATATGGCCGCAATTGCAATAGAAAATGCAGCCCTGAATGAAAATCTTCGTAAAAGAATCATGGAGCTTTCGCTCATCTATGATTTTGACCGACAGATCAGTGCAAATACGAATATTCAGGAGCTGGGGGAATGGCTTCTGGACAACTGTCTTCGAGGTCTTGGTGCAAAATCGGGTTCCATCCTTCTATGGAATGAAACGGGAGGTTATCTTTCTGTCTTTCAGTCCAAAGGAATACCTACGGAGCATATAGATTCCATTAAAATATATCCTGGAGAGGGTGTTGCAGGATGGGTGGCTTTTCACAAGATTCCTCTTCTGATTCAGAACATTGAAACTGATCCCAGATTCCGTTCCTCCGCAAGAATGAATTATGAGAATGCATCTCTGATTTCCGTTCCTCTTTTGTATCAGAACAAACTCATCGGTATTCTGAATATAAACAATAAGACAGACGGTTATGCATTTACAAAAAATGATCTGGCACTTGCTGTGACAGTCTCAGAAAGACTCGCCATGGCAGTGAGCAGCAGCAGAATCTTTCATGATCTGAATGAATCCGCCCAGGAAAATCAGAGAGCAAGACGTCTTATGGAAAAAATAATTCCCTCTGTGATTCCGTCCTTTCCGGGACTCAGGCTCTCAGTCAATTATCATCCATACAAGGATATCGGAGGAGATTTTTTCAACTTCTTTCCAATGGATGATAAAAATTTCGGGATACTTCTGGCTGATGTTTCCGGTCACGGACTTTCAAGTGCTCTTCTTTCGGTGATGGTCAATACTATGATTCAGACATTTGAAAAATCAGTTCTGAAAAGTCCTTCCAGTTTTCTCATCCAGCTGAACAATTCTCTGGCAGGCAAAATGGGAGGATATTTTTTAACTGCATTTTATTGCGTGGTTGATCTTGAAAAGGAACAGATATCTTATGCAAAAGGCGGACATCCGAGTCCTGTACTGTACAGAGATTCAGAAAAAAAGTCCATGTATCTGAATTCAGCCGGCAAAATCATAGGCATCATCCCGAATGTTCTTTATGAAGAACGGAAAATTTCATTTCAGAAAGATGATGTACTCATTGTATTTACGGACGGTATCGTAGAGACAGTCAATGACAGAACCGGAAAAACGTATGGAGCAGACAGGCTCTCTGAGCTTCTGAATGAATCCGGAATTCCTGTTTTTTCTGAACTCAATCAGAGAATCATTGAAGATGCATTCGGTTATACTGACACAAGACAGTTTTCCGACGATGTGACTCTGATTACAGTCAAAAGAGAATAGATTATAGTAGGATCAATGCGGGGTTGACTGAAAATCAATGCTTTGCGCCTCCGCGTGAACCCCATTTTTTTATGCTTTTACACAACCCTGGCCTGTGCGGCAGGTCCGGATTTCTAACACAGCCTGCAGGTTTTGCAAGCTGAAAGCTTACAGTTCTTCATTCAGATTCTTTTCATCTTTGGAATAGATTTTCATTATATGCGAATTTTCTGCACCTATCGGCAAAAAAAATACAGGTAGGTCAGGAGGACGTTATGAATTTCAGCGAAGAACAGAGACAGGTGATTTTTGAAGATTCGGACAGAGTTCAGGTTGTGGCCGGTGCAGGTTCAGGAAAGACATTTACAATGGTAAGTCTGATCTGCCGGCTGCTCGAAGAGGGAAAAGAAAAACCTTCTGAAATACTGGTGATTACATTTTCCCGCAAGGCGGCAGAGGAGATATCTGAACGAATTGAGCGACGTGCCGGCAAGACTGACGTCAAAGTGCATACCTTTCATGCTTACTGTCTTCAGGTAATCCGAAAGTATCATCCGGATTACAGTAGAAAACTCCCTGAAATTATTTCTGATGAAGAAAGAAACAGTTTTATGAAAAAATTTTTCCATTCACACAGATTTCGAGTCGGAGGAATTCCGTTTGAATTTCTCTTAAATGAACAGGACAGGATTCTCGAAAAATATTTTCCTGATCTGAATTCACTTCTGAAGGTGAGTTTTTCTGAATATAAGCTGCAGAATTCCAGACTGGAGTTTTCCGATCTTGTGAAAATTTATATGGAAGGACTGTCTTATCGAGAAGACTGGGCACTTCGGGCAGCATCAGAAATAAAAAGAGTCATAGTGGATGAATTTCAGGATACCGATCCGGAACAGATGGAATGGCTGAGGCTTCTGAATCCGGATAAACTCACAGTAGTAGGAGACGACTGGCAGGCAATATACGGATTCAGGGGTGCGAGCACAAAACCTTTTCTGGAATTTTCAAAAGTCTTTTCACCTTGCAAAGTTCTGTTCCTTTCTAACAATTACAGATCACTTTCAGACATTATCAGAACATCGGCACTGCCCATCTCACTGAACAGGAATAATATTCAGAAAAATGCTGTTCCCGTACGAGAAGGAAGCGGGAAGGTTTTCAAATTTTTCCTCAGAACGGAAGAGGACTGGAAATATCTTTCAGAATATACGAAGGGGCGGGATTTTAAAATTCTGTGCAGAACAAATTTCAGAAAAAGGACACTGATGAAATTCGGTTTTACTGAGGAAAATCTTCTGACCGTTCATGCATCGAAGGGATTGGAATTTCATTCAGTGATACTGGATCTGACGTCGGGCTGGTCGAGTGATTCAGAAATCTCAGAGGAACAGAAGGAAGAGGAAAGGAGGATACTTTATGTGGCACTGAGTCGGGCAAAAGATGAACTGATCATTGCGGGAAAATACAGACCGGAAAAGAAGGAAAAGAAATTTCTAGAAACAGAATTTTTTCACTATTTTAAGGGACTTGAGGAACTGAAGATCATTTCCTGATGCTTAAGAGAGAATGCATTCTGAAATCTCTGATGATTTCATTGGCCTTTGACTGCACTTTGTCCAGAGCCCATTTGTAGGAAATATCCGAATAAATGACTCTAAGATTTTCAGGATCACTCTCGGCAAATTTCAGAACAAGTTTTGCAAAAAGTTCTTCTTCAGAAAAACGGGAAAGACTTTTGGCAATGTTGGACAGGGCAATGCATCCGTCTTTTACAATATCCTGAATATGTTTTTCAATAATTTTCTGATCAATGTTTTCAGTGTGTATCAGTTTTACATGATCCTGTATTCTCGGAGGAAGAGTCCCCTGTCTTCTGTAGCCGATCCTTTCGAGAAACACTGTCTGCTCCTGAATTTCCTTCATTTCGGGAGTGCCTTTGAATATTTTTTCCAGAACTGGAATTTCCATATCCACAAATCCTGAGACAGCACCGAAGAAATGCTGAATCTCCTTTTTAGCAGAAGGATGGAAAAGAATTCCAGGATATTTGAGCATTGATTTCTGCTGCTCTTCGATCAGTTTATCAATTGGACTTTCCTGCAGGATTTTTCTTTTTTCCTTTCTGGCAAGATAGACCTTTTTCATTTCCCTGATATGCTGCATTTCGGCAAAGAAGAATTCTTCCAGGTTTCCTCTGTGTTTCAGAACCTGTGTATACCTTTCCTCAAAAGGAAGTATCTTGAATGTTTCTGGACTTTCCTTCGACATGGAATAATACTCGGATCTGATTTTCTGCAGTATTCTGTGTTTTTCTTCCTTGGAAAGAGACATCAGTACAGATCCTTTCCCAGCCATTTTTCTATATAGGTTCTGAGTGAATTCACTTCACTGTAAGTAAATTCTGCAGACTGTTTTGCATCATCATAAGCTCTTTTTTGAGTCGGATTCATTGTTTTGGTATATACTTCACCTGAAAGAGAATTCAGCTTGTCCCTGATTTCCATAAAAATCTCTTCCATATTTTTCAGAATCATATAGAACATATTCTGCATTTCATTTGAAAGGATATATTCCATCTGAAGTTTTTCATCCTTGAGAGAAGCCATCTTTTCTTTTTTTGCCTTGGAATAACCGACAGAGTAGGTGGCTGCAGGTCTGGGATATGTTGTAATTTCCTTAAATCTGTTTACAATATTTTCATATAAAACATATACCTTTTCATCACATTTTCTTTCCAGTTCAAGAACCCCATTTTTTGATTTGGATGTCTCCTGGGCTGCTTCAAAGATTCTGCTTACTTTTACGTTGATGAGAATGCCTTTCAGACGTTCTCTGTTTTTTTCGAGAGGTTTGAACATATGGTGAATAAATGCTCTTTCCTCCAGTCTGTTCTCAGGAAGTTTGCCTGCTTCTGCATTCACTTTTACTTCTTCAATTCTGGGAGAAAAATCTATATCCAGATCATAATCGTCGAAATTGGAATCTCCGGTCATACTGTTTCCTTTCTGTTCAAAATTTGGGATACTCTTTCCAAAGTTTCTTTTTTTTGGAGTTCTGCCTTTCCGAAGCCGTAG
>JBPOJG010000250.1:0-8515 GCA_052033835.1 Spirochaetota bacterium
TCCTTGCATTCATTGATGCCAGAAACAGAAGCTTGCGAATTTTCCCAGGTCCGATTCCGCTCGACGCTGTTTTCTTTCTGACCGACTTTCCGCTTTCAAAAGGAACCGGTGCGATGCCTGCGTAAGATGCAAGTTTCTTGAAATCCATGTGCTCAGTAAACCCGTTCGTGACTGAAAAAATCTGAAATGCAAGCTGATCTTTCACTCCGGGAACAGATTTGATGTTTGCAATGTGCTGCCTGTATTCAGGTTCATCCTGTATGACAGAAATTATTGCCATGTCGATTTCCTTAATGTTTTCTGTGCACTTTTTAATCATATCATCATACATCTGTATTGCCTTTTCAGATCTGTGAAATTTCCTTTCCAGCGCTTTCTTCGCATTCATGTTCGAGATTTTCTGAACAGTGAACAGCTCTCTCTGAGCCTGAAACACGCGAATTTCCTCGATAATACGCGTTTTCGGAGTCCACAGTTCAAGTTTGTCCGAAAATCTGAATGCATATTCTGCAATCCTTGCACTGTCTATTTTATCAGTTTTGTTCTTGGATATGCCGAATGCTCTCTTCACTTTCAGCGGATTCTCCACAGCAACCGAATGCCCTCTGCTTATCAGAAAATACGACAGATGCTCTCCGTATACTCCAGTCGCTTCCATACATACAATGCAGTTTCCCGCTTCTATCTTCTTTCTCTCAAGAGCGTCAGCGAGACTCTGGAACCCAGGAGTCCCGTTTTCGAAGTCATCCAAAGATTCAGTCTTCATTCCGCTGACAGTAAGTATTGAGACTGTAAAATATTCAGATGAAATATCTATGCCTATGTAATGTTCTGCCCGATTCATATAATTCTCCTTCGGATGCGAAAATACCGGACACGCTGTGAATTCACTTTCACCATATTATTGATCTGACGCTCGACTGCCGACCGATAACTCTATTTAGTCTTATCACAACAGTATGCAGGGCCTTGTTCGAGGGATAGGTTCTGCCTTGCTTCGCTCTTAGGCTTAATCTGCATTCTGTCCGGATTCCCTTCTGTCAAACCTGATTCAGATTCAACAAAATGTCACCCTTAAATCTAATGGGCTTCGGTCAATAGATTGCATTCGCAAATCTATTGACCCCGCCTCCATCCCTATCCCGCTTCGCAGGCGGTAGGAACTGCTGCGAAATGAAAAAGGATAAATGAATAAACCACAGAGAACACGAAGAACACGAACAAAGGAAAAAGAATGATATAATGTATCTCTTCTTGAACTTCAAGGTGAAGATTTTTATTTGTACTGGTTGCCGAGGGCAATGCACACTTCCCCCGAAAACAGTCTCATCTGCGAATTGTGGGAACTCCTACAGTTGGCTTATCGGAGCGATGCACACTTCATCCGAAAACCGGCACTACAGTGAAATGTAGGAACTCCTACCGTTGACTCACCTGCGCGATGCACTCTTCATCCGAAAACCGGCTCTACTGTGAATTGTAGGAACTCCTACGAGATGGCTCATCTGCGCGATGCGCGCTTCCTCTGAAAACCGGCTCAACCGTGAATTGTAGGAACTCCTACGAAATGGCTCAACTGCGTGATGCATACTTCCTCCGAAAACAAGCTCAACTGTGAAATGTAGGAACTCCTAAGAATTGGCTCATCTGCGTGATACGCACTTCATCCGAAAACCGGCTCAGCCGTGCATTGTAGGAACTCCTACGAGATGGCTCAGGTGCGTGATGCACACTTGCTTCGAAAACAGGCTCAACTGTGAAATGTAGGAACTCCTCGGGACTGTCGGCTGTTCAGCAGGGCAAGAAGCAATCGCATAAAAACGCTTCGGTGGAACATAAGATAGAGAAAGCAAATGCTGCCGGTAGAATTTTGAACAGGAAGTCGATGTTCTCAATGAATCAGAGTGATCATTGCGGTGGTTTTGGGAAAACTGCTTGACTGTCAATTTCGAAACATGAGTATTCAAATATGAATCTGACAGTGCAGAAAGAAGCTGATATTGATCTCAGCCAAATACTGAATAGAGTGAAAATTATTGCCCCAAGTCCTTTTGGAATACACCAGAAAATTTCGATAAATCTGACAATGGAAATCGGACTTTACCTCAGAGAAAACAGTACTGGCACTTTGTTTACTGCACCTCTCGATGTAATTTTAGAGCCTGGGATCAATCAGGTTCAGCCGGATCTGATATACATAAAAAAAGAAAATATGGGTATTTTTCAGGACTATGGCTGGATTCATGGAGTCCCTGATCTGCTGATTGAGATCATCTCTAAAGGCACTTTGACTAGAGATACTGAAGAAAAATTTGAAATATACCAGAAATATGGAGTTTCTGAATACTGGCTTGTTTTTCCGGAACAGCAGTGTGTCGAAGTATTCACATTGGAAAATGCAGTCTATTCTTTGTACTGTTCCACAGACAGGACAGAAGGAAAAATATTTTCTAAAATTCTAGATCATCTGGAAATAGATTCTAAAAAAATATTTGGGTGAAGATTTTCTGCTTTCATTAAAATCACTCGATTAATAATGTGAGACAAAAAGCAAATACCCAATGACATTACGGCTATTTTTGAATACTGTCAATGTAATTGCTTAAAACATAGCAGAGTCCATAAAAGCATAAATTATCGGGATACTGATTAGCGGGGTGCCAGAAATCGATAATCAAAATGCCAGATTTAGTTTTATAAATAAAATCAGTATTTTCAACTTTATCAGCTTCTAAAGGGAGATATTCCTTTGTATATCCGCATAAAATGATATCTGGATTAATCAGGTCAATTTGTTTCAATAAAAGGGTCTTATCCTCCATTGCATACTTTGCCAAATTATCAACAGTGGAACTTGATTTACCGGAAGATTTTTTTACGTTAACAATGGCTGAAGAAAGAAGGTAATCTGAACACTTTTGGGACTCAATTTCCGAAAAATGAACTGGTCTTTTTCCCTTAAACAATTCCTGAATCGCATAAGCCCAGTAAGAGACAGTCCACCAGATTTTATATTTTGGCCCTTTCCACTCCTCTCTAATTTCGCTGCATAGATCCCAGTTTTCTTCGCCTCCATAGGCTTCCTTCAAAAAGAAAAGAATTTTTTTGTCTTGGTTTTTCGGATTGAACCATCTATCTTTTTCTATGATTCCATCTTCAATGAAGATGGACTTTTTATGGATTTCTTTTTCTTTCCATTCCTTAAACAATTCTATTGACGCATTACTGTAATTATCCATATTTCCTCTTGAAACAGCAGTATTTCATAATCGGAAAAAAATTCTAGGACATTAAGTAATTTTCGAATATAATCATTCTGTGAAATATGGGCAATTTCATATGAAACTCAATAAAACAGCATCAATTTTCAGTTGTTTGATTGAGTTCTTAGCAAAACAAATGTATCATTTCGTGCGGTACGGTCTGTATGTCGCTGGACAGCTTGCATTATCGATCCCAGGAAGGATTTGATTCCAATCTGTCCGAATTGTCATTCGATGATACATAGGTCGCAAAAAGTATTGTCCCCGGAAGAACTGAGAAATGTAAATAAATATTAATTATTTTGCTCACTTGACTGCCGGAAAGAACAAAGATTGAATAATATAAAGTGCGATTGCAAATCTCTCTGAAAACTTTGAAACTGGCCGCCAGATTTGGATGCGGCTAATCTTCCTGGTAGTGACAGTGTTTTGTCTGCTTTTCTGAAAGCCTAGTTGTTATTCGTTAAAATAAAAAGTGAGGAAAAAGCAGTTGCTTACTTTCTCCTCGAATGGACAGTCATCTTTTTTCCCTCCATATACCATACCTCATATGTCGAAAAATCTTGACGAAATTTCGATCTGCAGCTGCTTTGGATGTATGGAAAAGAAGGAACTCATTCACAGGCTGGACAGGATACAGGGGCAAGTTATGAAAATGAAAAATATACATAATATATATAAAATAATTACATTTACAGTATATCTCTCCTGTTTCACTGTTTACGCAGAGACGATCAATGAAACTGCCCGGTTTCTTGCAGGGAAAGGAGTTTCTGCAGATTCGAAGCTTGCGGAATATGTTCAGACTAAGTTTTATGCAGAGTATGCTGGGCAGGTCAGGTCGGGCTGGAACCGGTTTCTGCATCCGAATCTCGAGACTATGAGATCCTGGCAGAAGAAGTATCCGCCTCCAGCCTATTCGGCTGTGTTTTATCCTTTCGGCGGCCCTGATATCACAAACGCGCTCGCTCTTTTCCCGGATGCGGAGGAATATCTGCTTTTCGGACTGGAGCCTCCGGGAGTCATACCGGATACGAAATCGATGCAGGAAGAGAGTCTGACTTCCGGACTGAATGATCTGAAACTGTCAGTGAATACATTCTTTCAGGTGAACTTTTTCATCACTAAGGGAATGGAAAAAAGTCTCGGAAGAAAGTCCTTCAATACTGTAACAGGACTTATTATTTTTTTTCTTATAATGAATGGCTGCGAGGTGACGGATGCGAAGAAAACTGCTGTGGGTCCGCTTTTCACATTGGTTCCGGGCAGGGATTCGGATGATTCCATCGGCTGGAAAAATCCTCCACATTCCAGAGTTCCGGGCGTGGAAATCAGCTTTAGGCGGAATTCCGGCAGGATTCAGACAGTCCGTTATTTTATGCTGAATGTTTCAGACGAATATCTGAACAGAAGTTCTCCCAATTTCCTTCCGTATCTGAAGAATGGAGGACGATATGCAACACTTATTAAATCGGCTGCATATCTGATGCATACAGACAGTTCAAGGGAGCCACCTCCTCATTTTGACAGGATCAGGAGGTTCATCCTCGAAGAGAGCGACTTTATTATTCAGGATGATTCCGGCATTCCTCTCAGGTTTTTTCCGCGCACAGAATGGAAGCTTGGATTTCACGGAAAATATGATTCTCCGATCTCTCTTTTTGCAGACCGGCTGCAGAAAAATCTGAGAACGGAAATGCAGAAAAGCTCGACAGGAAAACTTCCGTTCAGTTACAGTTACACTTATCAGGCTGGGAAATCGAATCTGATGACTGCAGAGCGCATTAAATAAGAGGGAAAATATGAAGAGCTTAAAATATATCACTGTAATATATCTGTTTTCGATGATTTTTTCTGCCTGTATGAGCACGAATCCAAAAGTTCCAGACGGCACTTCTCCCTATTCTCTCTCCGCGAAAAACATCATTGTCTACAGCATCGGGGGAAGTGTTGTTTCCGGCACGGCAGATTCATCTGCTTTGAAGGCGGCAAGACTCCGTCTTCCGTTTACTGCCAGCGGAATAAATCTCTATCAGAACGGTGAAAGTCTGAAATGGTTTACAGTTCAGGCTGTGGAAAATTCCCAAAAAAGTTCCCTTTCCGAGCAGGACAAATATCTTCTTGTCGGACTTCCTGAACTGAAATCCGGTGAACTGAAATTTAATTATCTGATGCCTGAAATCACCTGGCTTCCGAAACTGAATGCTTCGATCATTGATTCCAAAACTCTGACTCTGCAGCTGCAGGCTCTCATCACAGTCGGTGCAAACGAGGTGTATAAAAACTGTGATGTGAATCTTGTCCTGAACAATTCTCTCGGAGTGGACAGAATTTCCGGTCATACATTCAGCCTGAATTCATTTGATCTTTATCCAAAAAGAAATATTGTCTATAATCTGGATAATAAGACTTTGCAATATTCTTTTCTCAGAGAATGGCATACATATCTGGGAAAGGATGAGGTGCGTGTTCTTGTGCAGGTAAAGAATCCTTTCTCCGTTGATCTGAATCAGACCAGTTTTTCAGTGGAATCTAATCAGATCAGCATTGAATCTGGAGCGATTGAAAGTCAGGTCAGACCGGGAGAAATTCTCTTTCTGGGAGCAGGAACGGACGACAGCATATATACATTCCGTTCCGTCAAAATCACGGAATCAGCGGATAGAAAACCTCTGCCCTTTAATCATAAAATCTCTTATAAAATAACCAATAAATCGAATCAGGAAAAAAAGCTCCGTCTTGTATCATCGCGGGTCATGGGTATCGACCACAGATCGGTCTATCATTTTAAAAGACAGCCGGATGCAACGCCGGAAAATACTCTGATCTGGATTCTTTCTCTGAAACCAGGGGTCACTGAAACACTGGAGTATGATTACGATGCGGATATAAAAGATGTCCCCGGTGAAAACGGATTTGAGGCAGGGGGCTGAAAACGGCTTTGGGAATCCTGTCAAATTAAGGCTGCTGTCATAGTGAGCTAGCCTGTCCTGAGCTTTGCCGAAGGAAACTATGACTCTCGTAATAGCATCCTTCGACGCGCAAAGGTGGACGCCGCTGCTCAGGATGACAGATCATTGTTAATTGTTCAGCATTGGCCGAGCGGTAAGATGTGAGTTTACTGTACCATTTCTTGAGCGGATGACCTGCACATGCGCCTGATTCCTTTTTCGGGTATATACCATACCCCGTATGGTAATGTGTTGACAGAATTTCCGGGGGAATTATTCTGGGCGTATGGAAAAGAAGGAACTGATTCACAGACTGAACAGGATACAGGGACAGATTGAGGCAGTGCGCAGGATGCTGGAATCTGAAGAGACCGACTGCAAGAAGACGATTGAACTCGTCAAGGCTTCCTCGAATGCTTTGAAAAAATTTGCGCAGGCCTATATGGAATCTCATATTGAAGACTGTCTGGCAGAGAACAGAAAAGTCAAGGATATTAGAAAAGATCTGAAAGAAGTTGTAGCTGCATCTTTTACATTATAGGAGAATTTTATGTCTGACAAAAGAAAAATAGTAGTGATTGGCGGAGTGGCAGGCGGGGCAACGGCTGCGGGGCGTGCCAGAAGAATGAACGAATCTGCTGAAATTACGGTTCTCGAAAGGGGCGGGGAGATTTCCTTTGCCAACTGCGGACTTCCTTACCATATCTCGGGGGATATTCCTGAAAGAAAAAGCCTGATCCTGCGTTCTGCGAAAGCGTTCTGGGACAGATACAGGATTCTCGCAAAAACGAATGTCGAAGTCACCCGCATCGACAGATCGGCCAAAGTCGTTTTCTTCAAAGAGGGCGGCAAAGAAGATAAAATCTCTTATGATAAACTGATTCTCTCTCAGGGAGCGGCTCCTATGCTCCCTCCTGTGGCAGGGCTTGAGAACATTCCTGCATTTTCTCTCAGAACTCTCGAAGATATGGATTCGATCAATCTGCAGACATCAAAGGCGTCTTCCAAGAATGTCATTGTAGTCGGGGGCGGATTCATCGGTGTGGAGATGGCAGAGGCATTTGTAAAAAGAGGGTTCACTGTGGACTTGGTGGAATTTGCTCCTCAGATTATGATCTCTGTGGATTCCGAATTTGCGCAGATGGCTGAAGAGGAAATGATCAAACATGGAGTCAGAGTGCATAAGGGCACAAAGATCGAATCTGTTTCCAAAGAAAAGGAAGCCCTTCTTGCAAATGGGATAAAAATTCATGCTGATTTCATTTTATTTGCAGCAGGTGTCAGACCGGAACTCGAGCTCGCAAAAAATGCAGGTCTTAAGATCGGAGAATTCGGAGGACTGTCTGTAAATGAATATCTGCAGACATCTGATCCGGATATTTATGCTGCAGGCGATATGATCGAGGTTCTTCACCGTATTTCCGGAAAGACAGTCAGAATACCTTTGGCCGGACCTGCAAACAGACAGGGAAGAATTGCAGCAGACAATGCCAGTGCAGATGCAAAAAAGAAATACAACGGTGCAGTGGGAACTGCGGTGGTAAAAGTATTTGACAAGACGCTCGGTGCGACAGGACTTACCGAAAAATTTCTGCGTCAGTCCGGCTCTGACGTCGGTGTGAGCTTTGTGCACAGCAACAACCATGCAGGATATTTTCCGGGTGCAGAAAGACTGGCCCTGAAACTTGTGTATGACAGAAAGACCGGAAAACTGCTGGGAGCACAGTGTTTCGGAGGAGACGGCGCGGACAAGAGAATTGATACTGCGGCCACAGCACTTGCATCAGGGATGACTGTAGAGGCGATGGCTGAACTGGATCTGGCATATGCTCCTCCGTTCTCTTCTGCAAATGACCCGATCAATTTTGCTGCATTTCAGGCAGTCAATCAAATGGAAGGATCAGTGAATATCATCTCTGCATCTGAGCTGGATTCTCTGAAGGATTACTTCTTTCTGGATGTGAGAAATCCGGATGAGATCTCGAGATATAAAGTAAATACAAGTCTTCAGGTGAAAGTGGATTCTCTTCGTGATCATATCTCTGAAATTCCGAAAGACAGAAAGATTGTATGTCTCTGTCAGTCAGGGCAGAGAAGTTATATTGCTTCGAGGATTTTAGTTCAGAGCGGATTTAAGGATGTGGTCAATCTGGCCGGGGGATACTGGACCCTGAGTGCATACAGAAAATCAGTCAACAAGGAGATATGAATGAATCAGAATCTGCTGCTTCTGTTTGGAGTAATTGCTGCGGTATATTTCGTGTTCGTAATGGCACGTTCAAAAAAAAGTATAAAGGAGAT
>JBPOJG010000525.1:0-39694 GCA_052033835.1 Spirochaetota bacterium
GAACGACCGTAAATGTCGCCGGCCCCTGTCCTGTTTCCGGTACGTTTTCCGTGACGGGAACTGCTTCAACTTCATCGGGAACCACAACGACGAATTTCACTTACACATTGAATTCCTGCAAGGATACTGTTACTTTTACTACAATGACAGGCACTGTGGCTTTGACAGGGACTGTCACTCAGACCGGCACAGTGGGCACAATACAGAATGTGACCAGAACTTCGAGTTCTCTTCAGCTAAAAGGCACACAGTCTGATCCTTATTATATTGTGGGAACTCCAGTCAATTGGGACAGTGCCTGTGCATTTACAATCACAAGCACATCCTCGCTGGCCTCAGGCACAGTCTGCGGAAGGAGTTTCAGTTATTAGGAAGTGTGCAGGGCGACGTTTCGAAACGTCGCTTTCTCGAAACCTCGCTTCCAGTTTCGTAAAGTCGCTTTCAGGCGGATGAGAGGGCGAGGTTTGGAATCTCGTTTTTCAGGGCAAGAAGAGAATAAGCTTCCCTCCTCCGCCCCTGATCCATTTTTTCTCATTTCCAGCTATAGTAAAAACTTGTATTGAAAACCTGTTCTAAAACTCTTACACTATGAAATACTTTGCACAGTTCGAATGCATCAACCCTGAATGTAAGTCTCTGTATCCGTTGACCGAGGTTATTTACAAATGCAGACATTGCGGTGAAATTCTTCAAGTTTCCCATAATATGGAGGCTCTGAAACAAAAATCCGCTGACGAATGGAAATCCCTTTTTGATTCCAGACGCGGTTCTTTCGAATTTCCAAATGATTCCGGGATCTGGAGCAAAAGAGAATGGGTGCTCCCCGAAATCGAACCGGAAAATATTGTTACCTCCGGGGAAGGCTGGACACATCTTTTCAATGCAGAACGCTGGGCAAAAAAATTGGGACTTGAATCCCTGTATGTAAAACAGTGCGGAGTCTCTCATACCGGTTCTTTCAAGGATCTGGGAATGACAGTCCTTGTATCCCAGGTCAATCAGCTCAGAAAGCAGGGGAAAAAAATCCGTGCAGTAGCCTGTGCAAGCACAGGCGATACATCAGCGGCCCTCGCCTCCTATGCAGCCAAGGCAGGAGTTCCCACAATCGTTTTTCTGCCGGCCAATAAGGTCTCCACAGCACAGCTGATCCAGCCGGTTTCCAACGGTGCAAAAGTCATTTCTCTGGATACTGATTTTGACGGATGTATGAAAATCGTTCAGGAAGTTTCTGAGGACAGTTCGATTTATCTTGCAAATTCCATGAATTCTCTCCGAATTGAAGGACAGAAATCCATCTCGGTGGAGATCCTGCAGCAGCTCCGCTGGAAATGCCCGGACTGGATTGTCATTCCGGGCGGGAATCTAGGAAATGTGTCCGCACTTGGAATGGGTTTTGAAATGATGCTTGAACTCGGCCTGATAGACAGACTTCCCCGAATTGCACTGGCTCAGTCGGAAAATGCAAATCCTCTTTACCAATCCTACCTGAAAGGATTTTCCGATTTTCAGGCAGTCGCAGCAAAACCTACCCTTGCCTCAGCGATCCAGATTGGAAATCCGGTTTCGGTAAAAAAAGCTGTGCGAATTCTGAAAAAATTTGGCGGCGTCGTGGAACAGGCAAGTGAATCAGAACTTTCCGATGCAGCAGCTGAAGGAGACCTGTACGGACTGTACAATGACCCCCACACTGGGGTTGCACTCGGTGCAATGCTGAAACTGATGAAAAAGGGAATAATTGAAAAAGGATCCAAAGTGACTGTTATTTCCACTGCAAATGGACTCAAGTTTACCGAATTTAAGGTGAAATACCATGAGACAGGGATTTCAGGAACAAATCCTGACCTGAAAAATACCGTTCATCAGCTCGAAGCAAAGACAAGTGCGGTGATGGATCTGCTAAAAAAAATTATATGAGAATTAAATTTATTTACAAAAATAAATATGGCAGCACTATTGTTTTCGCTTAAATGAAACAGAGGATTGAAAGTTAAATGGAGTCAGATTCAGAGGAACAATATCTTACACCTGACTTCAGACAAGCTGTAAAAACAGCTATTGTCACAGGAAAAAGAATACACTTTCAGACTTTTGTTCTGAGTGAGAGCGGAGAGGCCAAACTAAAACATATTATATTCAGTATTATACATAAACTGGACAGAGAAGATCTGATGGAACTGATCTACACCTCGGCAAAGGAACTTATACTGAACTCCATCAAGGCCGCCATCAAAAGAATTACGCTGATGGAAATGGGAATCAACCCGGACGATCCGAATGAATACGATCACGCAATGGCAAAATTCAAGGAAAACCTGACAGATAAAAAGTTTCCTTACTTTAAGGAAAAAATGAAAGCACAAGGGTATTATGTCAGTGTCATCTTTTCCTACAATAAAAACCGAATAATTATGAAAATCATCAATCATTTCCCACTCCTCAGCAGAGAGGAACTCAGAATTCGAGAAAAGTTTGTAAATGCAAAAAAATATGAAAATCTGTTTGAGTTTTATATGGATCACGGAGACAATACAGAAGGTGCAGGAATGGGTATTACTCTAGTGGAAATTATGATGGCTCAAAGCGGATTTGACAGAAGGCTTTTTACAATATATACAAAACACAATCCAAGCTCTACAATTGCAAAGGTGGAAATTCCGATCGGTGAAGGATACAAACCGTCTAGAATTCAATTCGAGGAAATTCTGAAAGTTAAAAATATCCCTAAGGAAGATCTTAGGAAGGAATTTCGAATCTGATGGATGAGCTAATCGACAATATTGAAGAAAAAATCAGTCTGGCACTTCAGTCTGTTCCAAAGGAAATGGCGCAGGATGTTGCTGAAAACAAAATTCAGGATGCCTATGTAATCAAGGTTTTAGTTGAACTCGAAAACAAGAATGGAATTCTGATTGCACTGTTCTCATCAGTCAATATGAAGATTCTTTCCATGCATTCCGGTGCAGGGTTTTCTTCTCATTTAAAAAAGGTCTGGACATTCAATCCTTGGAAAGAATTTGCAGGGGATTTTGTAACTGCACTGAAAGCCGGAGGGATAGAAAACGGTCTTTCGGACAGAGCAGGAAGGTCAGTCTACAGAGCATTGACTGTTCAGAATCTGACTGCACTGATTCCAACTCTCGAGCTTGGCCAGAAAGACGGGATCATTTCCTCAATTACTGCCGAACTTGTAAAAGAAATGAAAATCAGCAAGATCAGTATACAGCTCGATTTTGAAAAAGTAAACTCAGTTGCTTACAGGACAGAAAATCCGATCAACGGATTATGGAACGAAGTACGAAATCCTTTTGAAGAACAGCCTGCAGAAGTTAAACCCGTCCAGGAAAAGAAGAAATCTTCCGGATATGAATTCATAGATGCCATCCGCGAAAAATATGATTCAATTGCAAGATGCAATTCAGTCATTTCCCCATTGGCCGGAATGGAATTCAAAGATTTGAAATCGGGTCAGCCGATTTTAGTCCAGTGTCCTTTCAAGACTACTGACGAAAAAATTATGGCTAGGAGACTCGGTGCAGTCAATGACAAAGGGATCAACACCCCCATACAGGCAAAATTTATCGATCTTGTGCACACTGAAAAAGAATACCATATCCTGGCCGAAGGACCGAATAAAATACTCATTCATATCATTGAAGAAAGGCCAGTGAGAATTGCCGTTCCAAAAGAATTCAGAACAAGCAAGTACAGGGCATTCGAAAAAGAAGACACATCTACAGCAAATTCATTAAAAATCATACTGATAGTGCTGACTGTGGCGGTAATCGGCTTATGCGTATTTTATTTTATCTGATTTTCTTATTCTCCTACTGCAGTAAAAACCCTGCAGAGAAAGAAATCAAAAAAGCAATCAGTTCAGGTGATTTTCTGACTGCAGCCAGATTCTGTGCTGAATACAAGGAAACAAATCTGGAAAAGGAATGTGCCGAGCAGAAAGAAAAATCTGTAGATGAAATCAACAGGATTCTTTCAGAAAAGCAGAATCTTCCATTCACTAAACTGATTGTAGACAGGGAACTCAGCAGGAAAGTCAGAGAACTGCTGAAAAAAGACATTAAACTGGGAATTCAGTACAGGCAGATCTGGGAAGAGACAGTAGAAAAAAGATAATGCTCTCCGAAAAATCGCTGGAATCACTGAAAAAAAATAAGCTTAAAGTGACAAGGAACAGAATTGCCGTACTCGATCTTCTGAAATCGTCAGACAAACCGATGACCCATTCCGACATTATGGAAGGACTTTCCAAAGAAGGTCATTGGGACAGAGTCACAATTTACAGGACATTGAGTGAATTTGCAGAGAAACAGATTGTTCAGATCATCCATTCAGATGAAAGACTCACCTACTTTGAACTGAAAGATGATCCTCCGGAACATGGACATCTGATCTGTGACTCCTGCGGCAAGCTGTACTGTCTGAAGGATGAAATGTTTCATTTACGACTCGAAGGAAATCTGAAAAGTTTTCAGATCAAAAGAATAGAAATTTTTATACGCGGGCTCTGCAGATCATGTCAGTAAAAAAAGAGAAAATGATTAAGGTAGGGAAATGGACGGAAGGCATCCATAACTCTAATGAAAAAAGAATTAAAAAACTATTAAAAGAAATTCTTCCGAATTTCAAGGAAATCCTATGGGATGAAGTCAGCTTTCAGAGATTTTATATCGAAGTTCTGAACAGTCTTCCTTCCAGATACAAACAGAAAAATTCCATTGAACTGAACGGAAGACTCAAAGAGGAAATTCTGAAAGAAGCAATCATAGAAAAACTCGAAGAGATGGAAGAACAGATCCTTCTGGAATCCTCTCTCTGATGAAAATCAGTACAGAACAGTTCTCTCTGATCGACAGAAAAAATCAGGAGAATCTGGAAAAAATCACATCCGTTCTGAATGAGGCCGGTTATGAGTGTTTTCTCATCGGGGGTTCCGTCAGAGATATTCTGATGAATAGAATTCCTCATGAATACGATCTTGCAGTTTCCGCTGAACCGGATGAAGTCAAAAAACTTTTCAGAAAAGTCATCGAAACCGGCCTGAAACACGGAACAGTTACCGTACTTATCGACAGTGTGCCCTATGAGCTTACCACTTTTCGTAAAGATATTGATTATATAGATGGCAGGCATCCTGAAAGAGTGGAATTCGGAGCAACTCTCTCGGAGGATATGAAAAGAAGAGATTTCACTATGAATGCAATCGCTCTCAATGTTCTTACCGGTGAGCTGACTGATGAAAACGAAGGGATATCCGATATCCGGAAAAAAATCATCAGAACAATCGGAAACGCAGTGGAAAGATTCACCGAGGACGGACTTCGTCCTATCCGTGCCATCCGTTTTCAGTCCTCGCTCGGTTTTACCATTGAAGAGGAAACCTACAGGGCAATCGCAAAAACAAGGCATATCACTGCTAAAATATCCACAGAAAGGTTTCATGATGAATTCATTAAGATTCTGAAGACTGAAAAACCTGGAAATGCAGTCATTGAACTGATCAGAAACAGAATCTTCTCTCTTTTCTGGGGCGACCTTGCCGAAAAAGAAAAAGAATCAGTTATGGATCTGAATCTGCTTCCGAATGTACTGAATCTCCGTCTGGCCTATTTCTACGACACTCAGATTGAAACAGAAAAAAAATGGGAAACTCTGGAAAACTCAATGAAGAAACTCAGATTCTCAAATGAGAAAATACGGGAGTCCTCCGTATATATCAGATCAGCCGAAGAATTCGGAAATATTGAAAATTCAGACGATTATGAAAAGAGAAAATTTCTTTCCTTTCTTTCTCAGAACCTCGGAAGGAAAAACGTCCCCGAAATCATTGAGAATTTAAAGCATTGGTGGTCACTGAAAAATTTGAAGCATCCGGAGAAACTGGCAGATATTCTTAAAAAAGAAACAGTCTCAGATTCCGCACTGCTCTTATCCGATCTGAAAATCAACGGAGACATCCTCAGCGCTGAGTTCCCTGAACTTCCAAAAAAAGAATACGGAAACATTCTGAAATCTTCATTAGAGTATATTTTAAAATATCCGAATAAAAACACCATGAACGATCTGCTGGAGTTTATTTCGGCTCACTGGTAAAAACAGTCTGCAAGTCGAGTCCAAAAGTCAGCTCTTAACTCTCTGATACAGCCGATAAGAAAGCTGTTCGATATCCCTTCGTCTTGCCAGAACAGAAAGCCAATTATCCGGAATTCCGGAAGTCCCGTAATATAAACCTGCAAGTCCGCCTGCTGCACAGGCAGTCGTATCAGTATCATCGCCTAAGTTCACCGCCCGGAGCACTGCTTCCCTGTAACTGTCTGCAGATAAAAATGCCCAGAACGATGCTTCCAGAGTATCCACAACAAATCCGCTCGATCTGATTTCCTGTTCTTCCAGCTGATAGACAGGAACTGAAGTTTCACTTAATATCCTTTTAAAAAAACTCAATGTTTCTGAACCGCAGATTTTTCGGTCTTTAATATACTTTTTTATAAAATCTTTAACAATAGAGAAAGAAGAAAATCTGTCCTCCCCCTTCAGGATCAGAATCGAATATTCAGTGTAAATGAAACATGCGATAACTGAGATAATATGAGAATGAGTTATTGAGGAAACTTCTTTTACAGTTCTGAAACGTTCATCTGCATTCATATCCCGTATATAAAAGATCAAAGGAAGAATTCTCATCAAGGATCCGTTTCCATTTTCCCTTTCTCCGACTGCTCCGGAAGTCAATGGATCTCTGTTCCTGACATACCTGGAAAGACTCGAAGAAGTTGTTATTCCAATATCAAAAACGTTCCCGTGAGCAGTCCAGTAGGCCTTCTCCTTCCAGGCAAGACATTTCTCTGCAAGATTCTTCAGATCAAACCCCTCTGCCACGCTCTCAGCAAGACAAAACGACAGAGAACTGTCATCAGACCAGGTTCCTGCAGGCTGATTATGCGTACCAAAACCGATCATATCCGAGGCAGGATTTTTTTTCATCAGATTCCTGCTTTTAAATTCATATGGCACTCCGACTGCATCAGCTGCAGAAAGTCCTAAAAGAGCTCCGTTTACTCTGTCCAAGGTCATTGTATTATCTCCTCCGTCTTTTTCTCAAGCAGCTGACTTTTCACCGACATACCCTTGAAAGTGAACTGCCTTTCGGTCAAACATCACATTTTATTTGAATTTGGCAAGCACTGCGCCTAGTGACTGAACAGCTTCCATAATCGGATTCCGAACAGTCCGAAGGGAGGAACGCAGCAGCAGGTTTCAAAGGTGCAAGATTGGAAATCTGAAAAAAGGAATCTAGGCAGTCGGGATCAAAATATGAATTTAAATTTGTTGAAGTCTTTATATGTATGCAAAAACTAGATATTGATGCAGTCAGAAATTAAAATTCTAATCACAGAAGATGATGAAGATTACAGGGAAACTCTGAAAGATCTTCTTTCAGAAAAAAAGTTTAAAATTACTGCAGTCGATAACGGACTTGCTGCAGAAGAAGCCTGCATAGGCTCCAGTTTTGATCTTTATATCGTAGATTATAATATGCCGATTCTGAATGGGGAACAGTTTGTAAGAAAACTGAAAATAAGAGAACCTGATGCTGTAATTATCATTATCACAGGTGAACATGAATCCAGTAAGATCGTAAATATTATGAAGCTGGGAGTTTTCGACTATCTGGTCAAACCCGTTAAACTGAACTATGTGGAAGAAACTGTCCAAAAAGCACTGGATTTCAGAAAATTTCTGAATCTTCAGCAAAGCAGACAGATTCAGTCTGCTAAGGAAATTCAAGCAAGGCTTCAATGGAACGAGTATAAAAGGTCATCCATAAACAGTTCGACAGACGTGACAAAAGAAATTCTGGAAAATATGAACAGAAACCTTCTGCAGGGTTCAGGCATCGGTGTCCAGATCACTCTGATCAATATGCTTGATCTGACGAAAGGAGAAAAAGATCCGGAAGGGAACTATACTCTTCCAGGTGATATTTTTGATACTCTGATTGCAAATAACAATTTCAGCAATAAACAGCTTTCAGCTCTTACAAATACTCTGGGCATTATCTCCCGACAGAATCTGAATCTGAAAAAAATTTCTGCTGCTGATATCATTAAAAAAATAGAAAACAAGGCAGCCCAGCTTGCACCTTATCTTTTGGAAAAAAAGAACTGCAAAATAAATATTGAATATCCCAAAGGAAAAATCAGTCTGTATACAGACGAAAAGTTTCTTACCTCTGCGCTGAATGAGCTGATGATCAATGCAGCAAAATACTGTTCACCAAACAGCATAATTTCTATTTTCACTTATTCTAAAGACGGATATTTTTTCTTTTCATTCAAAAACTCCATCAAGGCAGAGGATAATGGTGTCCCTGAACAGTATGAACAGCTTGTGCTCGAACCCTTCTTTCGACTTTCTAAGGAATCTGAAGAAGCATTCATTGAGTTTGAAGAAGAATTTTCGATTGGACTTGGACTCTGCGTCACAAGTTTCATAGCAAGAAAACATAATGGTCTTTTCTGGATAAAAAATTACAAGGATCATGTAAGCGATGCCTCGGATATCTGCACTATAGCAGAGCTTGGACTGCCTTTTGAAAACGGATGAAAAGACAGCCGTTTTTTATGCTTTTAAACAGTCTCTCATCTGTAAATATAACTTCTGATAAACCCGGCCACTGAAAATGCAGGAAGGGGCATACTGAAATGGTATCCCTGCCCTGTATCGACTCCTATATCTGAAAGCATATCCGCGATCTGTCTGTTTTCAATACCTTCTGCCACGACTTCCAGATTGAGTTTATGAGCCATATCCACAGTCGATTCAATAATTGTTCTCGAATCCGGATTTTTCATAAACTCAAAAACAAAACTCTTGTCTATTTTCAGCTCATTGAAAGGTGCTTTCTGCAGCTGATTCAGGGAGGAATAACCCGTTCCAAAATCATCTATTGAAAGATTAATTCCTTTCATCGAAAGCCTTGTAAGTATTTCAAGACTTTTCAGATTTTCTTCAATCTGTCCAGTTTCAATCAGCTCAATCACTACCTGTTCAGTATCGAGACTGTATTTTTTAATGAGCGACAGAATATATTCCGGCATAGAGGAATCAGTAAGATCAAATACAGTCACATTCACAGAGATTCTTTTGTAGTATCCGTCCTGCTTCAGCTGTCCGCAGAATCCAAGGGCCTCGTCTATAATGTATTCCGTGAGAAAAGGAAGCAGATTCATTTTTTCCACTTTCGCCAGAAACTGATCAGGAAAAACAAGACCATGCTGAGGATGCTGCCACCTTACAAGTGCCTCAAAACCTGAAACAATTTTCTTACGAAGATCTATCTGGGGCTGGTAATACATTATAATTTTTTTATCATGGACTGCCTCACGAAGATCCTCTTCCGTAAAATCCAGCCCCTGCATTCTCATCCCTCTGCTTCTGCTGCTGTAATTTTCAGCCTTTTCCACCAGTTCAATGAGACCGTTGATTGAAAAAGGTTTTGCCAGAGTTCCAAGTACATTGAGACCGTACGCCTTTGCAATTCTCTCTGCACTTGCAAGAACCTGCTTGCTCTGCCCGCTGATCAGAATAATAAACGATCTGCTTTTCATTTCTCCCAGATACCTCAGGATTTCAATTCCGTCAAGTTCCGGCATAAAAAGATCGATGACCAGAAGATCCAGATCATTTCCATAATTTTCCTGAAGTTTCAATGAATTGGATATCTGAATTATTTCTTCACATCCGAGTTCAGTCAAAACACTGGCAATACATTCAATAATTTCAGTATCATCATCCACGATTAAAGCTTTCTTAATTATCATTATTTTTTATCCAATTCTTTTCTTACAATTTTTTCAAATTCAAATGCTTTGTAAGGTTTTGCAATAAATGCAAAGCCGCTGAGATCAGAATTTTCCTTTTTCCTGAGATCACCTGGATATCCTGAAGTCAGTATAATCTTAATATTTGGTCTTTCTTTTCTGATAACCCTGGCTAGTTCCAGTCCATTCATTTCTCCAGGCATAGTTATATCGGTGATGACAATATCTGCCTGGTTCATAGAAAGAACAGTCAGTGCCTCCTGGGCATTCTCTGCTTTCAGTACAATGAATCCCGATTCGGTAAGAATAGATGATGCTGTTTCCAAAACAGAATACTCATCATCGACTATAAGTACAATACCTCTGTTTTTTAATACTTGTTTTTCTTCGGACATAGGATCTCTTTTTCCCGTTTCGAGCAGATCCTCATTCTGAAGAGGAAAAGACAATGAAAAGGACGTTCCCTTGTTTACAGCGCTTTCAACAGCAATAAAACCCTTGAACTGTTTTTCAAAACTGTAAGTCATCGAAAGCCCAAGGCCAGTACCTTTGCCTGCTCCCTTTGTAGTAAAAAACGGTTCATATATCTTCTGAATGATTTCGGGCGGAATACCCTTGCCTGTGTCAGAAACAGTAATTTCAGCGTATACTTTATCCGGTTTATACACATAATCTGCATCGGCTGGCGAGATCCTGTCCTTTTTCGAAGTCCTGATTGTCAAAACTCCCGAATCAGTCATAGCATCCCTTGCATTGATAGCCAGATTAAGGATTACATTCTCCATCTCGTTTTTATCAATCAGGATAGGAAGCGGTTCTGAATAAAGATCCAGAATAATCTGTATATGTCTGCCTATGACTCTTTCAATCATATCCTTCATATCCTGAAGAATATGATTTATGTCGGCAGTTTCCTGATTCAGATTCTGCTTTCTTGCAAATGAAAGAAGCTTGGATGTAAGATGCGACCCTCTATCCACTGCATTCAGTGTTTTTTGAATATTCTTTTTTATGGACTCATCACTGAGATTTTGAATTTTTCTCTCCAGAAGTTCTACATTACCCATTATGACTGCGAGGATATTGTTAAAATCATGTGCAACTCCGCCCGCAATCTGGCCTAGAGCCTCCATTTTCTGAGACTGCTTAAGCTGCTCCTCCACAATTTTCTTATACGAAATATCGTGTATTGTTCCAGTAAAGTATTTCTCCCCTTTGAAGTCCCATTCTGACACAGAAAGCTCACAGGGAAATATCTCGCCATTTTTCTTTTTCCCCTGCACTTCTCTGCCTATGCCTATAATATGCCGATTTCCTGTTTCCAGATACTTTTTTATGTAAATATCATGCATTGAAGAGAACGGCTCAGGCATTAAAATTGATATATTTTTACCCATTATTTCATTAATATCATAACCGAATATTTTTTCTGTTGCTCTGTTTGCCATCTGAATGATGCCCAGTCTGTTTATAATCAGAACTGAATCCAGAATTGTTTCGAGGACTGTTTTCTGCTTGAGTTCGCTTTCCTGAAGGTTCTGCTCCGCCAGTTTCTCTTCTGTAATATTTCTGCAGTAGCCGAACCAGACAATGCTGCCGTCCTCCTGCCTGGCAGGAGAAGAATTTCCCCCCAGCCAGAGAATCCTTCCGCTTTTCTGAATTATCCGCCACTCCTGCTGCCAGGGTGTCAGTGTCACTGAAGAATTCAGTATAGATTCCATGACTTTTTCTTTATCACTTGGATGGATAATCCTGAAAATCGGAGCTCCGTCATTCTTCACATCCTCCGGATCAATTTCGAATATTTCCTTTATCCCATTGCTGGCATACGGCAGGAGAAACCTACCGTCCGGTCTCAAACAAAAAAGAAAAATGAATCCTGGGAGATGCAGTGCAATCTTAGTAAACCTGTCCAAAATCTCTCGGTTTCTTTCTTCTGCAGTCTTTTTCGAATTAATATCCTGAATTGTTCCTGACATCAGAAGCGGCTTTCCGTTCTTTCTGGAAAGAACCTTTCCTCTGCTCGAAACCCAGAACCAGCTTCCATTCTTGTGTTTTATTCTAATTTCACAAAGATAAAAATCCGTCTTTCCAAAAAGATGCTTCTTCATTATGGCCTTGGACAGCCTGAAATCATCGGGATGTATCAGAGAAATCCAAACCTTCATCGTAAAAGGCATCAGATCAGTAAAACTGTAACCTGCAATCTCTGTCCATTTTTTGTTAATAATAACCTCGCCAGTCTGAATGTTCCACTGCCATGTTCCTACGTTGGCTGCTTCTATAATATCATAAAGCCTTCCTCGTTCAGAAATAAGTTTCTCCTTCAGAGAAATTGTATCAGTAATATCACTTACAAATCCTTCCAGGTATTTCAGCTGCCCCGAATCATCAAAGATCCCTTTGCCCTTCTCCCATACCCATTTTTCTGATCCTGATTTTGTAATGATTTTATATTCAAACTCATAAGGTTTTTTTTCAGTCAAAGCCTTCTGCAGAGACTCACGAATATCGTCGGCAAATTCCGGATGAATTTCTCTGCCGCATAGAATTTTCTTCTGAGTATAATATTCACTTTGAGTATACCCAGTAATTTCATATACCGATTCACTGATGAATAAAGGAGTGTAATCAGAATCATTTGCCACTCGATAAACGTACCCGGGAAGAGTGTCAATCAGATTACTCAGGAACTCACGGTTCGCTCTCAGTTTTTCGTCTGCAGTCTTCATCTCAGTGATATCATAAAAAATCTGCGCAGCTCCGAACGGCATTCCCGATTCCGGATTGCAGAGAATCTGTGAACTGCCGGAAATCCATATCAGATCTCCGCTCCTCTTATAAATCCCCATAACGGTATTCCGGTAGGACTGTCCAGTTTTGAGGGAAGACAAAACAGGAATGTCCTCCGGTAAAAAATCAGAATTGTCTTCTTTTATAATTTTCAAAACAGGTTCTGAATGAGTCAGTCCTAAAAGCTCGGAACGTCTTAATTCCAGAATTCTTTCTGCACTTTTATTGCAGTCAATAATCTTTCCATCAAGATCATATATAATAACGCCTTCCTGCATTGAATCAATGACTGCAGAATACCGTTCTCTGTTTCTTTTCAGCTCATCTTCAATGACTTTCTGCTTTTCTCTTTCAGAGGAAAGAATTACAATTTCATTTTTCTTAAATTCAGTAATATCTTTTCCAAGCCCGGTAATTACCAGATTCTGAACTTCGGAGAAATCACGAATTGAAAACTCCCAATCAACCCATACTAGAAAGTTCTTTAATCCTATGAGTCTGAGTTCGATTTTAAATTTTGGAACTTCACCGGAAAAGATCACTCTGCATCCGATTTTAAAAAGATTTTTGTCTTCAGGATGAATCAGATCCATAAAAGACACTCCATCCATCTCTCCGATCACTGACTCTGAAAAATATCTGTTCGAACGCCTGATCCTGAATTCTGAATCAAATTCACAGAACAATAGAAATTCTGAATCAAGAATGAATGAAGGTATAAGCACTTCATTCATAGATGAGCTCATAATGAAATGATTTCATATAAAAGATATTTGAATGATACCTGCCGATGTAAAGGCTTTTTTGCTTTTATTAAGTACATAAAAAAAGGGATTCATTTCTGAATCCCTTTTTCCTTTTTGAAAGAACCGGAAGAATCAATCAGTTCTGCGGTGTGTTGAAGAAACTTGATGCTGAACATCCGGTCTGGCCGACGTCAATAATTGTTCTGTCAGCCTGAAGGCAGAACATCTGCCACCATCTTCCCACCTGCGCAGGTCCGACATTGTAAGTTCTGACAAGCCCAGTTGCTTTATAAACTTTTACAGTGGATCCTGAAGTAGAAAGAGATGCTTCATTAGACCAATTGTAAAGACTGTATCCTCTTCTTGGTTTAGTCCATACAGTGTTCTTCATTGTAACTGTTTCAGGGCCGTATCCAGTCACTACGTCATAATCGAGAGTCAGATCACAGATATCAGTTCTCAGAGGCTGACTGCTTCCTTTGGCAGATTCTACAGTTGCATTTGAACAAAGCCTGTTTTTCTGATTCCATACCACCTGTTCAGTTGATCCGGATCCAAACTCCAAATGAGAATCCACATCTCTAGGAGTCGCTTTCCAAGAGAGAACAATTCTGACTTCGGTTGCACCAAGAACTGGAGAAACAAGTATGTTCTGATTTGCCGAATTTGCACCTGCAGAAATTACAGTCTGATACGTTGTAGAATAGCCTGTTCCGCTCACCTCTATCGTATAGTTGCCTGCTGGAACATTCGGTATTACATACGATCCGTCAGCTGCTGAAGTAACTGCACCGATTGTTGCGTTTGCTGAATCCAAAGCATATGGACCGCTCGTCACTCCCACTCCTGGACGAATTCTCACAGTGAGCCCTGTAGTAATTGCGGTATTGTTCTGAGCATTCAACAGGCGTCCGGAAATGGATGCAGGCGCCTGCGATCCAGGAATCATTGTAACAATATCAAAGTTTGTAGTGGCACCTGACTGGACTGTAATGATTCCTTCAACAGGAACATATCCGGCGGACGCAAATTTGATTTTCCATGTTCCAGGATTTACGGAGAATATATTGTAATTAGGAACATTTGAAAATACGGAAGTACCGCTTGTCAGACTTGCCGGAGCAACAGGAGAAGTCGGTCTTGTACCCGCAGTCGGATGAATGATTTCCAGAGTGTATGTTCCGGTAAACGGTGCGCCTCCAGCAAGCACAACTCTTCCTGAAATATTTCCTCTCGGTCCATCAGGCACTATTCCCAAATTCACTACAGTTGCAGCCCCTGTACTCGGAACAGTCACCTGTATCAGTTCAGTCACATAACCCGGTCTGGACACTCTCAATACGTAAGTTCCAGGATCGACATTGTTAATCACATACTGTCCATTCGCATCTGTAGTCACAGAAGGCACTTGAATATCGGAGGCACCAAGTCTTGATCCGGAAAGTGTATCAGGATCTCTTCTGGCTGGTCCCCAAGTAATTGTGGAAGGATCTGAATCTGTATCCAACCCAAGTTCAACTGTAGCACCGCTCATTGCACCTGTAGAGATTGCGTCAGTGATCGTTCCGGTGATCTGTCTTCTAGGAAGATGCAGAATCGAATTTACGACAGAGACAACAGATCCTGATGTTGCAGGATTGGAAGTAGATATATTGACTCCTGTAGAAGAAGCACTCATATGCTTCAATGGATCAGCTACGATAATGTTGTAGGAACCTGCACGGAACTGATAACCCGTTGCAGTGACAGGACAGCCTGCAGTACAGATCGATGCAGCATCACCCCCAATCACATTATTCGAAGCATCACTCAAAAGTTTTGCAGTTGTGCTGTACTGACTGATTGCATAAGCAACTCTCAGTGCATCCGCATTGTCATTGCACGACTGTCCTGAAAGTGAAGTATTACCCGGAGCAACACTGGAAACTAGAGCACTGATACTGCAGAGTGTTGTAAGTGCAGGAAGAGCAACTACTTTGGAATTTCCATCAAATGCATACTGACCGGTCGCATTCGTTACTGTAATATGTGCCACTGGATTTCCGGAATTGTCAGAATTTCCGAGCAGTACTGCAAACATTCCAGGTACGCCAGTCTGTGTAGAATATCCTGTAACAGGTGCACCGTATGCATTTTTAGTTCCTGAAACGAGTGTGTCCAGAACAACTGTCTGTCCTGCAATCTGTCCCCTGTGGGTTGTAGGGTTTAGAACAACTGGAGCAGCATTTACATCCTGTCCATTCAAAGTGATCGACATTACACTTGAGTTCTGATATCCGGGAGCAGCGACATAGTAACTCCAGACACCTGCAACGGCAGTGAATACGACATTGTTTCCGCTAGTTTCATAGACCTTGTTTGCATAAGTAGTGTATGTCCAGGAAGGACCTGCTCCCTGATTTGCAGCAACACAAGTCGGTGCAAAGGACTGAGCAGAACATGCTGTGGCACACGCTGATACTGCGATACAAGCTTCTCTCATCCACAGAGATGCAAGATTTCTTAGCCTGTCATCCGTTCCGGTAGCCAAATAAAGTAAGTTTGACGGTTTCTGAGTGCTGTCTGGACGGAAATTGATGGATGCCCCTTCAATTCTTGGAGGCGTGCCGGAAGGCCCCGATACTTGACCTGTAACATTAGATGGCTTAGGAACCATCTTATTAGGTCCTCCTGACTGAGTTACGGTCGTAGCAGATCCGCTTGGGTTCGGAGTAAAAGAGAACGAACTGTTCGAAGTCATAAATCCGGTTTTGGAAACTTCGATAGAATAAACTCCGGAACTCAGAACATTGCTGAAAGAATACTGACCGTTTGCATTTGTAGTTGTAGTTCCAATTACATTTCCATTGGCATCTTTCAGTTTCACTGTGAAACCGGAAAGGTCAGAACCGGATACTGCAACGTTTGTAACTGTCCAGTTGACCAGATTTCCAACTGCACTTGTCGCCGGATTCCATCCGGAAACAAGTCCAGGAATATTTACATTGGTAGTGGAAGCCGGATTATTTCCCAGGAAAGTAAATTGAAAACCGCTCGATACATCAGAAAATGGCTGAGAATTGGAAGTCTGAGCAGATCCCAATGCCTTTACTGTATAATTCCCGTTTACCAGATTCGGCAGATTGAATGTATATGCGCCCGAAGCATTTGTAGTTGTTGTTGCCACAACATTTCCGGAATTGTCCAGAAGCTGTACAGTTGTTCCTGTGGGCAGTGGGCCTGCAGCAACAATCGTTGCACCTGTCTGATCCTTAAAACCTGGAGTCACTGCCATACCAGTAATGGACGCAGGACCGGAAGTAATATAAAGTCTGGAAGTCTGCAGATTGGCAGTCAATGTATTTTGTGCACTGTCCACCGGATTAAAGCTGAAATTTACATCCTGATAGGCTGCATTGACTCCGTTCCCTTGAGTAATCAGAACTCTGTAATCTCCATTTTTCAGATCAGGAATATTAAATGAGTAATTTCCATCTGTGCCGGGTTTGGTTGTTGCAACTACAGTCCCGTCCGCTGCAATCAGTGAAACAGTCACCTGAGTGAGATCCAGACCTGCGTCAGCAGAACAGGCAATCGGATTGTTTCCGGCATCTGTACAATTGTTGACTTGCAGATTTCCATTTATCACAGCAGGACCGTGATTGGCCACTTCCTGAGAAGATGCACCAGTTGCAGATTGAGTAGGAAGAGCTACTCCGTTAGGATCCAAAGTGGTGTTCTGATTGGAGGTTGTTTTTGAAGGATTTGTGCCTGTAAGAGCTGCAATCCAGAATGTACTGGCCAAAAAGCCTTTTTTCTTTTTTCCGCCGCAATCGACGAAAACCAACGAAAGAATCAGTGTAAGGTAAATCAGCACCTTTCCTGATCCAAATTTTTCTAAATTTCTCATGTTATACTCCTTTTCTATTAACTTCTATTAAGTCTGTCTTATAAGACGTAGCCATAGGATGAAATAAATACATTCTGCGTCAATTTTTTTTCAAAAATTCTGTCATTTTATTAAGGTTTCATTAACCTTTTCAGTTCAGAAATCTTCTCAGATGCCATTTTCTCTCCGAGAGCAATAAAGTCTTTTGCTCTGTAAAATTCATACCAGGAAGAATTCTCAAGAATTGGACTGATATACACGTCGGAGCCCTGGATGGCATATTTACAGAGACTGTACTGGAGAGAATAAAAACTGTTGATAAATATATCCATTAGATTCTGATTCTGCTGATTGGATTTAGTCACATCATCCGGAGAGGGCATTGCATTGACTGCAATAATTCTTTTGATTCCTTCCTTCGCAAGAACACTTACAGGAAGAGGATTGACAACCCCTCCATCCACTAAAACTCTGCCGTCCTCCTTCTGGATAGGATTAAAAAGTCCCGGGATTGCAGTGCTGGCCATTACAGCTTCTACCACATTTCCCTCTGAAATGACAATTTCCTCCCTTTTATTGATATTGCAGGAAACGACTCTCAGTTCCTTTTTCATGTCTGCAAATGTGTTTTCTCCCAGAAAACCTGACAAAAACTTTCGAACGTTTTTACCGGAAACCAAGCCTTTTTTAGGAAAAATGGAAAAATCCATCAGTTTCATCATCTTAAAGAGTGAATCAAACTCTTCCGTCATTTTTTTCCATATCCGATGCAGAAAGCCCGTTTGCCCACAATGCTCCGATGAGAGAACCGATACTGGTTCCGGAAACAATATCCACTGGAATTTTTTCCTTTTCGATGATTTTCAGAACTCCTATTTGAGCAAGTCCGAATGCTGCCCCTCCTCCAAGAGAAAGCCCGATTCTCATTCCGGTAATTTCTCTGGCCTTCTGTCTCACAAACTCCGTTTTTTTTTCCTGATTCCAGTTCCTGTCCAAAGGCAGAATCTGCATAAAAGACGGGGCAATTTTTTTAGGGTCAATCTTCAGATTTTTAAGCATTTCCTGAGTAAAATTCAGGCCTGACTCTTTTAAGTTCAGAAAATGACAAATGTCAGCTTCCTTCAGCAAAAGGCCTGCTTCATCAGGATTGTCCGGAGAAAGATCCATGATAATATAATGATAATTAAAAAGAAATGTGCCGAGACAGTTCAGGAGGTCTTCCGAACTTTTCGAGTTGATTTCCTTCACTTTCAGTGAGGTCCGTGCAAAACTTTTGTTTTTCTTGTTGAATCGGAGAACTACAGCTTTTCTTGCTGATTCCTTTGATATCTGCAGACAGAGATCTGCTGCATATTCAGATCCAAAATCTTCATCCTCGGGAGAATAGACTGCAATAACGGTACTTTCTACGATTTTGCCGTCGCTTCCCTGAATGACTTTCATTCTCTTGGAAAGAGAACGGGAAAAACCTAGACCCAATGAAGGGACTCGGGCGAGAATCTGACTGAGCGAACGGTCATCAAAACGGATGACTCTAGTATCGGAAAGTGACCGTGCAGACAGACTGTGAGGTCTGTTTCCGAGCATAGACACAATTCCCAGACAGTCCCCTTTTCTCATAATCTGAACAGGAGTTTCCTTCTGTTCTTTTGATCTGTCTTCGGGAAGATAAAGTTCTACAGTGCCTTGAATGATAAGATAGAGAAAATCTTTCGGAGCCGATACTTCGTAAATCACGTCTCCTCTCTTGTACTCCGATATCTGCGCCCGGTCAGCTATATACGCTTTGTCTGAACTCGAAAGTGCGCTGAAAAGCGGAAGATCGGAAATAAGATAAAATTTACCTAAGGATTTGACATGTTCACTCATGATGAAAATTTTTCTGGAGACTGCTGAATTGAAAAGCAGTTTTTTCAGACACCTAGTTTACAGAAAGAGGCGATCTGAAAAAAAGGGTTAATATTGTAAAAAAACAGGCCTCTCCAATCAGATGAAATTCAAAGCAATATTATTGATATTTATATGTTTTTTCTGGAACTGCCGTTCTTCGCAGGAAGGACAGGCTGAAGTCAAGACTTCTGTTCCGAAAACACACACATGGCTCCCCGCAACCAAGTTTATTCTGAATCTTGCGGATCAGCACAGACAGATACTGGATTTTCCGCTGAGCACTGTTCATGGTGCGGAAGAAATCGATATTTTTTTCAGGATTCTAAAGGAAAGACAGGGCAATCTCTGTGAAATGATTTACGGAATGAAAAAAATCGAAAAACAGAACTGGTCGCTTTATCAGAAGACTCAAAGTATTCTCGAGGACAACGACTGGCTTTCCAAGCTGATTCTCGGATGCTGGAATTTTTACAGTATGAATGACATCGGCGTGGAAAAGGATTTCTCGATTGTAAAGTCTGTCTATGGAGATTACGAAAAAGACTGTTATTCGGTAGGATTTATGCAGCCCTACATTATTCACGGAATTCTAGGATGCAAAAGAATTATATTTCTGGATATAGACTGGAAAATCGTAGAATCTCATTTTCAGGTATTCAGAGAGTTCTCAAAAGGCTCTATGAATGAAGGGATCGACTGGAAAAAATTTGAAGGCAGCATTGAATGGGATGTCGGTCTGGATCTTAAACCGAGAAAAAAAATGGACAGACTGGACTATGATTCCGTGTGCAGAAACGGACAGGGAAATATGTGCAGACGGGCAATCAAAAGATTTATAGAGAACAGCGACGCTGTGGAAGAGGTCCGATTCAATCTGGGTTTTCTGCATGAAGGAAGTTATGACTTCTCTCCCTCAAGAGTATCAGTCGTTTATATGAGCAATGCACTTGATCCTGCCTACACAACCAAGAAGGAATTCAAGCGAATGCTCAAACATCTCGGAATGAGTATGCGGGAAGACAATATTATGGTGATGATATACCATGCCGGCGGGATGAGAGCAACAGGAGTCTACGATATCAGAAGACGTGAAAAAGGTCTCAAAATCGAAGCAGTGTGCAGAGATGACTACAGATACGGTTCAGTCCATCAGAACAAGGGAGAGTCTTACAGTATCTATCTGGATTCATACATCGGAAACAAGGATAAAGTCCCGGACTGCCGAACATATCTGAAAAAAAAGAAAATGGAAATCTGACTGCTTTTTCTCATTGTCTGACATCGTGAAAACTGCTTGACATAATTTGTTTTTTCCAAAAAATCGTGCGCACGGTGAAACTATGAGCGACGAAGAAATCATTGAAGAATATGTTTTTGAATATTGGGACTGTCCTAAATGCGGCACAAAAGAAATACGAGGGGATGAGTACAAGTGCAAGGCCTGCGGTTATCCCAGAGACAACAGTATCACATTCTACCGAAAGGAAACGGAAGAAAAGGTAGAAGACAAAAAGAAAGAAGAAGAGTTTAAGCTCGGCCCTGACTGGATCTGTTCATTCTGTGAGTCCTTGAATTCTCAAGTGGATACCAAGTGCAAGGGGTGCGGTGCAACCAGAGAAGACAGTGAAAAAAATTATTTTGATGAACTGAAAAAAAGAGAAGAAAAGCAGAAGAAAAAAGACGAGAGAGACGGGAAAACAGAAGAACCTGCTCAGGAAATCCCGAAAGCAGGAAAATGGTGGAAAATCGGGGCAGGAGTCATAGGTTTTTTAGGTATTCTTTATTCCTGGAGTACATGTTCCACAAATGTAGAATACAAAGTAAAATCAGTGTCCTGGATCAGAGCTGTGGAAGTGCAGCGATATCAGACAGAGAACCGTTCCGACTGGAAAGGCCATCTGAAAGGAGAAGCAATTCAGGTTCTTTCTGAAAAAAGAGAAGTCAAAGGACATGAAAAAAGACAGATCGGCTCTCGAATGGAATCCTACTCTGATACAGAGAGGGTGCAGAGCGGAACAAAAAAGGAATGTTCTACGAGTTATAAATCCACCGGTTCAGGGGCAAGCAAAAAGACCACATCCTGTAAGGACGTCCCTACCTATACAAACAGAAGCGTGACTAGAACCAGATCAGTGCCCGTATATCAGGATTTTCCGATCTATGATACTAAGGTTTATTACAGATCAAAAGCATACAGCACACTCGGATATGCCGTAAAGAAAGGAAAAGACAATCATCCTGAATGGCCTAAACCGAAACTTGAGTCAGGCGAGGATGGAAAAAAGGACAAGATCGGAGAAAAAGAAGAATCTCTTCAGGTGACAGTCCAAAGAACTAAGGGCGATAAAGGACCGGATGAGGAAACATTCACAACTTCTGAAAAGTTTTTTTCTGAATATGATCCGGAATCAGTCCATAAATTCGCAGTTGCAAATGTAGGCGGAATCAACTACAAGAACGACGAGAAAAAACTGGACAAAGAAGAGTTTGAGAAGAAATTCAGACCGATTCTTTCCAGAGCAATTCACTGAAAATTTGATTTTTCATCAGGATTGACTGCGAGATCTTTCTCCAAGTCAGTCCTGATATCCTCAAATTGCCTACGATTTTAAAAGACACAGAAACTTTATTCACTTGAAAGATAATCCGACTGCCGCTTCTCAGTATAAATTAAAATGCATAAACAATTAAATAATATGAATTTTTACATTTCAGCAGGGACAAATTACTGAAGATGGCTTTTCTTCTGTTTCTTGTTTATCTGTTTCTGACTGTGCCTTTTCTGAAAATGGACAGCCGAATTCTGACGTCAGGTACGATTCCTGCATTATCCGCAATTCTGCTTCTGTTCAGCTTTTTTCCAAAAGTTAGAAAAACCGGACTCATTCTCTCTGAAAGTCATTTTTACCTATCATCATCATTAATATATATCCTATACTTTATTATACTTTTATACTTTGATTATCACAGTTTCTACCTTGCCGACTATGATTATACTTCGATTGCAGAAGTGCTTCTGGAAACATCCAGAGGAAATTTTTTCAGAACTCATTATCACGGAAATATGGAAACGGGGAACTTTCTGGCACACCATTTTTCACCTGCTCTTATTTTTGCAGTACCGTTCACTCTTTCAGGAGACAGAATTTTCTATGGAGTTTCTCTCATTTTTTTTACTGCTTTAAGTCTCTTCATTTACAGCAGGATTCTGAAACATTTTCCGTTTTATCAGAGAAAAATTCTGTTCATATTCTTCCTGACCAACCTGTTTATGTTCAGGCTTCATTCCTCTTATCATTTTGAAATCATGATTTTGTCATTTTTTCTGATTTTCATTTACGGTTATCTGTCAGGCAGCAGATTCACTGAAGCAGCAGGATTCATTCTTTGCATTCTGATGAAAGAAGATATGTCGATATATTTTTCCTTTTTGAGTTTTTATTTTCTGTTCAAAAAACAGTATTTGCGGTTCTCTCTGATTCTTTCATTTTCGTTTCTGCATTTTTTTGCAGCAGTTCCGTTTTTTCAGTCCTATGCAGATTCTTCTGCTAAGGAAAACTGGCTCTCTGCATATTCCTATCTCGGATTTTCTGCTGATAAGATTGCACTCGGTATTGTGAATCATCCTTTTATCATAGCTGAAAGA
Source organism: Spirochaetota bacterium (assembly GCA_052033835.1). Taxonomy (GTDB): domain Bacteria; phylum Spirochaetota; class Leptospiria; order Leptospirales; family Leptospiraceae; genus DAORDI01. The sequence continues at coordinate 22,780 of JBPOJG010000525.1, forward strand.
TTCAATTTTAAAGTATGGAAACAGTTTGCTGCAGGATTCGGACTGTCTCTTCTGACTTCCCCTGCCTACTGGATTTCAGTTCTTCCCGTTCAGATTCTGCATTTTCTTTCAGACAGAAAATGGCATAATGAAATTTATAATTATTACTGCTATACAGTCATAGGCAGTCTTCTGTTCTCATTCCTGGCCGGACTGTCCGGAATAAACTCGTTTTTCAGGAACAGAAAAACAAAAATTATTCTGCTTTATTTTATGCTGCTGAGTTCTTTTTATCAGTCGACAAGAGATGCAGATTTTCCAAGGAAATTCAGAACAGAAAAAACCGATGCTGAAAGATTCACTGATATACGGTCCCTTGCAAATATTATCCCTCCTGGAAAAAATGTATCTGCAGGTTTTGATATCGGCTCACTGGTTCTGAACAGAAATCCTGTATATCCTTTCAGGGAGCAGAATCTGAAAGAATATGTGCTGATTGACGAAAAAAGTTTCTCGCCCTACCTTGATCAGAAAATCATTTTTGCACAGCTGCAGAATTCTGCAAATCAGTATGCACTGGTTCTGAAAAAAGGTTCCGTATCCCTTTACAGAAAATCCTGTTCAGACGGAGATATGAGGTTGTGTAAAAGTTCAAGTTTTATGCAGATCTCAAAATAAACAGAATGAATTGTGCTCATCAGGACATCCCGAGTATTCAAATTAAAAACTTGCTTTGAAAGGTATCAGTTTAAAATCAAGCTATGATTCGCATACTCTGTCTGCTGTTATTATTAATAAATGAAACATTCGCTGAAGATGCTCTTCTTCCCGGAGAAAAAGAATTTCTTGCTGAAGAGGAAAGTAAAAAGACAAATGAAATTCCGGCAGAACTCCGGCTGGAAATCACAAAACTGATTCACGAGTCACAGTCATTTCTCCGAAACAAAAAATGGAAGGAAGCTGAACAGATCGGGAAAAAAATTGAAGATAAGCTTCCTTCGTCCCCTGAACCTGAGTATATAAAAAGTTATGCAATGTTCGCTGCAAAAGATTATGCAAATTCACTGAAAACTCTTCTGATAGGTTTGAAAAAAAGTCCCGGCCATGACCCCTCTCTTTTTCTTTTTGGACTCGTGCTTTCCCGCCAGAACAAATGGGACAAAGCTGCAAAGTATTTTGAAAAGGCATGTGCAAGAGCTGACTATAATCCGTTTTACAGATACAATCTGGCTGCGGCATATTATATTGCCGGAGATCTGGAAAAGGCAGTAAGAGAATCCGAAACTACAATGCGTCTGAAAGAAAATTATTTTAAGGCAAAAATCATTCAGATAAAAGCACTGAAAGGTCTCGGAAAGAAAAAAGAAGCGTATGATCTTGCAAAAGAAATGTACGACAAAAAAATTGAGCTTCCGGACATTACTCCAGTTTACACATCTCTTCTGCTCGAAACAATGAATGATCCGAAAGAAGTCATTTCCATTCTTTCCAAAAAAACACAGACAACTGCCGCAGAAAAAAAGATGCTTGGGACAGCATATTTGAAAGAAGGAGATATGGACAAGGCTGTCTTGAATTTCAAACAGTCTGTAAATCCGGATACAGATACAGAAGAAGAAATCTTCAATTACATATATGCACTGATATTTTCAGGAAAAGATGCTGAAGCTGATAAGATTTTTGGGGCACTTTTGAAGGCAAGTCCGGCTGAAAGAAAAATTCTGAAAGAAAAATACGCTTCTATCTTGGACAAAAGAAACTTTTCAAAGAATCTGTATCAGCCTTACTGAAGAGGTTCGGTGATGCGCTTGGAAGCGACGTTTCGAAACGCCGCTTTCAGACAAAAAAGTCACTTCAGTATTTTGTCTTTGTTCCAGGAAGTTTTACATTCAATATGACCTGGATTTTTGTAATTTCTCCTTCAGTCACTTTGATCATTGAATTGCTGAGATCGAGATTTTCAGCAAAGGATGCCCTGACTTCATATTCACCCGGAATCAGGTTTGTAAACCAGAACTGACCTTTTTCATCGGTAAATACTTTTCTCTGACCGACCGCACTCTTAATTGTGGGCATATAAATCGGATGATTGCTCACCGGATTATCAAGAGTCTTATAATAAACAGTACCCTGCACTGCCCCAAAACCGCTCATCGAATTCAGAAGATCCACAGTCGTTTCCTTGTCATTCATTACAGCACAGGTAGTCACAATTTCAGGATAATCATCTGCACGTACAGTCAGCTTATGAACTCCTGCAGGGACATTCTTCAAAGAAATATTGTAGACCTCCCCCTTGGTCGTCGTTGTGGCACCCCAGTTGTCGGACTTTACTGTAATTAAATTATAATTTACATCCTGATCATCGATGAGAACTTTTACTGCCCTTGTTCCTTTTCTGTCTCTGTTTTTAACCATCTGTTCCGGTGTCAGATTCACCCATCCGAACTTTCTGTCTTTGATGATGGATGTACGGATCAGAAGACCGCCTTTTTTGGATGTCTGAACTGCAGGAGGTTCCTGCGGTGTAACTGGAGGATTTTCAGGATCTTTTTTAGGAGGATTGTATTCCGGTTCCGGTTTCGGTTCCGGTTTTACAACGGGTGTCGGATCCACTTTAGGAGGTTCAGGCTTATCTGAACCGGCAAGAAAAAAACCGGAAGCATCACCGGAAATTTGAGGAGTCTGCACATGATCATTTTCTCTTGCAGTTCTTCCCACATCATCTCTTGTCTTGAAAAAAGCTTCCAGTGCAGTTACTACCTTGTCTCCATTCAGATCCGCCGTTTCCATAGCCTTTCCGAAATGATAAGTAAAAATACCATGGTTGATTGTGCCGCCAACTTCGATGGCTACCTGATTGTCATCTGCGGAAGATATCAATGCCTTGTTCTGAAAAAAGAAGTCATCATCCGTTTTTACTGTTCCCTGAGATCCTTCCGGAATCGGGATAACCTTGTCTCCTCTGGTCTGCTTTCCTTTCTTAGTAATACCGCCTGAATAACAGCAGTCAAAAGCGAAAAGGGTCTTCGGGGACTTGATCGATTTTAGATAATCATCGAGTTCATCATCAGAAAGATGGGGCCTGTCGTAGCACACAATGAAGTTTCTCATTCCGTTTTTAGCACTCGCATCTCTCTGATAAAAACCGTGTCCCGCAAAATACAGAAAAACCGTATCGTCCTTGGAAGCCTTGCCTCCGATAGACCGAATCTCTCTTTCTATATTTATCTTTGTCACATCTCTGCCGAGAAGAACCTTGATTTCATCAAAATTCCCCACCTTTTTGATCTGGGACTCCATATAAGTCGCATCCGCTTCACAAAGCTGAAGTTCATTGATGCCTGATTTGTTTCCTTTGTAATTGGAACCAATGATCAAAGCATATTTTTTGGCAGAAAAAACCGGGCTTGTAAAAAGTCCGAAAATGAAAAGAAATGATATGAACAGCCTCAAACCGTACCTCCCTGATACTTAAATAAAAATATTTGCAAATTTCGCAGAGCAAATATGACGCTCAGAGATTTCAAATTCAAACCTCTGTGTTCTTTAAACGCATCTATTATTAGATTTTAGGAACCGCAGAAAGGTTCAATATAAAACCGAATTTACAGATCAGTCCAGTCTCGGATTAATAATAGTCTGATTTCGACCGCCATGTTTTGCCTTATAAAGTGCCTGGTCAGATCTTTCAATGAGTTCCTTGTTGTTTTTATCTGCAGGATGAAATTCGGTGACTCCTACACTGATCGTGACTTTCAGTTCTTCTCCTGTAGCAGGATTGATGACCCGGTGACCTTCGATTGATTTTCTGATTTTTTCACCCATCTCAAATCCGTCTTCCACCGTAGCTCCCGGCATAACAACACAGAATTCCTCTCCGCCATACCTCGCCGCAACATCATTTCTCCGACAGCACTCCATGACTTTTTTGGCAACTTCTATCAGTACAACATCTCCTGCCTGGTGTCCGTAAGTATCGTTGAAAACCTTGAACTTGTCCACATCCGTGAAAAGAAGGGAAAGTTTTGATCCTTTCTTTCTGCATCTGTCCATCTCTTCTCTGAGTCTTGTCTGAAAATAATGATGAACTTTCAGTTGAGTCATCATATCTACAGTTGCGAGTTCATAAAGACGGATATTTTCCACAGCAATACCGGACAGACTTGCAAGAACAGTCAGAAAATCCTTGTCATTTTCAAGATACTCACTCATTGTCATTTTCTCACCCAGAATCAGCAGGCCGTTGATCTTGCCTTTTGCATTCAAGGGAGCAATCATCTCCACTCCAAGGTTCTTGAAAAAACGGAAATACTCGTCTCCCACAGGATTGTAAGAATGGTGCTGCTCCAGATTGCGAATTGTCATCGCTTTAAACTTTTCCTCGAAGACCTGAATCAAAGGAGATTCCAGAGGGATCTTCATATCCAGTTCCTGGTCACTGATGTCAAAACCCTTGTAGTTTTTATCCAGACGAATATAATTTGCATCCACATCGGGTGCCAGAATAAGTGCGGCATTCATTGTCTGAAGCTGGGCCAGACAGGTATTCAAAAGCGAATCTTTGAGGTTTTCATAGTCAAGAGTAGAATTCAGTGCCTTGCTGATTTCTATGAGCTGCTTCTGATCATAAATCTTCTTTTCATAATGCTCGAGCATTTCAAAAGTACTGCTTTCTTCCTGTTTTTTCAAAATAACCCCCTTGCCTTTTATCAGATAAAATATTATTGATTAGAACGGCTGAACAGATTTTCCATTTAATCTCTAATACAGTTTCACTTCAATAAAAATATTCAAAATGATGTCTTTGCGAAAGTCTTGCTTTTCTCATATACTTTACATTCAATAAAAATATTCAGAAGTTCGCCGTCCACATGATCGTCCTTAACTTCCATTTTCAGAATATCCAACGCTCTTTCAAGCGGGACTGCCTTTTTGTATGGTCGATCCTTGTCAGTCAAAGCATCAAAAATATCAGAAATTGTCATCATCTTTGACTGCACAGGAATCTCGACTGAAACGAGACCTCTAGGATATCCTGTACCATCCAGTTTTTCATGATGGGCATGTGCAATACTTGGAACCATCTTCAGTCCGGGAGTCCAGGGTATTTTGGTAAGGAACTGAAACGTATGTTCCACATGAGATTCAATTTCCTTCCGCTCTATAAAGTCCAGGGAACCTTTCTTGATGGACAGATAATTGAGTTCGTCTGCAGTCAGAAGAGGCTCTACATTTCCATCCATGAATCTGTAATTATTTTTTGCAATATCCAGAAGAACCTGAGAGCTGGCTTCTTCTAAAATTGTAGGTTCATTGCATCGGATAATGATATTCAGCCATTCTTTCAGCTTTTCCGTCTGCTGAGAATGTTCGAGATCCAAAGAGAGTTCATATTCAAAAAAGCCGTCTGATCCGTTTTTTTTCAGATACTCCAGTTTTTTCTGGGCAGTACGATATTCAATATCCTTCAGAATATAATGAAATCTCCATTTAATGATATCCACCTCATAACTTTCCAGCTTTTTGGCCTTGACCAGAACCTTTTCTCTGACACCTACCTTGCCAAAATCGTGCAGAAGAGATGCATAACGGATTTCCTTCATCTGCTCTGAATTGAATGTAATATCTCTAAAAGTACCTGAATCCAGTCTGTCGACTACTTCGGCAAGACCGACCGTGAGATCAGCCACTCTGAAAGAATGACCGCTTGTAGTCGGGTCCCTCGCTTCAATCGCACTGACTGCGGCAGTTACAAAACCCTCGAACAGAGTTTCAATTTCCTGAATCAGATTATTGTTCTGAATGGCAACAGCTGCCTGTCCGGCAACACTCATCACCAGCTCTTCCGAATATTTATCGAAAGGAATCACTTCTGAGCCTTTCATCTGCTCTAAGGTCAGCTTCTGATGAAAATTCTTTTTGCGGTTAATGAGCTGAATGACTCCAATAACCTCGCCTCTGTGATTTTTCATCGGAACCACAAGCATACTTTTGGAATAGTAATTCTTGATTTTGTCAAACTCTCCGTTGAAACGGAATTCCACATTTGGATCAAGATTGTAAACGTCAGTCAGGTTCAGCACCTTCCCTGTATATGCAACATATCCCGCAATACTCTGCTTATTTATCGGTAGAATGAATTCAGATGAATTCAGATCGAGTGCCGATATCTTGAATCTCAGATTTTTAGGATTGCCTTTTTCATCTCTCTCTACAAGATAAAGTGACCCTCCGTCGGAAGCACAGATTTCTCTGGCACTGAAAAGAATGTCTCTTAAAAGTTTAGTATAGTCTTTTTCAGTTGCGAGACTCACTCCGATCCTTGTGAGTTTGGAAATATGACTTGTACTGAGGTTTACCTTATACTGAAGTTCAAAACTTTCCACTCTGAGCTGAAGATGGGCAAATGCATTTACAATTGTCTTTGCTGCAAAAACCGCAGGGACATCATCATTAATATTTGTATAAAATAAATCATTTTCCAGATCAGTCTTAGAAAGGACATCCTCTCCCAAGGGTGCATTTATAATGATCAAAGATATAATGCTTAAATCTTTCATCAGGAAATGTCTGATTCTTTTATGGTTTTTGATCAGATTTTCACTGCTCAGATAAAAAATGACTTTTTTGAACTTAGAACTGCTTTCAAGATCTTCTGTCCTTTCCAGAACTTCTTCCAGGAAAACAATCTCTGCACCGATCTGTTTTGAATACGGCTCCAAAAGAGCGGACAATTCAGGTTTGTCTGTAAATATGAATTTGTCAGTCTTCAAGAAAATGCCTCTAGGGAATAATCGGAGAAGGAAAGGTAAAATACAAGAGTTTTTCGCATTAATAAAACAAAAATACAGCCGGCGTAAAAGCCGGCATACACTAATTTTCTAATTATCGCTTCAGACCCAGAACTTCCTGAATCATCTGATCAGAAGTCACAATTGTTCTGGAATTTGCCTGAAAACCTCTCTGAGTCACAATCATATCAGTGAACTGATCAGAAAGATCCACATTCGACATTTCCAGAAGTCCTGCATTTATTTTTCCTCTTCCTGCAATTCCTGACTCACCGATGTTTGCCTCGCCTGAGTTGATGGAATATGTATAAAGAGTATCTCCTGCCTTGTTGAGTCCGGCAGGGTTAGTGAAGAGTGCAAGTGCGATCCTAGCCAGCGGCTGAGTAATACCATTCGAGTATACACCTGTCACTGTTCCAGAATTGTCAATCGTAAAGGCTTCCATATATCCCATAGGATATCCATCCTGCCTTACAGCTTTTGTAGTGAAATCTGCTGAAAACTGAGTGACTCCGTTTACCATTCCTGCCTCACCGAGATTCAATGCAAAAGTCTGTACTGTAGGATTTCCAGGGATTCTGAAAGAAACATTTGCAGTCAGTTTGCCTGCAGACTGAGCATCCACTCCGTCACTTACACTTACAATTCTTCCGTCAGGTGAAAAACCGATTTCGAATTCTTTATTTCCTGGAAGCTGAGTATTCTGTCCGCCGCTGCCGACAACATCCACAGTCACCTGAGATGCTTCAGTTATATTCACGGAAGCCTTCCATACATTTTCTCTGACCTTGTACATTTCCAGTCTGAGTTCTCTTTCCATTCCCTGATCATCGAATACTATAATCGAAGTAGCATGACCCCTTCTTTTCTTTGGATCAGGATCATTGATGAATTTGATTTTTTCTTCAGGAGTTGCATCATCAGGAACAGCAAGTGCTGCCGCATTCAGATTGGATTTGTATTCTACTTCTTTAGTTGCTTTTGCAGGCTCTTTTGAGTAAATAGGAAGGACGATATCTTCTACAGTTGCAGATGAGTTGATGTATTTATTTCCAGTCTCATCAATTCTTGAATTCCAGCCTTGGACCTTGAAACCGTTTACCGGATTCACATAATAGCCGTTTTTGTCTACATTGAAAGCACCGGCTCTTGTATAGAACTGCTTGTCTCCGTCTTTCACAACAAAGAACCCTTCACCGGAAATACCGACATCAGTGTTCTTTCCTGTAGACTGAAATGAACCCTGAGACATGATCTTGTCAATCGCTGCAACCAGAGATCCAAGACCTACCTGCTTAGGGTTGATACCCCCGATATTGTCTTTAGGCTCAGAAGCACCCTGAAGTTCCTGGGAAATCATATCCTGGAATGTAACTCGTTCGGTTTTAAAACCATGCGTATTTACGTTCGCGATATTGTTTCCCACAACATCCATCCTTACCTGATGGTTTTTCAGTCCGGAAACTCCTGAATAAAGTGATCTCATCATAAGCCTGTTCCTCTCTGGTCCTTATTTATATGCATTTCGTCTGGATTTTACTGAACCCGGATATTCCTGATTCAGATTAGAGTCTTCACTCTGTATATTTCGGTCTTTTTTAGGAAAAGATGAAGGATCTTTAGCAGAACCGTTCTCTTTTTTCAATTCTTCCTGAATGTTTTCTGAATTGACTACTTCTGGACTTGAGATCAGCTGAATCTTATCGACCTCAATTGTACGGCCGGATACTCTCACAAAAGCTTTCCCGTCTCCGTCAAAAAAAACTGCTCCTACAACTCCAGTCACATTTTCACCGTTTAGAAAATCAGGACCGCTCACTAATTTTCCAATCAGATTGTAAGACTGTTTCATTTCCAGTTTCTGAAGACTGTGTGCTACGTTTTTCATCTGCTCCAGACTCGAAAAATTTGCCATCTGAGCAATGAAATCCTGATCCTTGACAGGATTGGTAGGGTCCTGCTTGGAAAGTTGAGTGATCAGCAGCTTCAGAAAGTCATCCTTTCCCAGCTGCTTTGGAGTATTTCGAATTTCAATTCCCTTCAGACCACTTGCATCTTCTTTTTTCAGTTTATCAAGATGATCCTTCAGATTGAATTTTTTATCTGAGTCCAGATATCTGTTTCGTGCAGATTCGTTTGACTCTGTCGGACTGTTCTGTACAGGTTTTGGCATTTTAGACCTTTATGTCCAGTATTCTGTCTGGATCAGGGATGTATTCAATCACATCTTCTTCAGCCGCCGAATTTTCACTGTAGGAAGATTTTTTTGCAGAACCCGAACCGAATTCTTCCTGCCAAGTGCCCTTCTCTGCCGCAAACCCGGAATTTCCGGAAAGATCCACCTGCAGCGACGCAAGCTCCATACCTATATCTTTCAGTTCCTTATGAAGAGAAGAAAGATCACTCAGAAGTACTGATTTAGCATTTTCATTTTCCACGAAAATCCTGCCATGAAGTGCATCCTTGTCCAGAGAGACCAGAATATTCATCCTTCCCAGTTCTTTCGGATGCAGGATAATGTCCGCCTGCGATTTCCCATTTTCGAGAATATTTGTTCTGACAGACTTTAATATTTCAGCAAAATTATTTTTCAGGACTTCCTTTGGATTCGTTACAAAAGAAAGCTCCGCGTTTGTCTTTTCAGTCCTGACCTGTCGTTGAGACTGAAACAGGGGGATCTGCCTGTCTTCGATACGCGATTGGGATTCGCCAGTTTGAACAGGTACAGAATTTTCTTTGGAACTTTTTATCTGAAGAGCTTCTTCCGGAAGCCTGACAGTTTCTTTTCTGGTCTGAACGGAATCTTTAACACTCATATCAGAATCAGTCTTTTTCTCTTTGGAATTCAAAATCAGCTGTACTGACTTTGGGTTTTCAGAAGCATCATTCTTTTCTTTCTCTGAAATTTTTTCCTTCAAAGGAGTTTGAATTTTTTTGGCTTCACTCGACAGTTTTTTTAACAGATCCTGGTAAGTAGGTTCTTTCTGAACCACATTTGAGAATACTCCGGCACTGCTGTCCGTCTGCTGAACAGGAATCTCCACTTTTCTTTCCGGAATAGAATTCGTCTGCCTTTCCGGCTCTCGAAGAGAAACTTTTTCTTTCTTTTCGGTGGAGGCCGATTTCAGATTTTTTTCTTTTGCAAGATTTAATATAATGTCATCTTCTTTTTTACTGTCTGCAAAGATTTCTCTTTCTTCCATTACATTTTTACGGGAAAACATTTCAGAGACAACTTCTTCTTTATTGGCAATTTCTCCATTTTTAAAGGAAGTCTCCTGATTAAAAACCTGCTTTTCTTCCAGAGAAAATTCAAGACTCTCACTCATTTTCGCAACTTCAGTTTCAGTGAAGTCCATTTCGGGGGATTCAGATTCTTCCGCGACAAATACAGCCTGAGATTTGACTTCAGTATGTTTCTCTTTGAATTCGGCAGAATTTTCTGCTGATCTGATTCGCTGATCTTTCCCGAACTCAAGGATCTGCATTTCCTGCTCACTTTTCTCCAGCTGAATTTCCAAACCTTCTTCTTCGGATTCATCTTCTGAAACAATAGACTCATCTTCTGTTTCAGGAGTTTCCTCGACAATTTCTGCAGGCACTGCCGCAGCAAATGCAGGTGCCGGAGTTTTTTCCTGAGAGGCTTCTTTCAAAAACTCCTGAAATGGCTTTTTGGACTCCACCGCATCAGAATTCTCGGAAAATGCAGTTTTTTTCTCGGATTTTACAGAAAATGCTTCCGGAGTTTCGATCAGTTTTGTTTTTAGAAATTCGGAAAGGGAAATCATAGTGTCTCTTATCTATTTTCGCTATTTTTCGCGTTTGCTTAACTTTTTTTTCTAAAAGAAAAACTTTTCTGACCGAAATTACATTTGAGGGTATTATGTTCGAATCTACGTACTTCATGAAAACTCAGACAGTTCTGGAAAAAGGCCTAGGAGCGTCTATGCTCAAAAGACAGGTTCTCTCTGACAATATTGCAAATGTGGATGTCCCCCACTTCAAAAGAAGTGAGGTCCTTTTTGAAGAACAGCTGAAAAGGGCAATTGAATCCGAAAGCACTGAAAAACAGAAAGCAGTTCCCACCCTCACCACCGATTCCAGGCATATTGAATTTTTTAAATCGCTGGACTATAGAGAAGTTCAGCCAAAGGCAAATATTGACTATCTGACTTCCATGAGAGCAGACGGCAACAATGTGGATATGGAAAAAGAGGTTACAGAGGCCTCTCACAACCAGATGATCTATTCCCTGATGATTGAAAGAATGAATCAGAACTTCCGTCAGCTCCACACAGTAATGAGGACTGTATAATGGGACTTTTTACATCAATCAACGTTTCCTCCAGCGGTCTTTCTGCACAGAGACTCAGAATGGACGTTATTTCCAATAACATTGCAAATTCAACGACCACGAGAAATACAAACGGTGACGGGCCTTTCAGAAGGGACAGAGTCGTCATGAGTCCAATCAATATGAGAACACGCTGGAGAAGCCCTGTATATCCTTTCGGTCTTGCCACAGGTGAAGGAAAAGGGGTAAAGGTTCTGAAAGTGGAAAAGGATATGTCCCCTCTCCGCCTAGTATATGATCCTTCTCACCCAGATTCCATTCAAGTGGGAGAAAAAAAAGGATATGTAGAATATCCGAATGTAAACATTGTGACTGAAATGACGGATATGATTTCTGCATCCAGATCATACGAGGCAAATGTGCAGATGATCAACGGAAGCAAATCCATGTTCAACAAGGCAATGGAAATAGGAAGGGTCTGATAAATGAGTTTTATTGATTTCAATTCAGGAGTTTATCCAAAATTCACTGCACCTCAGGGTGATAAGATTAAACTGAATGTTACAGATGTCAGACACTACGGAACTCAGAAACCTGCTGAAAACGTTGACAATGTATCTGAAAGTTTTGCTGATGTTCTGAAAAAATCCTTGGAAAAGGTCAATGACCTGCAGACAAATGCTGATGATCTCACTCAAAAAATTGCATTCAATCCAAACTCGGTAGATGCTCATGATGTGATGATTGCTGCTGAAAAAGCAAGAATTTCTCTTACATTTACCAAGACTTTGATTGACGGTGCAATTCGAGCATACAGAGAACTCTCCAATCTAAGGTAATAGAATTTTTTAGTTTTGAAATTTCTGTTCCTAGTCTTACTTTTAAACTTTTGTACTCCTCCTAAAATTCTTCATTTGGAAGAATCTTATTTTACATTCACTGTAGAATCTGGATTAAAGAAATCCCAGCTCTGCGTTTTTGAAACGACGAAGTACCCGGAATGCAGAGCACAGCTCATTCCGAATAAATTCTGGAAATGCAAGTATATTCACGAAGATAAATCCTTCCTGAGTCTGAGTTCCAAGGAGTTCTCCTCCATTCTGATCAGTGAGATATCCGATTTTAATCTGAAATTCCCCAAATACTCCTCTGTAGAAAAAAAAATACTTTTTATCCCAAAAGAAGGACTTCCGGATGAAAAGGGCTTTGAAGCCAATCTTCATTCTCATCTGAGTAAAGTAAAAATCAGTCTGAAAATAGAACAGCCTGTCATTGGAGAATTCGGAATCTTTCTTCGAAAATCAATTGAAGCAGATGCAGACAGTTCCCCTGATATTTTTTATTCAGGCGACCGTTGGAATGAAACACTCGAAAAAGGAAGATTTCAGTCCAATAATTTCAGTTTCAGTCCTGAGGAATATTATGACAAGCTGAGCAGTTCAAAGGAATTTTCTCCCTGCAGACAGTCTCTTTCAAGACTTTTCACTGATACTCAGACAGGTTCTGAGAAATTTGCTGCTTGTACCAAGATTCTTGAAGACAAACTGAATTTCAGCCGAGCAAGTGAGGACACTACAGTTGCCTATGGAGAATTCTGGAAAGCTTTCAGAGACAATGTAAAGTCCAACGTTTTAGAAGAAAATATTCTTCAGTTTTCTGCTTCTCAATTCTGTTCTGTTTCCGCCGATCAGCTGCAGAAGCAGGGATTCGGGAAAAATCTGTCAAAAAGATTCTGTTATACATTAGCCTATGCAAATGCAATGCTCAAAGAATCCGGATCCAAAAAAATTGAACTTCTGCCTGAGGAAGCTTTCAGCAAAGGTGTCCTTCTCAAGTCACTCTGCAGATGAGCGAAATATTTTCCCATTATTCTGTAATGTACAGAGATGTAATATCCTTCTCAAAAGAACATATTCATTCAGAGTCCCCCCTGTTCTGGGACGGAACGGCAGGTGAAGGCGGACACAGTCTTTTCATTCAGAAAGAATTTCAAAATGCCAATATCCTTCTGACAGACAGAGATCCTGTAATGCTTGAGAGAGCAAAACTCAGACTGAAAGATTTTACTGACAGATGCAGATTCATCAACACCAACTTCTCTGAATACGTTCCCGAAAAGACAGAAAAATTTGACTGCATTCTTCTGGATCTTGGAATTTCAATGTACCATCTCAAAAGTTCAGAAAGAGGATTCAGTTTCCAGGGAGAGGAAGATCTGAATATGAATCTGGACGGCGAATATGAGGAAACCGCAGCAGATGTTCTGAACAGATACAGAAAGGAAAATATAGAAAAAATCATTAAAGAATTCGGAGAAGAATCCTGGGCATCCAAAATTGCAGAAGCAGTTGTGACTGAACGGAAGAAAAAAAAATTCAGCACAAATGCGGACTTGGCTGAGCTCATTTACAGAACAGTTCCAAGAAAATTTCATTCCAAGGGAATTCATCCTGCCACAAAAACTTTTCAGGCCCTCAGAATCTATGTGAACAGAGAACTCGAACATATAGAAAAAGCAGTTCTGAAAATGCCTGAATATCTGAAAGAAAACGGCATTCTGACTGTCATTTCATTTCACAGTCTTGAAGACAGAATCATCAAGCAGAAATTCAAGGAGCTGGAAAAATCAGATCATTATAAAATCATTACAAAGAAACCCATCATTCCTTCGGAAATTGAACTGAAGGAAAACCCTGCATCCAGATCCGCAAAGATGAGGATACTGAAAAGGATCGGCATCCAATGACAGTCATTGAAATGAAGATACTGTTTGAAAAAATTTTGGAAAACCTGCTGAAATCTGCAGAATGGGAAAAAATAGACACCTCGGCTGTAAACTTGATTTCATTTGAAGTGTACCCTTGGTTTGATTACTGTGCCATTTCACTCAGACAGTCAAAGGAAAGAGACGAATTGAATCCTGCGGAATGGGAACTTTTCGAAGCTGGAAAAATTCAGGATGATGAAATATTTTCCAAAATATGCAGCTGGTACAAGGATGGTTACGAAGAAAAAGATGCTGTTTACAGAGCACACCGAATTTTTACAGCGGCCGCCTATGCTCTCTGTTCCGAAACATCAATTAGAATGATTCAGAAAAATCTGCCCTATGCCCCTTCTCTCTCTGAAGACTTTTTTCCTAAACATTTTTATTATATGGTCGTTGACTCGGACAATACTGTCAGCTTCAATTACGGTGAATACATTCACATTAAAAAACTGGACAGCCGACTGGGAATTTGACCTGCTTTAAAAAACGTCCCGCATAAAAGTTGAGCTTTTACACCGCTCTTATCAACTGATCTTGGCAAAAAGATCCTGAATCGGAAAGAAAAGTTCCTGAGATGTGGAAAGTCCCGTAAAGCTTGCATAATAAGCCAGAACAAGAGAGGCAACAATCGGAATCAGAAGATTGTCCTCTAAAAGTCCCCCAAGTCCATGACCTGAGAAAAATTCAGCGAGTCCTGAAAAGACTGCCCCTACAATAATTCCGAAAAGTGCAATTGTGGAAAACTGACCCGCCTTCATTGCAGAATAGAGACTGTCGCCGTAAGTCGCCTGAAACAGAAACATCAGCACAGTACAGGCAATGATTGAACCGATGATGAATGCAGTCACGCCTACCAGGGATTTTCCATTGTAGAAACGGTATTTGCCGTATTTGGAACCAAAATATGCAGCGACTGGGTCCCCGATCAAAAGACATCCCATCGCAAGAAATATGATCTGAGCGGGGAAAAATGCCACAACGACAGCATTTGAAAGAATATAGGGGATCGTTCCGTTCATCCTGCTTTTTTCAGCTTCCTTCATCAGTTTACCAAAGTATTTCTGGAAAAACTCATTGAAGGCAGGGCTGTGAAGACGGATAAATTCAGAAAAAGACATTGAAACGAGCACAACACCTAGAACAGTAAACAGAATTGCACGTGTCGCATATTTCAGTCCGAAGGCTCCGGAACAGATATCAAAATACAAAGAAGCGGGAACAGCAAATCCTATCAGATGAAATAATTTTCGGTGAATGTTAAAGCCATCCATCAAATCCCTCATTTAACCTTAGTGACCATTTTCATGGCGATTTCTTCATTTGGAGCAATACTGAAAATTCTGAGCATACCGAGCATATTCAATGTCTGTTTTACGGGCTGTGAAAGATTCAAAAGCACAATCCTGTTCCCTGACGTATAACTCCAGTCACTGACTTTTTTCAGAATCTCAATTCCCATCGAAGAAATCAGGCTGATTTCCTCCATATCAATAATGAGTCCGCCCTTTCGCCCGGCATGTTTGACTTCTTCCAGAAATTTTTGAGATGTAAGTGAATTGATCACACCTTCTACCCGCATCACCGCAATATTCTCGATTCTTTCCACAAAAACGTCAAGATTGTTCAGCTCCATTTGTATAAAACTATCCTGTACACTGCAGTACCTTGCAAAGTGATTTTTTAGCCGGCACAGCCAAATTTTTCTTGAAAAAAAGAAGGCCGGAAATTAAACTCATGCCACAGGCTGTACAGGAGGAAATATGAATGTCAAGGATCTCTATTCCATTTATGAATCCATCAATGAAGACATAGATTCTCTGAAACAGACAATTCACAAAATTCCTCAAGAAAGGGAATACTCTGAAGTTCTGCAGAAAAGCATTCATCTCGAAATAGAAAAATATGAAAATCTGAAAGGTCTGATTCTGGATATAGAAATTGATCTGCCTACAAACCTTGCACAGAACAAACTGATCTCCAATCCTGACGATACATCCTACTTTTTCATGCCCTGAATTAAAAAAACTGTTTTTGTAAAAATCAGACTGTTTAATTTTTGACTGAATGACTGATTTTTTTTCTTTCCACTATCAGATGTTGTCAGCCGGTAAAAAGTAAATGAAACTCATTGAACTGCAGACTCTGTTTGAATCTATCGAACGGGATATTGATGAACTCAAGGAAGCCAGAAAGAAAATTCCGGACGGAAGAGACTACAGTGCCGGCATCCTCGAATCCATAGAAAATGAAATTCGAAAACTGGAAGAAAAGAAAGAAAAAATATTGAATATGGAAATACAGCTTCCGGAAAATATATTTCCTGGCAAAGAAGAAAAAAAACTGCCGGAACCGGTCATCAAAACAGCAGAAAAAACAAAAAACATAAGAAGGTACTGACATGAATAAACTTTCACTCCCCATTCTTCTCCTGGCAGTTTCATTTGGAGCAGGATGCAAATCAGGCAATGAGGAACTTGCCACTTTCGAAGGCGGAAAAATCATCCGTCAGGATATCCGTGACTATTATGCACTGCAGAATATTCAGGTGAACGAAACAACTGGATCAATTAAAAATCAGACATCCGTTCTTGAAAATCTTGCAATTCAGTCACTTGTCCAGAAAGAAAACAGTGCAAAAAAAGTGGAAGAGACTGCTGATTATAAAAATCTGAGAGAGATTTCAGAAAGACAGCTGACAGTGAATCTGTACATCAGAAATTTTCTGAACCAGGTCAAGGAAGACAGGGATATGGAAATGGCAGAAATACAGTTCATTTTCATGAGAGGAGGCAATGAAAAATCGGAAGCCGCCTACAAGGAAATTTCTGCTCTTTCCGATAAAAAAGCCATTAATGAATTTATCATGAAAAATACTGAAGAAGAAGGCAGAAAGGCGCTTGCCGGTTATCTGGAACCTCAGTGTATCAACTGTCTGGCATCTCAGCTGACTGAACTTGTATTCAAGGAAGGTATAGACAAAAAAGACGGAAAATTCTACAAGAAAGAATTTGAAGGAAACAGTTATATCTACAGAATCACTGAAATCAAAAAAGTAAAAGCAAAGAAACTCGAAGCTTA
>JBPOJG010000364.1:0-14536 GCA_052033835.1 Spirochaetota bacterium
GGAAAAAATCACAGCTCAGAATCATAAAAACATTTATCTTTGCTCAATTGTAAAAGCAGAACTGTTTTTCGGGGCTTTGAAAAGTAAAAATATTGCAAGAAATTTAGAACGCATTGAGACATTTACAGATAAGTTCGTCTCTCTTCCATTTGATGATTCTGCTGCGTTTATTTATGGTAAAATCAGATCAGATCTTGATTCAAAAGGTACTCCGATTGGGCCTAATGATTTGATGATCGCTTCTACTGCTTTATCAAAAGAAATGATTTTAGTTACGAACAATATCAGAGAATTCAGCAGACTTGAGGATTTGCATTTAGAAGATTGGACTAAGCCTCAGTAAAATTGAATAATTTTTAACCCAATCCATTTCATCTTTTGGATGCGAGCGGGCGGCAAACCCTATTCACCCGCCTATAAAAGTTGTGGCAAAGAATCCATATTTTTTTAGACTCGACTATAAGAGGTTTGCCATGAGTAAGAAAAATATTGATCAGCTGATTAAAGAATTCGATAAATTAAGACTTCACTTTAAAACACCGAATTATACAAAAAAACAGCTCGAGGAAATGGAAAAAAATTTAAAATGCAAATTTCCTCCTGATTTCAAAAAAACCCTCGAAGCAGGTTATATAGACAAGGGTACATTTTATTTTCTGCCTCCGGAAAGATTCGAGAACGATGAAAGATTCCTGATTTTCGGAAAATGGAATGACAATGTTTTTATGTTCGATACCGAAGCCGGAATCAAAGATATGCCGGTCTATGAAGTCGTCAAAGCAACAGATAAGCCTGAAAAATGCTTTGAGAACTTTTACGAATGGCTGAATACAGTTTTAAAATCTGTGGCTTCAGCTCATTTTCCGGGTTAATCAGGCTTTATAAAGTCGGAGAAATCCGAAAGGCCTGATTGGTGTGCGAAAAAGCATAAAAAACTGAGCTTTTACACAGCCCGGATGTTTCGAAGACCAAAAAAAATACGCAATATTGGGTATTTACAGAAACAGAGCGGTTTAAAACTCGGTACACAGTTCTTTTCAATCACTATAATAAATTTATTATAGTGATTGAAAGTGGTAATCAAATCTGAGGATCACTTGCGAAAAAAATTGTGCAGGAAACCCTGTGAAAATGAATTGCAGGGTCTGCTTGGAGAATGCCGAACTGCACCTGCAAATGTTAGGGGTTCTGAAATCCTCCGCCTGCAATTATCAAATCGGAAGCATTTTGTCCTTTGTCGGTTCCAACGGAATCCGCTTTTTTTGAGTTGGTACTGGCAATTGATGTACCATATCCTATAAAACCGAATTCTAAAAGTGTAAACATTGCACCTGTCCAGTAATTTTTGGTGCGGTACAGACCGCTGTAACCGGGAATCAAACCTAAGGCGCCATTTCCCCAAGGATTGATTTTATCCTCTTCAGGTCTTTCCACCCATTCATTGCCTTCCTTCGTTTCTTCTGCCAGGCGTTCTTCTTCTGATATTTGATCAGCGGATTTCACTTCTTCCTTTTTGTCAGAGTCCTGAGGTTTCACTGCTTCTTTTCCCTTGACTGGGGGCGGAACCAATACAGGCCATACCACAGCCTCAAATCTTACCCTGTGCACTTCCTGCTTGCTGAAAAATTCCTGCCTCCCATCTTTATGCTGAATATTCAGACGTTCCTTCAGCACTCTTACTCTTACATTCTGATATTCTTTTCCGGATTTAAAATGAACTGTATCCGAATAAATTGGAAGAGCCATACATCCCAAAAACAGCAGTTTTATAAGTCTCAAACAGAAAAATGAATTCATACTTTAACTCTTTTATTTGAAAAGAACATAGTAAGCAACGGCAAAAAACCGAAATATCTGTTTTTTTTTAAACGCATAGTCTATGGGACTGTTTACTTCGCCAATTGGATTTCTCAAAACTGACATTCACTGAACGGGACAGAAACTTCATATCCTGAGGAACATTATTACCAGGAGACTGAATGTTATCTCAGACTCCCACGATTTCTGATTGTCTTTTTTTCAGGCTTTGGACAGTATGAAACTCTGTTAAAATTCACATAACTTAGGACAAAAGAAAGGGTCGAATTCCTTTCTGTGCTGATTATGCTGATCCAAGAAGGTATATATAGATGAAATTTTTACTTTTGGCAGGGGTTCTGTATTTAATGCAGTCAGTGAGCCTCGTTGCACAGGTGAATTCTCCTCCCTATTCCCCGCCCGATGCGAACCTCCGACCAAATCCGGACACATTTTCCTACGATGTCGGGGTGAATAAATATGACGGGGATACTTATCTTTATCTGAATCCTTCATTCAATATGAATTTCAGCAATAAATGGGGATTTTCGCTGCAGGTTCCAATGAACATTCTGATGAGCGACAAAGATCCCAAATACCCCAAATCCAGAACAGGAATGCTTCGTCCCGGAGACTATAACACTCGTGAAGACTACCAGAGAATTCTGAACTATGTCTGGCTGGGTAAATACGGAGTATATACACCGAATAAGATCACTTATTCTGTTTATGCAGGAAAGATGTTCGACGGTTTTATCGGACACGGAACAATCATCAACAGGTACATCAACAATCAGAGAATTGACTATTATAAAGTCGGAGTTCAGGCAGACATCAACACTGATTACGGCGGTGTCCAGGTATTTACAAATTCAGTGAGCGACAAGGAAGTCAATGCAGGGCGCGCCTATGTGCGTCCATATGGAGTCATTTACGGAATCTACAGCCTGTTTTCCGGAAAATCCAGTATGGCCTATCTGATGTCCGGAAATGTCATCGACGAGGCCGGCAGAAAAAAAGTACATGAGGAACTCGATTCGGACAAGGAAGAAAAATATATTGTTGTGGAAAGAGATCCGAATACCGGAGAAATGAAGGAAAAGGAAAAAACTGTTCCCAAAAAAGAGGATAAGGACCCTGCTCCTCCGGCCAGAGAAACCGCATATGACTCCATTTTCAACAGATTTTCTGTAGGAGTTACGTCGGCATTTGACGGACATGCCCCAAGTCAGCTGGATTTCGATACAACCGGAAACCTCAGATATGACAAATACAACCAGCCCAAGGTAAAATACACAAAAAGAATGGGGATAGAAGGTTACGATTTTGAATTCAAGCCGATTGCAAAGGACTGGATTCAGCTGACAACCTATGTGGATTTCAACAAGATCAGACATCTAGACAATGCCAGAGGAAGACACAACGGGGTCATTCTGAAACTGGGAACGGACAATTACAATATCACTCTGCGTCCGGAATTCAGAAAAATGAGTTCCAACTATATTCCGATGTATTTTGACAGTTTTTATGAAATAGAAAGAACACAGGCAAATCTGGGAAGCAGTTTTCCTGAAACAAAGTATGAATCAGTCAGCAGAATGACTCCAAACGGAAAAGAAGTCAGCGGATATTTCCATTCAGTCATCATCAATCTGAAAAAAATCGGGCTTGAGGCCAGTTTTGAAGATTATACAGGAAGCAATAATTCGAGGGTTTTTGCAGGGGTCTATATCCCGATCGGATCATTTTTCAGGCTTTCCGGTTTTTATTCCAAAAAAGGTTTTGATAAAAGTAAGGAAGCATTTAAACCGGATGACAAAGCAATGGGAGCTGGAGAACTTGCCTTGAACATAGGTCCTGTGACTCTGAAAATTCAGAACAGACGAACTTGGATCTGGGACTCAACTGCAAATAAGTACCAGTCGAGAGACGAACACCTGTTTCTGTTTTCAGGGGGAAAAAGTTTCTAACATTGCAAAGGAACCGATACGGATTTGAAAAATACAATCGCACTCAAACATCTGAAACTGGAAGCAAAAGAAAGTTTCCATGAAATGTACGGTCATTCCGGATCGAAGATCAGAAAGGAATATGATCACATCCTTTCCCATCTCAAAAGTGAAAACCCTGAATCATTAAGATCACTTAGAAAAAGAATAGATTTTGTTCTGAAAGAACAAGGGATCACATTCGGAGAAAGCAGAAAAAATGAAGTGATTCAGAGAGAATGGTATCTGGATCTGATTCCCCATGTGATCAGTGAAGACGAATTTGTCTTTATGGAAAATGCACTGAAACAGAGACTTTCTGCATACAATCTGTTTCTGAACGACATTTATTCGGAAAGAAATATTCTGCGGGAAGGAATCATCCCCAAGGAAATCATATTATCTGATCCGAATTATATCCGTGACTGCACAGGAATCAAACTTCCGAAAAATATTTATATTCATATGGCTGCTTTTGACGTTGTACGATCTGATGACGGAAAATTTCTTGTGCTTGACGACAATATGACCATCCCGAGCGGAATCAGCTACGCGATGACAAACAGACAGGTGCTTCGTCAGCAGTTCCCGAGAATTTTTCAGGATGCACCTGTGCGTCAGATATGGGATACCGCATCTGCAATGTACAGCATTCTGAAAGAATGCACGCCTGTTTACGACAATCCCCTGGTAGTTCTGCTTTCTCCCGGAATCTTCAATGAGGCATATTCTGAACATGAACTGCTTGCATCCAATATGGGGATTCCTCTTGTTCTCCCGAAAGACCTGATTGTAAAAGACAATCATGTGTATATGAAAACTGTTCATGGACTTTCCAGAGTGGACGTCATTTACAGAAGAATTCAGGACTATTATCTTGACCCAGTCTGTTTTTATCAGGACAGCGTTCTGGGAGTTCCGGGACTTTTTTCCTGTGTCAGAAACGGAAATGTGACTGTCGCAAATGCAATCGGAAGCGGAATCGCAAGTTCAAAGGCTCTTCTTCCTTTTGTGGATGAGATCATCCGTTTTTATACAAAGAAAGAACCTCTGATGCAGACAGTTCCTTCCTTCCTGCTTTCCAATCCGAAGGACAGGGAATATATTTTCAATCATATTCCTCAGTTTGTAATTAAGCCGATTCACGGCACAGGAGGAAGCGGAATACTGATCGGATGCGAATCCACAGTCTCTCAGGTGGAAGCATTCCGGAAAAAAACAGAGGCTGATCCGCTCGGTTTCATTGCTCAGAAACTGATACCTCTCTCCAAAAGCAGAATATTCGATCAGAAAGGATTTGCGGAAAGATTTGTAGAAACCAGGTTTTACGGATTTCAGGGAAGCTCCTTTTACTTAAGCAGCTGTGCACTGACGAGGGTATCTCCCGAAGACAATACAATGATGGTCTGCAATTCCATGGGCGGCGGAAGCAAGGACACATGGGTGCTCGGAAAATCCATCTCTTATTCCAAAAATGAGAAGAACTTTTCCTATGCTTCCGGAAAAAGACTCCTTCTTTCAAGAGTTGCAGAAAACCTTTTCTGGCTCGGAAGATATGTGAACAGAGGATTTACAACAGCCAACGTTCTTCTGATTGCATACACCTCTGAAATTGACATCCTTCTCGGTCAGGGAGATCCTTCCTTCAACAGTCTGATCAAGACACTTTCCAAGATCACAAAAACTCCCGTAAAAAGTTTTCTGAAAAAAGGAAGAGGCTGGCAGATGGAATTTTTCCGCGGTGCGATTACTGATGCCAAAAACCCTTCCTCAATGATCTCAAGCATCAACTATGCAATGAACAATGCAAGAGAAATCCAGAGTTATCTCTCCAATGATATGTGGGTATCATTAAAAAAACTTACAGAATATCTGTCGATGCTCCCAGTCAGAGAAGGAGGCTCCATCAATGTGGAAGACCTTTCTCAGTGGCTCGTAGGAGTCATTCACTACGCTCAGTCATTCTACGGTTCAGCTTTGGATACTTTTTCCAGACAGGATATACTGCAGTTTATTCAGTTGGGACGATATGTGGAACACTGCTCGAACATCATTACTGTACTGAAAAACACAATTCAGTTTCTGGTCAGAATCATCGGAGAGAAGACACAGTTTCCGAACATTCAGCCTTTCATCATTGTGCTTCTGAAGATACTGAATTCCTATGAAGCCTATCTGTGGTATCACCAGTCCATTTTTGATCCGTATCTGGCATACAATATGATTACAACTGACAGAGACTTCAACAATTCTCTTGTTTCCACTCTGGACAAGATGAAACAGATTCTGACATCCATGAGAAATGATGAAAACGTGCCTGAGGACGAAACATCGCCTGAATATATCTGCGACATTCTGATCAGCAGGGCATTTTCATTCAACCTGAGAGAAAATCTGGGGAAGACAGCCCCTGAATATAAAGTGAGAAAATTTGAACATTTTTTATATACAAAAAACGAGGTCCATCCAGGATACTGGGCAAATCACTTGAAGGCCGGCATAGAACTTCTCGGCGGCAAGATAATGGACAGATACAGCAACATCACCTCACCTACCTCGTTTACGGCGGGAATATGATGCAGAGATACAGCCTTCTTCACAGAACATTATATGAGTATGACTACGAAGCGACCGAGTCGTATACAAGAGTGAAAATCACTCCGATAGAAACCTTCTGTCAGTCAGTTCATTCTCATACAATAGAAATTGTGCCTGATGTGACTTTGTACAAACATGACGACTATTTCGGAAATGCAGTCGTTGAATTTTCTGCCCCTTTCAGACACAGACATCTGGAGATCATTGCAAAAAGTGAAGTCACTCTTTATGAACCCTCCAAAGAACCTCTCGCTTCCAGATTGAAAGTCGGTGAGGCTGTGGAATGGTTCCGCGAATACGAGCTGGAGTTTTATGACTTTCTCAAATCCTCTCCATTCGTATATACAACGGATGAAGTGAAAAAATTTGCAGAAAAACATCTTCCTGATGAGGGAATTCTGACGGACTGTCTTCTGGAACTGAATGAGTGTTTTACAAAGGAGTTCAAATACAGATCCGGCTCCACAAATATCAATACACCTCTTGATGAGGTGCTGAAAAACAGGAAAGGAGTCTGTCAGGACTATGCCCATCTGATGATTGCAGCACTCAGAGCAAAAGGAATTGCGGCCAGATATGTCAGCGGTTATATCGAATCCTATGTTCCGGGTCAGTCCGAGCTTGTCGGTTCAGAACAGAGTCATGCATGGCTCGATGTATATATCCCTGATTTTTCCTGGTTTGGACTCGATCCGACAAATAATAAATATTCCTCGAGTCAGCATCTCCGGGTTGCAGTGGGACGCGATTTTCATGATGTATCCCCAGTCAGAGGAACCTTCAAAGGTTACGGAAGACAGAATCTGACCGTGGATGTGAAGATGAGAAGAGTGGACAACAAACCTTCCGACTCAGCCTCCGGATTTCAGAAGATTGCTTAACTTAATTTACGATTGAAATCCTGTCTTATGAAAAATATCTGGTCATTAGGGACTAGAATCATGTCCTACTGGTTGAAACACAGCTTGTGAACATTAAATTAGGAAAATTACTTTTAAGTTGTTTTCTGGGTTTATTGGCCGGTGCTGTATTCGGTGTAATTCTGGACAAGATTTTATCTACCCAGTTTTTCTCCAAAGAGCTCCTCAAAGAAGCGTTTCGACTGGAATTTTATATTATCAAGATCGAGATGCAGCTCACCCCTGCAAGTCTGTTTGGACTTGTAGTTTCAGGCTATCTCGGGATAAAAAAGGGGTAACTATGTCAGTAATTTCCATGAAAAACCTGCTCGAAGCAGGCGTACATTTCGGTCACCAGACCAGAAAATGGAATCCAAAAATGTCTCCGTATGTATTCACCGCAAGAAACGGGATACATATCATTGATCTGCAGAAAACTGTTCAGAAAGCAAAAGAAGCATATGATGCTTTGAAAAAACTCACTGGTCAGGGAAAAAAGGTTCTTTTCGTAGGAACCAAGAAGCAGGCAAGAGGTGCAATTGAAAGAGAAGCAAAAAGATGCAATATGTACTATGTTTCTCACAGATGGCTCGGCGGTCTTCTGACTAACTGGAATACAGTAAAGAAGAGCATTGCCAGACTCAAACGTCTTGAGTCAATGATGGAAAACGGTACTTTTTCTCAGGAAGCTGGAACAAAAAGAGAACAGCTCGGTCTCGAAAGAGAACTCGAAAAACTCCGTAAGACTCTAGGCGGAATCAAAGATATGAACGGAATTCCGGACATTCTTTTTGTAATTGATCCAAAGAAAGAAGAAATTGCAGTAAAAGAAGCAAAAGCTCTCGGTCTTACAGTATTTGCTGTCATTGATACAAATTGTGATCCTGAACTGATCGACTATGCAATTCCAGGAAATGATGATGCTATCAGAGCAATCACACTGTTCCTCGAAACAATGGCAAACGCAATTATTGAAGGAACTGGAGGAGAAGTCATCCAGCCTAAGTTCAGCGATGATTTCGATGAAGAAACAATGCAGAGTATGAACTACAAGGGCGAATATGATGAAGACGGAAAATTCATCATGGATGATGATGCAACTTATACAAAAGAGTTTGTTGCCGCAGCTGCTGTCGCAGGTGCTGAGCCTGCTGCTGCCGCAGAGCCGACTGCTCCCGCTGTTGTAGAACCGCCAAAAACAGGAGAATAATATTGGAAATTTCATCCGAACTCATTAAAGATCTTCGTGAAAGAACAGGTGCAGGACTTCTGGACTGCAAAAAAGCCCTCATTGAAAATGGGGGCAATATGGACAAGGCAATGGACTTTCTGCGTGAGAAAGGCCTTGCCAAAGCCGCTAAACGCGGAGACAGAGAAACAAAAGAAGGCCGTGTATTTTCCTATATTCATGCAAATGGAAAAATCGGTGTTCTGCTTGAGCTCAACTGTGAAACAGACTTTGTAGGAAACAATGAAGGGTTCACCGAACTCGGAAAGGAACTCTGCCTCCAAGTTGCAGCTTCTGCTCCCACTTATGTTTCGAGAGAATCTGTACCTGCCGAAATCATTGAGAAAGAATCTTCAATTCTGAAAACTCAGCTGACAGAACAGGGCAAAAAACCGGAACAGATTGAAAAAATCATTCCAGGTAAACTCGAAACATTCTATGCTGATGTCTGTCTTGTAGACCAGATTTTCATCAAAGAAAACAAAAAAACAGTAAAAGAACTGATTCAGGAATCTATCGCTAAATTCGGCGAAAACATTACTGTAAGTAGATTCACACGCTTCCAAATTGGAGGCTGACAGGATGCCTTACAAGCGCATACTGATTAAACTCTCCGGTGAGGCTCTTGCCGGAGAGGGTGAATATGGAATAGAAGGCGAAAAAATATCCTCCCTTGCCACTGAAATAAAAGAAATCCATGAAACCGGTGCAGAAATTGCCATCGTGATCGGGGGTGGAAACATATTCAGAGGCGTAAAGGGAGTGGAGACAGGAATTGACAGAGCAACTGCCGATTATATGGGAATGCTCGCAACAATTATGAATGCACTTGCACTGCAGGCAGCCTGTGAAAAGGCAGGACTCTATACCAGAGTTCAGTCAGCTATTGAAATCAATTCAATTTCAGAACCGTATATACGCAGAAGAGCAGTCAGACACCTCGAAAAGAAGAGGATTGTAATTTTTGCAGGCGGAACTGGAAATCCTTATTTTACTACAGATACAACTGCAAGTCTCAGAGCAGTGGAAGTTGGATGTGATATTATCCTGAAAGCAACTAAAGTGAACGGTGTATATACAGCAGATCCCAAAAAAGATAAGGATGCAAAAAGATACAAACAGATCTCTTTTTCAGAATCAATCAGAAGAAGACTGAAAGTTATGGATCAGACCGCTCTCAGTCTTTGTATGGAGAATAATATGCCGATCATTGTATTTGATATTTTTCACAAAGGCAATCTGCAAAGAATTATTAAGGGCGAAACAGTAGGAACATTAATTTCAAACAGTGAAGAGGTGGTTTTAGACAGTGAGTGACTACATCGGACAGACAAAGACAAAAATGGATAAAACGATTGAGGCCCTGAAAAAGGACTTCTCTCAAATCAGAACTGGAAGAGCAAATCCGGCTATGGTGGAAGATTTGAAAGTGGAATACTATGGTGCAATGACTTCATTAAATCAGCTCGGAACAATCACAACACCGGAGCCGAGAATGATCGTTATCAATCCATATGATAAAGCATCCATTAAAGCTATAGAAAAAGCAATCTTAAGTTCCGGCATGGGATTTTCTCCAAGCAATGACGGAGTGATCATCAGAATTCCTCTCCCCGAGCTGACCGGAGAAAGAAGGAAAGAACTGACTAAACTGGTGAAGGCAAAGGCTGAAGAGAAGAAAGTGGCTATCAGAAATATCAGAAGAGATATCAATGATGACATTAAGAAAGACAATTCAGACAGTTCGCAGGACCAGATCAAGGGATTGACTGATCAGATCCAGAAGGTTACCGATTCTTACATTGCAAAGATTGCCGAAATTGCTGAGCAGAAAGAAAAAGAAATCAATACGGTCTGATTCAACCTAAATATGGATGCAATTCCTGGGCATGTGGCCATTATTATGGACGGAAACGGCAGATGGGCCACTGCCAAGGATCTTCCCAGAAGCAAAGGCCATGAAGCGGGGGCAGATGCAATCGACAGGCTGATGGAAGCCAGTCTGGAAATTGGTCTTAAAAATATTTCCCTTTATGCTTTTTCCACAGAAAATTGGAAACGCCCTGCATCTGAAATTACTTCGATTTTTGGACTATTGGACAGATTCATCGAAGAACGTCTCGAAAAAGTGCACAGCAGAGGAATCAGAATACTGCATTCCGGCTCAAAATCAAAAATTCCTTTCTTAAGCATTAAAAATATAGAAAAGGCAATAAAATATACTGAAAATAACACTGCCTTGAATATAAACTTCTGCCTGAATTACGGTTCTCAGGAAGAAATTCTTTCTGCATTCAAGAGAATTATGGAAAAAAGAAAAAAAAACAAATCCAATCTTGATAAAGATATTTCTGAAAAAGAATTCGAAGAAGCTCTTTACACCTACCCTCTTCCTCCGGTCGATCTTCTGATCCGGACTGCAGGAGAACAGAGAATCTCCAATTTTCTTCTTTGGCAAATTGCATATGCAGAAATTTACTTTACAGATACGCTTTGGCCTGACTTTAGTAGAGATAGTCTTAATGCAGCTTTAGACTGGTATAAGGCAAGAACCAGAAAATTCGGAGGACTCTAATGAGCGAAACAGCAAGAAGAATACTTTCTTCAGCAATCCTTGTGCCGTTATTTTTATTCAGTTTTTATTATCCAGACTGGTATTATATACAGCTTTATATCCTTTGCGGCGGGGCTATTTATCTGGGAATGCATGAATTTTACGCATTTGCAAACAAGGGCGATGAAGGAAAACCTTTCATCAAGACAGGGATTTTTTATTCTTTTCTGATTTTTACTGCATACTATATATTTCTGCTTTCCCATCAGACAAAAGTTCCTGTTCCTGCTGAACTGAAAAAATTTCTGGAAATGTTTTCCGGAAAAGATGCAGTGCCTGCCATTATAATGACTGCATTCATCCACATATACATTCTGCAGATTCTGTTCAGACAGCTCGACGGTGCAATATATTCCACTTCCTCAACAATTGCAGGAATGCTTTATCTCTCCATCCCATGTGGTCATTTTCTGAAACTGCTTTCTCTGGAAAACGGAATCTATTATATATGGATTGTTGCAGGACTGACTTTCATTACAGATGCCGGAGCCTATTTTGGAGGAAGATGGTTCGGAAGACATCCGGCAGGTCTCAAGATCTCACCAAAAAAAACATGGGAAGGTTACGTTACTGGACTCATCACTTCATTGATTTTCACTCTGACAGTAAACTATTTCTGGCCAAGACTTACCGGCAAAGCTACTCCAATGGGATATTTTGAACTTGTTCTGTTTACGCCAATAATGTCCATTATCAGCGTTGCGGGAGATCTTTCGGAATCTGCAATGAAAAGAGATGCAAAAATGAAGGACTCTGCTTCCGTAATTCCCGGTCATGGAGGACTTCTGGATCTTGCAGATGCAGTTTTCTTCACAGTACCTGCCAGTTACATCTATATCAGCATTAAAGAAGCATTAGGAATAGCAGTTTAAAACTGATGTATGAGTTGAAAAACATAGCCCTGAACATTGCCGGTGATCTTCCTTCATTTGCCGAAAAAGCAGTCAGGCTTCACGATTTTGTGAGAGATAAAATCCGCTTCGGACTCACTCATAAACTCGATTTTGCAGGTGCTGACGAGACAATGGAACTCGGCTATGGTACATCAAGTACAAAAGGACTGCTTCTGATGAAACTCCTCAGCGAGGCAGATATAAACAGTCAGATGCATTTCGTGACAGTAAAGAAGGATTTCTACAGACACTGTTTTCCGGATGTGGTATACTCACTGATGCCGGAAAACGTCACTCATTCCTATCTGGAAATTAATGTAGACGGCTCATATATTCCTACAGACAGTTATTCTGTGGAAAAAAAGCTTTTTCTGGAAGCCAAAAAAGTTCTGGAAGGGATCGGTGAAAAATGCGGGTTTGGAGTGCATTCAGAAGGCACCTGCGACTGGGACGGTAAAAGTCCCAGCTTTTCTCAGTATTCCTGCGAAGAGCAGCTTGTAGAGGATCATGGGGCATTCAGGGATCCGTTTGAATACTATATGCATTATGATTCATATAAACATAAATTTTTAGGGATACGATATTCCGACATAATGAAACTGATCGGCAGCATGGCTGGCGGTAATTTTGAAATTTGGATAAACAGCAAAATGAACCAATTTAGGAGCAGTCATTCATGAACCTGATCACAATACTTTTACTGATTTTAATTCCGGCAGCCGCCTACCCTCTGTATTTTTCTTTTCATAAAAACAGCTCATATAAGAAGAAAACAAACACCGATGAACCTGGCAATGCCGGAAAGACTGATGAAAAAAAGAGCAAGGAACTGAAGAAAAACGCTCAGGTCATTGAAGAAAAACTCCAGATTTTTGATGCGATGATTGACCAGCTGGACAAGGAACTGTCTCAGCTGGAAAAAGAAGTCGACAAAATGGACAAGTGATTATTTCTTTTTGTTCTGCTCCGAATGATCGAGAATCATCGGCCCCTTAGTTCTTCCGTTTATAAACTGCTGAATGATGGGATTTGGGGCGGCCTGAATCTCAGCAGGTGTTCCGCATAAAATCACTTCTCCTTCATAAATAAAACTGATTCTGTCTGCAATCATATAGGCACTTTGCATATCATGTGTAACCACAATTGAAGTGACAGACAGCTCTTTCTGAAGACGCAATATAAGTTCATTAAAGACATTCGACATCACTGGATCCAAACCTGAAGTCGGTTCATCGTACAGCAGTATTTCAGGATTGGTAGTCAATGCTCTTGCAATTCCTGCTCTTTTTTTCATACCGCCGCTGATGTCACCCGGCAGATTGTCCTTTGCATGTACCAGATCGAGCCATTTCAGTCTTTCCATTACAATCCTGTCAAGTTCCGCACCGGAGGCCAGTTTATGTTCCCGGAGAGGAAGTGCTACATTGTCATAGACCGACAGCCAGTTGATCAGTGCTCCTGACTGAAAAAGAACCCCCATCCTTGCTCTGAGTTTCTGTCTGATTTTTTCACTGGAAAAAGAAATGGACTCTCCATCGATAAAACAGTCCCCCTGATCAGGCTGGACGAGTCCAGTAATGTGCTTCAGTGTAACAGATTTTCCTGTTCCGGAAGGCCCAAGAATCACCATTGTCTCGCCTTTCCGTACAGTCATATTCATACCCTTCAGAATCTTTCTGGTAAAGGCTTTGTGCACTCCGCGCATTTCGATGATTGGATGACTCATATTATTGCTCAGGATTCAGTATTTGCAGATTCAGAACTTCTGTCATTTTCTTTTTATTATTCCTGTCCCAAACAAAAGATAATTTTTTCTGCTTACATATTCGAAATTAGTGACTCAGTATGCAAATGGGCAGTTCAGTTATCCGCAAATGAAGGCCAATGCCTATGTCCGGAAGTTCTGCGGAGTGCATAAAAGCATAGAAAAATGAGAAGGCAGATTCCGGAACGCGGAATAGTATTCAAAGTATCTGCTTCACCCCTGCCGTTTTCCCTTTCCATCACTGAATATAGTTTCCAAATTTCTAATGAAATTGTATAATATTTATAATATAGTATAAAAAGATAAAATTTCAGATTTCAATTCAGACCGGAAAATCCTAAAAGAGCTTTCTTGGAATTTTAAGTAATCCTATTGACACTGCCGTAAGAGAAAGCATAATAGGTCAAGCAGCCCACGGGTTGAAGAATACAGGAGTTTATTATGCAGCCGCTAACACCTCAGGGTCAGCAGAGAATCAGTGAAATCGCAAGACAGTTTTATATCAGTACAGATGCAGTTATGACAATGCTTCAGGCACTTATCAACGGACATGGAACAATGGCACAGTTCAATCATCCTGAACTCGGCGGTTCAGGTCAATGGATGCAGGGCGGAATGACGATGGTTGGAGATATGTTCAACAATTCTCTGAAAGCAAAAGTAGACAGTCTCTGTTATGAACTGTCCAATCTTCTTGCGCAGCAGCCCTTTCAGCCTGCACCGACAAGTTTCCAGTCGCAGAATCAAGGCGGAG
>JBPOJG010000082.1:0-19604 GCA_052033835.1 Spirochaetota bacterium
CAATATAATTTTCGCCCCATTGGTCGCTTGCAAAAGGATAGGTTCCCGAACTGCTGTACGGATAGGCAGATGAACTCCTTGGCTGAGTCGCGGAAATGATCTGGATCAGCTTTTGTCTCTCTTCCGCTTTGTTTTTTTCCGACTGCACATTGGAACAGTGTATAGCAAAATAGAGGAAACATCCAGTCAGAATCAACGATTGGAGCAGCGTCTTCATATAGGATTAGACGAGAAGCATTGTGATTCAAGCAGGTAATTTTTAAGGAGCCGGGTGAATTACGCTCATCTTTTTCCATTTCCCGCCTTTGAATCGGAGAAAGAGTATTCCTGTGATAATGAAAGCATATACCGCTACGCTTCCCCAAGACAGAAAGACCGCATTGGGAAGATCCTTCATCAGATATGCCGGCAGTACAAATAAAGGCCAGGGAATGGTCAGCGCCATAAAGGATACAAATTTTGTATCTCCTGCTCCTTTCAGTGCAAAGGAAATATTAAAATAAACACTGTCCATTGCAGTGAAGATTGCGACCAGTTTCAGTATCTGCATTGCCAGGTATTGAGTATCTTTCCAGAGCAGAATATTCTCTTCATTTTTAAACCAGGATATATAGAACTCAGGGATAATATAAAATGATATACCGACAGCACCCATATAGATCAGACAAAGTTTGATTCCTCCGTAAGTGACTGCTTCCGCCTCATCCGGATCATGATTTCCTAAATGCTGCCCGACTAAGGTCATCACTGACTGTGCAACTCCCATACTCGGCAGAACAGAAAGCATCATAATCGTAATGGCTATACTGCTTGCAGCAAGCACTGCTGGTCCGTTCTGCATTTTCCCCATAATCATTAAAAAAACAGTAAATGCCATTCCTTCAAGTGCCCATTGCAGGCCGCTGGGAAGACCGAAGCGGAGAAACTGTCTGATCAGTCCGAGGTCAAATTTCCAGGAACTTCTGATTCTGTACAGTGTTTCATTTTCCTGACGAAAGACGAGAGCCAGTCCGAATAGAGCTGCTCCCAAGGTTGCAATCGCAGTGGCATAACCCGCACCTGCAGCACCCATTTTAGGAAAACCTAAATTACCAAAAATGAATAGATAGTCCAGGATTACATTCAGAATTAATCCTGTAAAATTGATTACAGTTACCATTTTTGTATTCCCGAGACCGGTAAAAAATCCGCTTGCTGCCGCTACCAGGGCAGTGGGGAGAGCGGAGAATGCCAGTGAATTATAGTATTCCACTTCCAGAGACTGTATAGAAGGAGAATGCCCGACCTGAGAAAAGAACCATGACGAAAGAAGGTTTAACGTTAAAAAAAGGACTCCTCCAATAATACTTACATAAATGGACTGCCAGACACTGCTTCCGATTTTTTCCTTTTCTTCTGCACCATAGTATTGAGCAACGAAGGCAGTGACATAACCTGCAGTCTGCTGCAGAAGAGCCATCGGCACCCAGAAAACTCCCATTACTGCCATCGCGGCCCCAAGAGCCTCTGTGGAATACATTCCCAGAAAAATTCGGTCTATGGTGATTTGAAGATTCCAGAAACTGTTTGCAATGATAAGAGGCCAAGCGATTTGAAGGATATTCTTCAATCGTATTTTTTCAGTCATCATGGTCATTCTGTCAAATTCTGCAGGGGCAGCGATTCTGAAAAGTTCAAATCTGTACTGATTCTTAAATGCAGAATGAATCCTGCTGTATGCCTTCTAATTCTTTTCTTGACTTTATTCCGTATCCCTGAATGATAAAATCATGATATTCAGTTTGGAAAAAATATTCATTGCAGCAGTCATTCTTGGAAGTGGGGGATGCCTGTTTATCTCGGATCAATTTCAGGTATATGGAAAGGATGCCGAATATGCGAAACTTCAGGAAAGCTGGAGTGAATACCAGGGCGAAATGAACTGGTCAGATGCAGATACAAAATGTAAAAGTTTGGGAATGAAACTCGCCTTAAAGGAGGAATTTATTGCTGCGAGGGCAGGGGATGCAATTGGAAAAATTCGTAAGCACGGAAATGCTTTCTGGACATCAGAACTTTTTGGGACTGAGCATGCCTATGCTTACGGAACAGCAAAAGGATCCGATTTCATTCATTTCAAAACAGAAAAAAATCACACTGTCTGTATTAAGAAGAAAACTTAATCTTTTGTAAAACTGTATGCCCACCAGATAAAAAGTCCCTGAATCGGAAGTCTGAAGAGATTTACCCAAAGCGGGGCACCTAAATTGATATCTGCATAATAGGCATATATGTTTGCCGGAAATACTGCAATCAGAAGCGCTATAATTCCCCAGGCTGCGAGACGTCTAGTCTTTTCGCTGAACAGACCGACGCCAAGTGCCGACTCTGCGACTCCGCTGATGTAGATCATAAGCATCGGAAACGGGATAAACGGAGGCATAATCTTCATATAGAAATCCGGATTCAGAAAATGCATTACGCCTGCCAGAATGTAAAAACCGCTTTGGAGATAGAGACTGATTTTTTTCCACTGATTCATTTGAGCTCCTTTTGTGCGACGTTTCGAAACGTCGCTTTCTGTCAGACTTTTACTGTCTCGTCAGAAAAAACTTTTTTACCGAGAGAGGATATCTTCAGTGTCTGAGAGGAAGTGTTTTCGATTGTAACATCACCTATGAATTTCACCTCTATGTCAAATTCCACTGCTCCGATGACTTTCAAAGAATTGGATTCTTCGAGGGAAGGAATGACTTTTACAAGTGACTGAAAATCGTTGATCTTTTTGTAATATTTATCATCCAGGCTGATGAGGTTTTCGCTGAGGCCTTTCACTTTTCGGTTTTTGCTCATTGTCAGAGAAAAGTCCTCATTCAGAGTGTACGAATCGGAAAGCCTGATCAGAGTATCTTCGCATTTTTTCACAGGTGCGAATCTGTCTCTTGGAATGATGATGCCCTTTGTTCGGCGGAAGTTTCCGATTGCAGAACCCATCGCAGTTTCGAGCTGAAGCACATCCTTTCCGTCTACATTCTTTGGATTTACAATCAGAGAAAGATTCAGCAGGCCGGTCTTCAGTTTCTCATTCAGTGCTTTCAGGCTGATCCAGAGATTGTTTGTGGAGAAGGTTCTGAACTTGCCCATTCCTGAAAATTCATGTTCGTTTTCTTTGGGAACCTGTGCCGTTTCGAGCAGTTCCAGACATTCAAATTTTCCATTTACGAGTTTTCTGTAGATGGCTCCGCCTTTTGTATCTGCGAGTGTTTTCGGAGTCATCTCCATTACAAATTCCAGATTTTCTGCAATCATATATTCGAGTATATGAGGTTCTACTGTTGCGCCTAAATTGTCTCCGTTCGAAATAAAAGCATATTCGTGACCGGAATCGAGCAGTTTCTGAAGTATCCCTGTTTCTTTCAATGAAAGATATATATCACCGTGCCCGGGAGGACACCATTCTTCTTTGGGATCAGAAACAGTTACAGGTTCGAGAGTATCTTTAAGCAGTCTGGGTACCTTGTTCTGCAGAAAACTTGTGAGTGGGAAACTTTGAGAAAAGCCGATTTTGCCTAGCTCCGCCTGACAGTCTTTCTGAGTGTTGTAACTGTCCATCAGAATCAGAGGGACTTCAATTCCGTACTTTGTTCTGAAATACTGAATCTGTTTTGCAATGATGTCCAAAAATGACATTCCGTTTTTGATCGGAATCAGAGACTTCGCTTTTGAGAGTCCCATTGAGGTTCCAAGCCCGCCGTTCAGTTTAATGACGGCCAGTTTTTTCAGGCTCTCCGATTTTGGAGGAAAGTTCTTTCTTAAAACTTCCAGACTGATTTCGTCTGTCTTCTCGTCCAGATCTCCGATTGTAGACCAGTCCACCTTTCCGGTTTCTCCTCTTCTGACCTTGTCTACTTTTGAAAGAAAATCAGCGATCAGTGTTTCGCTCAGTCCTTCCTTTCTGATTTTTTCTGAAATAAGTTCGTCGGAACGATGATTCATTTTATCCACCTCAGTGCTTTGCCCAGTTCGTATTTTTCTGTAAACTCACCCAGATCAATCCTATACGGATTTTCCTTGTCGGAAGGGTTGTGATACAGTCTGACTATAATTTCTCTTCCTTCCGTTTCTGCAACGAGTTTAGAATCAGTGAAACTGTACCTTGGAAAAAAAACTTTGAAACTGTAAAGATACTCTTCGCTGCCAGACTTGTTTCTCAGCACCATAATTCCCTTTCCAAGCAGATCTTTTTTAATGATTTTAGAATAACGTACAGGATAAGATCTGTCCCAGGTTTCTTCGAGTACCGGCTCAATTTTAGAGTATGGTACCGGAGCTGCACTTAAACCTGCAGCCAACAGAAAAAACAATAATACTTTCTTCATATCTTACAGATTTGCATTTCCGATGATCTGTGCAATTCCAATTTATTGCTTTTGCCCTGTCTCCGATGCTCAGGGCTGCACAGTTAAAAAAATCTGCCACGAAGTTCACGAAGGTATATAAGTGCCGTTCGGTGAGCGGAGCCGAACGTTTATGGAAGTGAGTAAAAGCATAAAAAACGGGCATCACGCGGAGACGCGGGGTTCGCGGAGAACTGATTTCACTTCGCTGTTGATTCAATTCTCTCTGTTTGTTTTGAACTGCGCATTAAGGTTGAGCTTTTACACAACCCATTCTGCACTGATAAAAATTACTTGTCTGGACAATTATTTTATTGACTCTTTTCCGGACTGCTGTCAAGTAGGCTTATGTTTATTCTGGACGATCAGCTGAGTTTTAATATCAACAGAGTATCCATTATCCTCCGACGGGAAATGATCCGATGTTTCAGAGAATTCGATCTGAATCCGGAACAGTGGCAGGTGATTGTCTCTCTTTGGGAAAAGAAAAAACTGACCCAGACGGAAATTATGGAAATCACACTGCAGGATGCACCTTCTGTATCCAAAATGCTTGCGAGGATGGAGAAGAGAGGCTGGGTGATTATCAGACCGTCAAAGAAGGACAAAAGAATCAGA
This sequence comes from Spirochaetota bacterium, assembly GCA_052033835.1. Lineage (GTDB taxonomy): Bacteria > Spirochaetota > Leptospiria > Leptospirales > Leptospiraceae > DAORDI01. Next base: position 4,995 of record JBPOJG010000082.1, read on the forward strand.
ACTGTTTCTCTGACTGCCAAAGGACGGGCAAATAAGAAAACACTTCCTGCAAAACTCAGCCAGAAAATGGAGAAACTGATCGGGAACTTTCCGATGAACAAAAGACTGGAACTGACTTTTCTTCTGAAAGAACTGCGGAACTGCCTTGGAGACAGGTGAAATTCGTGAGTCTTAGATTTTCCTAATGCATTTATGAAATTACAGATTCTAGACCTCATATCCTATTTGCGTAAGGTGAGACAGTAAATGAGGAATTTACTTGCCGCCTTGATTTTGAAAAAGTCTTTTTTTTTAAGGCAGTAAAAAAAAACAGTCTAATAAGAAATATCGGAGGTTTTATGAAAAAACTCATTATACTGTTCATCTCGATCGCACTGGCTGGAGCTGTTTACGCTGATCCTTCAGAATGCAATAAGGCTGCAAAAGATGCTTTTGAAACAGACAAGACTGCTTGTCAGGACAAAAAAGGTCCTGATAAGAAAGAATGTATGAAGGCTGCTCACGAGAAAAAACAAAAAGCTCATGAAGAATGTAAGAAAGCCAACCAGGAAGCCAAAAAAGCAAAACAGGATGCTAGAAAAGCAAAAGCTGAGTGTCTCGACAAAGCAAAATCTGACAGAGATGCAGGCAAGAAAGACTGTGAAAGCAAAAAGGGAGATGAGAGAAAAAATTGTAACAAAGACAATCACTCCAAATTTGAAGAAGCAAAGAAAGCCTGTAAATAATATTTAAAAAATCATTAGCCGATCATTAGATCTTTGGTCGGCTTGCATTCTTTGAAGTAAAAAAACTTACTGATAAAGACAGTGTATCCGCAATACGAATCTTTTCCTTCATGCTCTGCCAGATCGGGAAATACTCATTTAACGTGCTGTTGAGGAAATAATACTCCGTATCAATCTTTACAGCCTTGCAGTGAGTGCCAATGGGCGAAAAGAATGGGTTTAAAGCAGAAATGGGTTACTTTGTCGATTTTGCGGATACGGAAAGTTATCAAAAAATGCTTGTTTTGGACGGTCTGCCTGCACAATTTGTTTATACGAAGGAACTGTTTGCCGCAAGGTCGGGCGGACGGTGAAAATCATGGTTCAATTGAACTCAAAACGACGCCTGGCATTCTGTTTCTGCAAAGTTCTGTCTTAAAAACGATGGATGCCGGTCAGTCTGAACTGAATGTATTTTATTAACGGCAGATTAAGGAGTTTTTCATGAAAAAAATTTTAAGTTTAATGATAATTATATTTTTGCAGATGTACTGCGCAAGCGTGCTTCCTAAAAAAGAAATCGATACAGAGAGTCCGAATATTCGGATTGAAAGGTATCCTGAAACATTCAATATGAAAGGCAAAGGACCTGTTCTATGCGGATCTTCTCCCTGCACCGGAGATCAGCTTTCCAAAATGAAACCCGATGAAATCAAGGGTCTGACAAAAGACGGAGTCTGGGAAGAGTGGGTTCAGAAGGAAAGAACAAGTTCTGAGAAAAAGGAAAAGTATTCCGTTCTGGACAAGAAGGGATTGTACAAGGACGGAAAGAAAGAAGGAACCTGGCAGTATTTTTATGAAGACGGGATACTCCTGAAAGAGACTGAATTCAAAAATGATGAAAAGAACGGACTCGAAAAAAAATATACAAAGACCAAGGAAGTCATTGAAGAATCCAACTATGTAAACAATCTTCTGGAAGGGCCTCATTATAAAAAAACCAGAGAAGGGCGTAAGGAAGTCGAAGGGCAGTACAGTCAGGATAAAAAGACCGGCGAATGGAAGGAATACTACACTGACAAGGCAATGAACGGGCTGAAGACTGTTTCCAATTACAGAGAAGACAAAAAACACGGGAAAGAAACTCGTTATTATGACGACGGAAAGACTCTTCTTGCAGAAGGGAATTATGAAAACAATCTCGAATCCGGTCCCTGGAAATTTTATTATGATACTGGCAGCATAGAATATGACGGCGGATTCAAGCCTGTTGAACCTCCTGCCCCTGCGAAGACTGCAGGCAAGGATGAACCTGCTCCCGCAGATGACACTATAAAAGCAAAAGCCAAAAGATTCGGCCTGTGGAAAAGATATTATAAGTCAGGAGATGTTTTCTTTGAAGGGAATATGGACGGAGGTCCGACTGGAGAATGCAAATTCTATCATAAGGGCGGAGTTTTGGGTGCAAAGGGCAAACTGTCGAACGACCTGATGATGACAGAAGGAGAGTGGTTTGATGAGAAAGGAAGGCCGCACGTAAAAGGAAAGTTTCTGATCTCCATTCTGAATCTGGACAAGAAGACAGACAGTTTTGAAAGAAAGTTTAGACCGTCCAAACCCTTCATCGTTTACAAGGAAGGAAAGAAATATCTGGAAGTGAAGGAAGTGGAAGAGAAGGGCAAGACAATTGCCTGGCTTTTCGGGGACAATGGGAACAAGATAGGCGAGGGTCCTATTGAACCGAACACTCAGAAAAAACACGGATGCTGGACAGTAAATGGAAAAAAAGTCTTTTATCTTATGGATTCCGAAAAGGGCGGAGTCATGGCCCAGATGCAGAAATGTGAGTAAGATGAATTTTATCTTTACTGCATTATTCTGTATCTTTGTTTTATCTGCTTCTGCTGTTTCCGCTGTGGACATAGATCCGGCAGGAGCAAAAATAAAGAATGGAGTCGAAAGATACAAGTCCGGAGATTTTCCCGGATCACTGGATTCATTTGAATCTGCATCCAAAGACTTCAAGGAAGACAGAAGGCTGGACTTCAACAAGGGAACTGCTCAGTTCAAGTCAGGAGACTTCAAGGGCGCTTTGAAGAATTTTGAAAATGCGGCTTCTTCTGAAGACAAAAATCTCAAAACAGAAAGTTTTTATAATTTAGGCAATACATATAATCAGATGGGTGATAAAAAGTCTGCAATCAGATCTTATATGCGTGCTTTGAAGGAAAGTCCTGATTTTGCTCCGGCCAGAAAAAATCTGGAACTGATCCGAAAGAAGGAAGAAAAACCGCCTGAGGACAAGGATAAGCAGGAAGACAAGGATGATAAAAAAGATCAGAATTCTCAAAACTCTTCCGGTTCGCCTAAAAAAGATAAAAATGCAGGAAAAGAAAAACATAAGGACCGCGCAGAAGAAGAGCAGCTTTCTAAGGATCAGGAGAAAAGGTCTCTCAGCAGAGAAGAAGCGGAACGTATTCTGGAATCTGCCAGACAGGACAGGATACGCAGAAGAAAGGCACAGAGCAGGAGGCCGAACAGTAATGACATTTTCTGGTAGGCTGAACTGTATTGTATTCATTCTGTTCAGTTTTGCTCTTTCCGCTGAGGTAACTGTCAGGATCAGTCAGAATAAAATCAAAAAAGGGGAACCTCTTTATCTTTTAGTTGAAGCGAACGCCGGGGAAAATGTAGAAAACAGACGCCATATTCATTCTGCAAAAGGCGTGACAGCAGAATTCATCGGCACTGAACAGAGTTATTCCATGATCAACGGCAGGTCCAGTGTCAAAAAAATTCTGAAATTCAGGGTTGTTACGTCCAAGGACGGAGCACTGGAAACACCTTCCATTCAACTGAGTGTGAACGGACAGGACAAAAACATTGACCCGATTCAGTTCAGTGTTTCCAAGGAAAAATATGCACCTCAGATTTCAGATGATGATATTGAAAGTCCGTTTGACGATCTGATCCCGCCCTGGATGAGAGGCAAGAAAAAGACATCATACACTGAACCCTCTGAAGATGATCTTGTCGTCATATTTGAAACGACGAGAGACAGAGTGTATCTGGGAGAAACTTCAGTCGGATATTATAATCTATATTATAAAAATGTAAAGAAACCTCTGATGGAAAGGACGGATGCACAGTCCCCTTCATTTCCGTACTTCGGTTTTGAATATCTTTCTGAGGCAGGCGTTTCTGTAACAGACAGCAGGGGCATTTACAAAGGAAAAGAATATTCACTTGCTCCCTATCAGAGAGATATTTTTGCTCTGACTCCTCTGAAGACAGGAAAGTTCAGACTGGGAGATTCCAGTTTTACCGTGGAAGGAAGCCCTTCTTCCTATTTTTCAGCGCGCTCCATTTCTGCTGTTCCAAAGACAGTCACTGTAATGTCTCTTCCGTCTCCGGCACCTTCTGATTTTACCGGTGAAGTCGGTGAGTATACGGCGTCGGTCTCATTGACTGGGCAGGAATTTCATCTGGGAGAGTCCGTTCCGATCCTTCTGAAAATAAAAGGCAAGGGCAGCGGAACTCTGATTCGGAATCCTTTGGAAAAATTCTGCACTGAAAAAAAATGCGAGGGTAATCTTGTTTTCTCAGGTGATCTCAAAAAGAAGCAGTTTGCAGAACAGGGAAAAGGAGTTTACGGATTTAATTCCGATATGGAATTCAGATACTCTTTTCTGCCGGAAAGAACAGGCGAGTATCATCTGGGTGAAGCAAAGATCAGTTTCTTCAATCCTTATTCAGACAAGTATGATGCCGCAGTTATTGAAATTCCTAAGTTTACAGTTCAGGAAAAAAGAATCGCAGAGAAAGGTCCTGTGAGTTATGAAAGGTCAAATATCTTTCTTTATCTTTTCTATTTTCTTTTTCTCGGCAGCATAACCTTTCTTGCTTACAGATTCCGTGATCTGCTGCTGAATTCGTTTTATGCTCTGAAAAATACTTCCCTCTTTCCTGGAATTCCGGATGACATTCACTCATTTGATCTTCTGGCAGGAAACAAAAAAGAAGTACTTCTCAAAAACTTTCTCTGCACTAAAGGATACAGTCCTGTAAATGCGGAAGAAATTGTACATTTTCGCAGGAAAAATCAGAGTTTGGGTTTTGCAGAACTTTATAAATCGCTTGACAGGCAAGGTCGAAAAAGACTGTTGGAACTTGTAAGATCAAAGGAGAGTTAAAATGAGCACAGAAACCGGCAAGGTCTCGGTTCAGACTGAGAATATTTTTCCAATTATAAAAAAATGGCTGTATTCGGAAAAAGATATATTCCTTCGCGAGCTGGTGTCCAATGCAGTGGATGCGATCACTAAACTTAAAAAGATATCTTTATCCGAAGAGTTTGAAGGCGGAACTGACTATAAGGTTCATATCAGTTTCAATCAGGAAGCACGTACACTGACGATCCAGGACAACGGGGTCGGGATGACTGCAGATGAGGTTAAAAAATACATCAATCAGATTGCATTCAGCGGTGCTGAAGACTTTGTAAAGAAGTATCAGTCTGTCGAAAAGGAATCTGAAGGAATCATCGGTCATTTCGGACTTGGTTTTTATTCTTCCTTTATGGTGGCGTCCCGTGTCATCATTGAGACGAAGTCCTATAAAAAGGGCGAGAAGGCTGTCCGCTGGGAGAGTGAGTCAGGGGTTGAGTATACGATAACTCCGATTGACGACCGTGATGAAAGAGGCACAAAGATTATTCTTGTGATGGATTCTGAGTCAGGAGAATATCTGGACAAGTGGAAGCTGAAAGATCTGGTCAAGAAATACTGCGATTTCATGCCGGTTCCCATCTTTGTGGAAGAGGAGCAGGCGAACAGACAGAAAGCACTCTGGTCGGAAAATCCTTCATCATTAAAAAAAGAGGATTATACTCAGTTTTATAATTATCTTTTCCCGTTTGCAGGAGAGCCTCATTTCTGGATTCATCTGAATGTGGATTATCCTTTCAGGCTTCAGGGAATACTGTTTTTTCCAAAAGTCACTCATGAACTTGACATCAGCAAGTCTGCAATCAAACTTTACTGCAGTCATGTGTTTGTCAGTGAAGAGGCAAATGAACTGATCCCTCAGTTTCTCACAGTTCTGAAGGGAACAATCGATATTCCTGATCTTCCTCTGAACGTATCCCGTTCTTATCTGCAGACAGATCCTCTTGTAAAGAAAATATCTTCACATATAGTCAAAAAACTTTCAGATAAACTCGGTGAGGAGTTCAAGAAGGACAAGGCTGAATTTGAAAAAATCTGGGAAGACATTGCTCTCTTTGTAAAATTCGGGATGATGAATGATGACAAGTTTTATGAGGGAGTGAAGAACATTGTTCTCTTCAAGTCCTCAGAGGGCGGATATGTGACTCTCGACGACTACTGGACAAGGAACAAGGAGAAAAACGGCAATAAGGTTTTTTATGCTCCTGATATCGAATCCGGTTCAGTGTACATGGATCTTTTCAAGGAACAGGGTCTTGAAGCAATATTTGCCGATGCAAAAATAGACACTCATTTCCTGCAGTTCCTCGAAACCAAAAATTCAGAGATGCATTTTCAGAGAGTTGATTCTGATCTGGTAGATCAGATTGTAGACAAGGACAAGACTGAAATTGTCGATGCAGACAATAAGACCGATTCAGACAAACTGAAAGAGATATTTACTGCAGCGATCGGAAGAACAGGCCTTGAGATCAAGGCAGAGAATTTGAAGTCAGCGACTGTCCCTGCTGTGATTATGCTTCCTGAACATATCAGAAGACTCACCGAAATGAATCTGGGAATTCAGCAGAGCAAGTCAAATCTTCTTCAGAATCATACCCTGATTCTGAATACACAGTCTGAGCTTCTGAAAAACCTTCTGAAGATTCATTCTGGAGTAAATCCGGACAAGACAAAAGAGATTGTGCAGCATGTGTATGATCTGGCAAAGATCTCTGCAAAAATTATGGATGAGACTGAGATGGGAGCGTTCATCAAAAGATCATTCGGGGTATTGGAAACACTGAGTAAATAAACGTGTTTCGAAAAATCTCAGTTCTGCTTTTTCTGGTTTTTTCTCTGAATCTGTGTTCAGAGGAAGTTCCTGATCTCATTTGGAAAGCGTCCAAACTGTATCAGACAGAAAGGGCAGAGCTGAGAAACTACAGAGTGCAGCAGACAGTTGAGTCTGTCATTCGTTCAGACGGAAGTCTGGAAACAGAAAAAAGAATACAGTCAGGGCTTTTTATTGCACCATCCAAATTTGTATTTGCTGTGCGTGAAAAGGAAGTCAACGGTAAACTTGTCCTCAAGGGCGGCAAGGATATCGAAAGAAGTGAAAAAAAAGAAATCGAATGGCTTTCTTCCGATGCACTTCCTCTTTATAAATTTGAGCTCATTGAAAAAAATGATGAAATATCCAAATTTAGGGTAATTCCCAAAAGGGTTTTTCCTGAAGCAAGGATTGGCGAAATCTGGATCAGTCCAAAGACTTTAAAGATCAGACGAATGATCAAGCAGCCTGTCACACTTCAGAAAGACTTTATCAGCTATAAGACCGAAATATTCTTTGATAAGGATTTTGCTTTTCAGGAACCCACAAAAACAATTCTGGAAGCAGTATATATCAGTAAAGGGAAGAAATACACTGCCTCAGTTACAGCAGTATTTACGGATTACACGTTCAATCTGGAAGGCGATTTCAGATAATCGGGAGATGAATGAATGAAGAAAATGCTTTTCATAATGACAGTTCTTACACTAAATTTCTGCGGTCCAACGAGCATTACCGGTATTCCTGGACTTCTGAATAAACCTTACAATGCAGATTTATACTTGTCCGAATTGGTAAAGAATCAGGCGATTCTGCCAAAAGAAGCAGAACAGAATCTCAGTTCCATTCGCAAGGCGCTCCCTTCTTTCTCTGAAAAGGCTGTTCAGCAGAAGAAAATTCTGCAGATTCAGAATGAAAATATTCAGACTGAAATTTCTGTGATCTGGAAAACGGCAGAGGTAGACGGAAAACATCTGATTCTTTCGGCTGAATTGAAAGCCCTGTTTTACGGTGAGGGAACTTCCTGCAAGGCTCAGGATTTCAGACGTGCCGAAACCAATTCTCCTTTCTTTGATTTCGTAAGTGCAGAGATTACTTGCGGAATTCATTTCAGAAATTCTTCTCACACTGCAGGATATTCCGTGTTGATCAGCGGGGCAGATGAAGTGAATACACCTATCCTTCCTGACGGTCGGCTTCATATCGGAAACAGAACAGGATTGACAGTCAAAGATTGAGTTGGTAATTTACAAATTCGTTTTGGAAAAGGTGCTGTCAATTCCAAAAACCGCAGACCTCTTCAGGGGAAACGGTAAGGCAGAAATTCTTCTGTAAAAAGTTCTTTGGTTTACACATAACCAGCCTCTGCTACAATTTACAATTGGATTTAACTAAAAACGGGTATGTGAAACGGAGATTCGGGACTGCATAAAAGATTCGGTGATGTGATACAGAAACCTTTCTGGATACATCGGCCGAAACTGATTTTTATGCTTCTCGAACTGCCCGGCAGGAACACTCCATGGAAATGGCAGAATACAGAGAAACTTTAAACAATTCAATTCCAGTCAGAATATTCAACTGGATCTGTGCAAAGGGGGGATATGCATTTGCATGTCTGGTGTTTGCGAGTCTGTGTACCTGGATAGGAATATGTTATGTGTATTTTTCCTATATGGGAGCAGTGCCTGATTGGAATTTTGAGGAATACAAAAAAGAGTTTTATTTCATTTATACAGTTGTAGTCGCAAGCAATATCTTTCTCATATACATCCTCGGCGGATTTTATAAACTCGGGATCAATACTTATATCGGTCCTATCAATCTCGCAAACCGCAAACTGGGCGGAATCAATTTTTTTAAAGAGCCGGTGTCAAATGCTGAGGCCGTGGAGCTCCTTCAAAATTTCTACAGTCTGCAGACTTATATTATGAAAATCTGCACAATACTGTATGCCGTGAATATTGTGTTATATGGAGTATACACATTTTATCTCAAAAGGGATATTATGGAAATAATCCGTGCTGCAGGGATTGTAATTCCATGTGTTCTGATATTTTCCGGTTTTATTTATCTGACAATGGACACACTTTTTGCACTGACCAGAGTTTTTCTAAAAAAAGAAATACTCAACAGAAAGATCAGTATACCGCCTGATATGCCTGGTATGAGCATGAAGTTCAAGTTTATGTTCCTTCTTGCCACTATTTTTGTATCTATATTCAATATGGCTGCATTTGTCTCCAGTGCAAAAAGACCTCTGTTTATGATTGCACTGTACATCCTTCTTTCAATTGTTTCCTGCGGTCTTCTTCTTTTCTTTTTCTTTCTGCAGATAGATACTACGCTCAAACAGATCAATGAATCAGCAAGCGATCTGGCAAAGGGAGGCGACGGATATCTTCCGATGATTTCCAGGGATGAAGAGTTTGTGATTTTTGCACTGAACTATGAAATTGCAGTTGCAGAGGTCAAGGATATCAGAACAAATTTGGAAAAGAAAGTAAAAGAGAAAACATCTGAACTCTCAAAGGCCCTTGATCTTACGCAGCGTCTGAAGGAACAGCAGGACGGAGATTATTTTCTGACCACACTTCTTCTGGAACCTCTGAATGTGTTTGAATCAGATTCCAGATATGTGTCCATAGAATCGTACATTCATCAGAAAAAAGTTTTTGACTTCAAGGGAAGACAGAAGGAGATCGGAGGTGATTTGAATTTCTCGTGTCAGTTTGAACTGCAGGGTGAAAAATATACGTTTGCAGTCAATGCAGATGCAATGGGAAAATCAATGCAGGGGGCAGGGGGTGTGCTTGTATTCGGTGCGTCTCTTCGTTCCATTATTGAAAGGACAAGAGTTTCTCCTGAAATGCAGCACTATTCTCCTGAGTTTTGGCTGAAGAATATGATTGAGGAAGTCCATCGTCTTTTTTTAAGTTTTGACGGCTCAATGCTGATATCCCTTTTTACTGCTCTGATTCATGAGAGTTCCGGGTTTACATTATACACTTGTGCAGAACATCCTGAAGGTGTTCTTTACAGGGACGGCAAAGCTTCCTTCTTAAAAGTAAACTCTAATTTTATGAAGATAGGAGTGACAATGGATCAGGAAGATCTGAAACTCGATCATGTCCTGCTGCGAAACGGAGACGTCCTTGTGCTGGGTTCTGACGGAAGAGATGATATTTTAATTACAGATCCTTCCACTGGTGAGTCCGAACTTAATCTGAATGAACATCTTTTTCTTGAACATGTAGAAAAGGCAGAGGCTTCTCTGGAAAAAATATTTGAAAATATCATTCTGCTAGGTGAGCAGACGGATGATATTTCTCTTTTGAAAATTTCCTACAATACTCATAAAAAACAGGTACCTGTTCCTGAAGAAACTTTTTCCGATCTGAGAGCAGTGACAGAGAAAAGCATTTCCTCTGCCGGAAATCACGGTGTACTTCGAGATAATATAGAGAGTATACTTTCTCAGTTTGGAAATCATTTTGCAGTAAAGAAGTTCCTCGCAAAGGAGCTCATTCATCAGAATGAATACAGCCTGGCAATGGAACTTGCTGAAAGCGGAGTGCTTGAAAATCCAAACGACAATACGCTTCTTTTTCTTTCGGCGTATTCTGCTTTTAAGACAGGGATATACAGAAAAACTCTCTCCTATGCCTATCGTCTCCATTATCGAACAGACTCAAGCGTGGATAATACTCTTCTCATCTGCAGAACGTATCATAAAATGAGTGATTATCAGTCACTTTTCGACTTCACCTCAAAGGTAGTTTATACGGACAAATATACAAACGATGATGTAATGAAGTACCATAAGTACGCTCATACTAGACTTCAGGAAGCTATGGGTTGAAACTCAGTTACTGTCAGCCGTCATTTACGCCGCTCGTGCTGCCTGCTCTTGTATTGTTATGAAAATTTTCGTTTCAGGATTTTTTTCAGAATCAGTTCCATAAAAAGAAGATCAATCAGAAGAAACAGTATTGCCGGATAAAGGAAATACTGATATCCGTCAAGTCTTGCGTACTTTCTTGTATCCTCACTCTGATTTTTTTCCATCTCTGAAATTTTATCTTTGATGATCTGCATTGAATCAGGTTCTCTGCTGAGATTTTTATACACTGCACTGTTTTTTGATGCCAGTTCAGAGAGGTATTCTTCGTCTGCCTTGCTGATGACCAGATCTCCTTCCTTTCTCTGCACGAGATGTCTGGACTTTGTAACGTAGCCTGCCAGATTTGCACTCTCGTCTCTGTAGTAAATTGCATCTCCCTGTGAGGTTCCCACTCCGATTACAATCATATCTGCGTTTTTGATTTTAGGGAATGACTGATTTTTGTTTTCACCGTCAGTGATCAGCACAAGAATTCTGTTTCTCAGAATTTTTTTGGATTCAATGACCTCTTCAGCCTTTGTAAAAGCTTTCTGCATATCTGTCCCTGTGTCCGGAATCATATCCGCTTCGAGACCCCGAAGAAAATCAGAAAATGCACCGAGATCCTTTGTCATTGGACAGTAAAGAAATGCAGTTCCTGCAAATGTAATAATTCCGAGTCTGTTTCCTTCCAGAGAGGGGAGCAGATGAAGAATGGATTCTTTGACTTTCTGAAGTCTGCTCGGCGGTGCGTCTACCGCATACATGGAAAGACTGACGTCAATGAGAAACAGAACATCCACACCTTCCGATTTTCGTTCCGTTTCACCTGCCGGTTTGGAAAAAGACGGATTCAGAAGAGCGACAGAACAGAATGCAAGAATGATAAAAATAATGATAAAACGGATATAATGTATATAATTTGGAGCAGTCAAGAGAGACTTTGTCAGTCCAGGATGAATGCTTGTAATTTCTTTGATAATCAGTCTGCTTCTTATTCGTTGAATGACCCAGGCCAGAAATACTATGAATACGAATACTGTAAATGCGACGGAAAAACTGTTCAGATTTTTGAATGAATTAAACATAGGACCTGCCTAAAAAAGTCCGGAGAATCAGATCCAGACAGAAACAGAGAATTGCAATATACAGGAACAGCTCAAACTGGGTTCTCAGTATTGTCTTCGGCCTGCTGTTCAGGATGTCTTTTTCGAGAGAGTCAATATCTGAGAATACTGTTTCGAGTTCAGCTGGATCGTGCGCTCTGTAAAATTTTCCATTTGTTTTTTCGGAGATTTTTTCAAGACTTTCGAAATCTGTTTCCGCAGATCTGTCTGTTCCGATTCCGATGGAGTAAATTCTGATTCCAAATTCCTTGGATGCTTCGGAGGAGGTGATTATATCCACCTTTCCTGCATTGGATGCTCCGTCAGTCAAGAGCACAATGATTCTCGACTTTGCTTTTGATTTTTTGAGTCTGTAGGTGCATAATATGACTGCATCTCCGACTGCAGTTCCCTGTTCCACTACTGAGCCCGGATGAACATCAGAAATGATTTCCTGAAGAGAGGACTGATCTGAGGTCAGAGGAGACTGAAGATATGCGGCTCCCGCAAACACAACAAGACCCATCCGGTCATTGGTTCTTTTTTTAACAAATTCCTTCATCAGATTTTTCGAAACTTCGAGTCTGTTGCTTGGAGCAAAATCAGGAGTGACAGTCATCGAACCTGAAACGTCGAGTGCAAGCATAATGTCCACTCCGTTCTGCTCGTCAGGGAGAAGTTCAGCCTTCTGTCCAGGACCTGCAAGTGCAATCAGAAGAAAAATAAATCCGATGAAGCGAAAGACTGGAATCAGATCAGTCAGTCTGTCTCTCCAGGTTTTTCCTGAATTCAGACTCTGAGCAGATGCAGTGACCTGCTCTCTGTTTCTGTGAAATCCGAATCTGAAAAAAAGCCAAGCATAAAGGATGACAGCCGGAATAAAATACAGTATATACTCTCTTTCAAAACTCATATCAGATTTTATGTTTCCAGTAATAATAAATTTCATCTGCTTTCCGGACAGGGATGAGATCCTCGTTCGGCATATATTTTACGGACTGGAAGTATGTTTCCATCTGCATGATTTCAAATTCCTTGAGCAGTTTCATTTCTCTCATGACTCTGCCGAGTTCAGTCTCGTCCAGATAAACAAGATTTTTATCAAGTTTTTTCCCAAGAGATTCCTTGATGAATCCTGTGAGCAGATAGATGAATTCCTTGTGCGGAACCTCCTGCTGCTTGAGAATCTCTTCTATTTTGTCCTTGAATGAAATTTCTTCTCTATGAATAAAATCAAAATCAGCATCTTTGGCAGTTTTTGCCTTCAGGCGTCTTCTGAAAACAAAGTAGGAAACGGCTCCGAGAACTGCAACGACTGCCAGAAATACAAGTATCAGATTTCTGATGAAGTTTCCTGAAAATTCCTTAGGGGAGGAAATATCCAGAACATTTTTTTCTGTTCCCTCCAGGCTGGACTTGACTTTGATGACTGAGGCTGCTTTGACTTTTTTGCCGGAAGAGTCTGTCCACTCCAGGGGTGCAGTTCTGTCTCCTGCTTCCAGAAATCGAATAATAATGACAATTTCATGATCTGATTTTGAAACGCTTTCAATTTCTGCCAATGGAAGATCTGCATCCTTAGGATAAAAACCCTGTTCGGGAATGACAATGTCCTTGATTTCCTCAGGTTTTTCAAATTTCAGAGTGAATACTGCCTCTTCTCCGATCAGGATTTCTTTTTCCTTCCAGTTTTCAGATACTTCCGCGAAAAGGGAAAAGGTAATTAAATATAAAGTAATGAGAAAATATTTCATAATGAAAAAAACCTGATGAGCGAGGGTGCAAGATCCTGATCTGTCTTCAGTTCCAGTGAATTGTTCAGAAATGTCTCCTTGTAGACTCTGCTGTCTTTTGCAAAACTGTCCTGAAAAATTCCTGAATTTCCGGATTCGGGATTTCTCACATCAAAAAACCGGAAAAAAGCTGCAGGAACAGTATCGATTGGATCAGTGACCCGAATCCCGTAGATTTCCTTTTCCTGATGCAATCCGGCAGATGTATTCAATGAAGTCATATTCAGAAAATCACTGATGATATAATTCAAATTTCTGCCTTTCAGTCTGTTTTGGATAAAATGAAAGGGAATCTGATGTTCTGTAGATGATCCTGCATCCTTGAAGGAGGAAATTTTTTTCATTACTGAGAAAATAGAAGATCTGGTCTTCAATATTTCTGTTACATATTCAGGCTTTGAGGAATAGGCAATGATTCTGATTCTGTCCCCAAGAGAATAGAACAGAAGCGAAAAGAAAGAAGCGAGCTGCCATCCCAGATAAAATCTGGAATATCTTCCTGCTCCCTCAGTGAACATGGAAGACGAACAGTCCAGAAATACATTCACCGTTCTGTCATTTTCCTGGTGGTATTCCTTGACGAAAAGTTCATTCATACGTGAACTTACATTCCAGTCAATATGGCGTATATCATCCCCGATCACATAGGGACGGGATTCCTTGAAGTCCATTCCTCTTCCTGATTTTCTGGACGCAGAACTTCCTATCCGGTTGGATATATATTTCTTTCCAATCCGTACATCAATTTCCTTCAGAAGTTTTTCCAGTTCAGGCAGAAGCATATCAGGGGAGAGGTGTACTTTCTCTGATTGTGGCGAGCATCGATTCCATGGAGATGTCTTCGGAGAGTGCTTCAAAACTGAGGATGATCCTGTGACGGAGAACACTCGCTGCAGCATAACGGATATCATCGGGAAGGACAAAACCTCTTCCTTCCATCATTGCCCGCACTCTGGACACTTTCAGAAGTGCAAGAGATGCTCTGGGTGATGCACCATGACGTATATACGGTTTAATGTCAGAAATTTCAGTCGTGGCTGGTCTAGTGTTTCTGACCACTCTTACAATGTATTCCTGAAGTTTCG
>JBPOJG010000337.1:0-10551 GCA_052033835.1 Spirochaetota bacterium
ATGATTTTTGAAATTTTCTGCTGGAGCTGCATAAAAGGAAACTGCCGAAGAAGGGACTCGAACCCCCATGGATCGCTCCGCTGGTACCTGAAACCAGTGCGTCTACCAATTCCGCCACTTCGGCTTAAATGCCAGTCTTTTTAATCATCTTTCACTGTCCATAAAAAAAGATGGCTTTTGCAGGTGTATTGCAGCTGCAGAATCAGTCACGACTGACTCGTTCTCCTTTAACCGGAGAGTAATCCTTTTTCGTCTTTCCATTTACAGAAATCTTATCAAAGAAACATTTGATGCCCGTCGCAGCGGCTCCGGGAAATCCGTTCATAATATGAAAATGTATATGAGGTTCAGACGAAAAACCTGAATTTCCCACAAGGCCAAGGAGCTGACCTCTTCTGATTTTCTCTCCCTGTTTCACTGCAATCGAATTTTTCTTAAAATGAAGCAGTACAAGATATTCTCCATTTTCTGTCCGAATCACAATTTCATTGGGCTTGTCTGTCTTGTCGCCGGGTTTATTGTCAGGAAAGCCGTCCTTGACATAGACCGCAATTCCGTCCGCAGGTGCAAAAAGCTGCTTTCCGAACGCATAGTAGTCCTCATTCTTTTTTCCGTCAGTTCTGTAAGATTTATTCTTATCATCCTTGATCACAAAATCAAAAGCATTCTTCTGAAATTTTTTTTCTACATGATAATTTAATTCTTTTGTATCCCCTCCCCAGGTGGCATACCATTCTCCCTCCGCAGGAAACAGGATCTTTGAAATGTTTCTCGCAATTTTAGGAAAATCGGTTTCCACTGCAGGCACAGTCCTGATATAATAACCTGAGATTTTAGAGTCCCTGTCGAGAGACAGTTCCAGATTGAATTTTGCATACTCGCATACTGCAGAATAGGAAGCGAATGAGTCCTTTGTATAGTTCTGAAACTGTTTCTTTTTAATTTTTCCTGAATTCAGTTTTACTCCTTTCAGGAACTCTTCAGTCCTGTTCAGAGGAAGCGATTTCTGAAGAGACGGACTGAACATCTCGAAGACGGCCTCAAAATTGTCCGAATTGAAATTCTCCGCAAATCTGTCAGAGACTTTCTTCTCTGCAGGTTTCTCGGAATCACTGAAAACACCTGCATTCATAAACAATACCGTAAAAACAATAATCATCCTTGCCGATGCAGCCGGATATTTTCTCATTTCCAACACCTTCCTTACACCCGATGAAAATCTTTCTCTGCACCGGCTGAATTATTAGACAGAAAATTCCGGTTTCGTAAATAAATGTTTCTCAAATGATGCATCATTCAAAAAAAATTCTTACAGGGCGATACAGTCTGTCCAGTTCTACGACTGTCTTCTTTTTCCCTTCTCTGCCTTTCGGATTTGGAAATTCCATATAGTACCTTGCTTCTGTCAGAACGGCATACTCTTTCTTTTTTTCTTCATAACCGTCTTCTTTTTTTACGGCCTTTGTTTCAGATACAGTTTCCATTTTTTCCTCAAATCGAAGCCTGTTCTGAAAAAGACTCCATTTTTTTGTGCCTCTCTGATCCGGAATTTCCTTAGACTCCTGAAAATTCCCTTCTTTGCTGAAACTGCTTTTTCGAGCCGATATCAGCACCTCATTTTTATCGTAAAGTTCAAGGCCGGCTATGCATCCGCTATTCTTCAGAATATGATCCTTTCCTTTTCTCAGACAGTCAGGGCTGTATTTCAGTATTTTACGTGCATAAGAAGCATCTTTTATCTTTTCCGTCAGTTCTCCTTGAGAATCATAAGTCTCTTCCAGAGTCCGATTCCCTTCTCTGTCATAATTCATGATTTTGCGGGCATAACCGGACGCATTCTTTTTGAGTTTCCCGTCTGCACCGTAATACTCGGAGAGGATCTGAAGACCCATATCATTATAATCTATTTTTTTCTGAACGTAACCCAGAATATTTTCCTTCAGTCTGCCGTCCGTTCCGAAATATTTTTCCATAATGATTTTACCTTTATCATTATATATTAATTCCTTTCTGGAATACCCGTCTCTGTTCAGTACGGGTTCCCGATTTCTGCCAAAATAATTTTCAGCAGTCATCCGTCCCTGACTGTCGTACTCCGAGGTTTTTCGGGAATAACCTTCCTTGTAAAAAGCAGGATTTCCTTCCGAATTCTGAACTTCATGCAGAATCCTGTTTCCGCGATCATCGTATTTCCAGATCTTCCTTGCATAACTGCCGTTTTTATCTGTGAGTTTTCCTTCTTTGCCGTAAGTCTCCTCAAGAATCAGCTGATTCAGAGGACTGTATTCAAATTTTTTGACAGCATAGCCGGATTTGTTTTCCGTCAGTTTTCCGTTTCTGTCAAAGTACTCAGAAAGTATGTGCATTCCTTTTTCAGAGTATCTCATTTTTTTCTGTGCATAACCCAGGCTGTTTTCCTTCAGAAGACTGTCCGTTCCGTAAAAAGTCTCGGACACTGTATGATCGCTGTATTCGGTCCTTTTACAGAAATATCCTTCCTTGATCTCAGTCGGTTTTCCGTCCGAACTGAAAAATTCTTCCAAAACAGAATTGCCTTTCTCATCGTACTCTCTGATCTTCCTTGCATATCCTAGACGGACATCCGTCTTCAGTTTTCCGTCCGAACCGTAAAATTCTTCAAAGGATATGCATTCCGACGCCGGATTGCCTGCTCCGAGACAATTTTCATTATAATGTATTCTAGTCCGTTCCCTGGGATAAACTGTCCTGTTTTCTGCACTGTCCAGGTGCTCTTCTTCTGAGATGCATTCCTTTTTATTGTGAATATGAACAAGGCATCCCTCGTCATACCTGTATTTCAACACTGCAGCGCCGTCAATGTCCGCTTCAGGAAATCCGGAACTGTTGAGTGTCCTGATCTCATTCACGCATGTTAAGACCAGCTCTTCTCCGGATTTACAGGAAATATCAGTCTCTCTGCATTTTGGAAGAGGCAGACTCTCATCATACGATTTCATTTTTTCCCAGCACATTTCACTGTATTTGTAATGAAAACTGGATATTCCTTCCCTGACAGCCTTAGGAAGGCCGTTCTCACCGAAATATTCTTCAGCACTGAGCCGTCCCTTTTCATCGTACTGAAACCTGGCAAGAGCAGTCTTCTTTCTGTTTCTGTTCCCTTTCAGACGGTCATCCTTTCCCTTATAGCTGATTTCCTTTATGCAGGAAAAATTCAGTGCAGATTCTCTTGTCCGAGGAAAACTCTGAATGCATTTCTCATCATACTGATATTCATATTTCGAAATTCCGGCATCCCCTTCTGCAGGTTCCGCCTCTGATTTTCCAAAATGCAGTTTCCTTTTCAGAAGTCCGTAACGGTTCAGAGAATAATCATATTCATAAACTGTCTTATAAACATCATATCTGTCCTTTGCCTGAAGACCTTTCTCATCGGTATATATTTTCATGATCGGATTGCCGACTGAATCGTATACAAAGACTGTTCTGGCTGTTTTCTGACTGTCTCCGCGAAGTCTGCCGCCCGCATCATAATATTCTTCGAGAGTTCTGTCTGAAAGAAGATCATAGTTCTGAACAACTTTCGCAATGTTTTCCTCATCTGCAGCCGCCTTCTCCCTGAGTATTCCTTTCGAGTCGGGAACATACGCCCCCTGGTATTCATTCAGTATCAGATTTCCGTTAAAATTGAATTCCAGTTTCTGATACTGGATCAGAGTCTCCCGGCTCTCTCTGCGTTTTGCATTTCTTGTTCCAGGCTCGTCCCTGTATGACCTTCTGATCTCCCATCCCCGTTCAGGGATGTATCTGACTCCATGACGAAAGTCAAGACTGCCCTGAGCATTGAACTGACCTGCTTCAAAACAGTCTTCCTTAAAGTCCTCTTCATTTGAAGAAGAGAAAAATGCGGGATCGGATATGCATTTATCATTATATCTGAATACTAAATGGCTTATACCGTCAAGGCTTGCAGGAATTATGCTTCCATCCTCAGATTCATTGAAAAAGGAAAGACGGAGCAGGCGTCCCTTCGAATCATAAATTCTTTTAGAATCGACTCTGTCACCGTTTTTTGATCTGTACTGAACAGTCCCGACTTTCATTTGAGTGCCGGGACGCCCTACAGCCAGAAGAAAGTCTCCCTTGTATTCTCCTTTTGCAAAGGGGATCTGTTCATTTCTGCCCTTGCTCTTCATATAATCTGCCATCTCTTTTTCCACATATTCTTTCAGATCGTTGAATGTGACGTATTCTCCGGCCCTGTTCTGCACCTCTCCGGAAAATCCCTTCACGATGAAATGAGTGAACACTCCCCCGCCGAGTTTTCCATCTTCATAAGAGTAGCCTCCCTGAGAAGTTCCCATCAGAATTGCAGCACCTTTTGCATTTCTGATCCTTTCCGGAAACTCGGTAAATTTTACGCCGGTACCTGCTTTTCCCTCTCTCATTGTCTCACGACAGGCATCCAGAAAAACAACGATCTGTTCTGCACCGTCCGGAGAAATATCCTCATCCGATTCTGATTCAATATTCGGAATTTTTCCTTTGCGCTTTTTTCTGTATGACTGGGCTTCTTCAATGATTTCTTTTGCAATATTCAGAGTGTTTTTCGGTTCCTCATTTCCGGTTCCCATTACTGTATCAGCAGGCGTCACAACATTTTCCCCTTTCAGTTCAAACCCGTGACCGGAAAAATAAAACAGAAAAAGCTGAGGATTCAGGGACAGAAGTCTGTTTCTCTCCCGAATGATATTTTCTTTTATCGGACGGAATCTCGGATCTGCTTTGCCTTGTTCATCATTCAGAATCACAGTCTCTTCAAATTTACCCACATCCTTAAGAACTGATCCGATCTTCTGTGAATCGCTTGCACCGAAATTCAGCCGTGCAAGTCCTGAACCCTGAGGATAGCCACTGACTCCTACGATCAGAGCAACTCTTTTCGAAGACTGCCAGTTTTTCTGCTCCCGAGCCGATACGGTCTTTCCTTCTTTTTTAAACAGAGTCGACTCAGTTTCTGTACCGAAACCGGAAACATTTTTCCTTTCAGTAAATCCTGATTCCCGGCCAATTTCTTTTGCAGAGAGACTTAAATAAAGTATAAGGAGAAAAAAAGATAAAATCTTCATATTGAAACGATAATTTTTTTTATTATAATAAAAAGAAGTATTTTTCAGTTCTGTTCAGTCAGACAGTTACGCAGCAGGGGTTTTCATCTGATCTGCAAAACTCAGTATTTCTTCGAGAAGAGATTCGAAACTGTCGGAGTAAAATCTGCAGAAAAAATCTTCCCGTTTTCCGGGATTGAAATGGACTCTGTAGAACCTGTCATAATGTTCAGTCAGCAGAATTTCAGCAGCTTTTTTTCTTTCGCCTCTATGTATCAGTTCTTCAATTTTTTCGAATATATCCGATGGAAAGTATCTTCTGATTCTTTTCAGACTTGCAAGAACTGCATCCGCAGATGCATCATACTCCACAGCAAGTCTTTCTGCTCTTATTTCCGAAGGAAGTTCTACCCAGAGTTTTTTTGAATTAAGCATTTTTTTATAAATAAAATCAGGCAGATGAAGTTTTCCAATTTTTCTGCTTTCTCCTTCCAGAAAAATAAAAGGACTTTGTCTCCATCTGTACAGCTCAGAGAAAAGGCGGGATTCAAAAAATTTCTGAGACGGCTGTTCCCCGAGAAAACCGAGTGCAGATCCTCGGTGATTTGCAATGTCCTCCAGATCGACAGCAGGGTGCCCTTCCGTTTTCAGAAGCCGGATCAGTTCAGATTTTCCGCTCCCGCTCGGACCATGCAGAACAATAAACTCCTGATTCAGATCAGAATTAAAATACTGCATTACCTGTTTTCTGTATGCCTTGTATCCTCCGTCCAGAATCCTAGTCCTGTATCCGATGAGATCCATCACAGTAAAAAGTGATCTCGATCTCATTCCCCCTCTCCAGCAGTATACAAGGAACTCAGCATCCCGGACTGAAAAATCCAAAGACATATTTTCCACTTTTTCGAGAAGAGTGGAAATATTCTTTGAAATGATTCTTGCACCTTTCTGTTTTGCCTGAAAAGGATTTTTCTTGTATATGGTTCCTACTTCTGCCCTTTCTGCATCGTCCAATACAGGAAGATTGAATGCACCCGGAAGGCGGTCTTCTGCAAATTCAGAAGGACTTCTGACATCGATGAGAATTGTACCCGGGTTTCCGATATATTTTGAAAAATCATCTGCATGAATCAGTTTAGATGCCGGTATCATTCAGACTTCTGCTTTTTTTCCAGTTCCTTCTGGATTTCTTCATCCGATTCCTGAACCGAAAGGGCAGGAAGCTCTTTTGTTTCCTTGATGTACTGATCAAATCTGTCCAGAAACTTTTTCTTTCTGTCCCAGGAATTAAAACAGACTTTGTGGAAACTGGAAGGAGAAAAAGAATAAAACTCATCGTCTTTGTTTTCAATAAAATCGCTGTAACCAAGCGACTCCTCAGAGGATGTGATTTCCAGACCGCAGAGCTGGCACACAGGATGACTCATGGTCTTGATATTCTCGGAAAACCCTTGCTTTTGCAAGCGAAAAAAAAAATTTAGACTGACAGGAGAATAATCTGGACCAAATATTTCAGAACATCCTAAATTCTCTGGAGAATCCAGTCTATCTGATCGATTCAGGATTCAGAGTGCGGTATGCCAATCAGTCTGCTTTGAAATTTTTGAAAAATTCAAAGGAGGAATTGATCGGGCAGAAGTGTTATTCAGCGGTTTATAAAAGGAATTATATCTGTCCTTACTGTCCCCTTCAGAAATATGAAACCAGCTTTGAAAAACTCGAGAACTTAAATCAGATTCCGGAAAAAGGACTGAACACTCAGATTCTGTATTCACAGAAGTTCGGAAACCAGAATCTGAATCTTCAGTTCTTTCCAATCCACTCGAATGAAGAGCTTTTTATAGAACAGATCCAGGACATCACAAAGTACAGGGAGAAGGAAGAAGAAAATCTGAGGATGAGAAATCTGGCTTCCCTCGGAGTGATGGTATCCGGTGTAGCTCATGAACTGAACAATCCTCTGACTGGAATCAGTCTCACACTTCAGAGTCTTCAGAACAGAATAGAAGACCTGGAAAATCTGGACATTCAGGAGCGCCTCGAACTGCAGTCCAAATATGAACTGATGCAGTCTGATCTTCAGAAAGCATCTCAGATTGTATCCGAAATTCTGAGTTTTGCAAGACCGGAAAAAAGGAAGATGATCTCCTCCGACATCTTCGATACGATTCTCAAGGCAAAGGAAACAGTTGAAAGACTGAATCCTTCTCTCTGCAGAAAAGTAAGATGGGAATTCATTAAAGAAAAAGATTATGTATTTTATTTTGATCCGATGAAAATGGAGAGAGTCTTCATCAATCTTTTCAAGAATTCCCTCAAGGCAATCGACTTCAAGGAAGGAGTCATCTCCATCGAAATGAAAGCGAAAGGAAACTACTGCCAGATCAGCATTGAAGACAGCGGAGGCGGAATACCGGATGAAATCATCAACAAGGTATTTGATCCTTTCTTCACAAGCAAGAAGGACAACAGCGGCACCGGACTCGGGCTTTCCGTCTGTCATTCGATCATAAAGGAGCATAAAGGTTCCATCAGCGTAATGTCTTACGACAAAAAAACCAAGTTCAAGATCAGACTTCCAATGGAGATGAATCCGTGAATACAAGAAAGAAAATACTGGTTGTAGATGACAATAATTCCATCCGGACTGCAATTGCTGACCTGCTTTCAAAAAAATACCTCTGTTCTTCCGCAGAAAATTTCGATCATGCAGTTGAATTTCTGGAAAAGGAGCATTTTGATCTCATCATTACCGACATCAGAATGCCCGGAAAAAGCGGTCTGGATCTGATCGAATATGCAAAGTCCAGAGCTCTCGATACGCAATATGCATTAATTACAGCTTATGATATTAACGACTACATTCATTTTGCAAAAGACAAGGGAATCTGGAACATTATTCCCAAGTATTCCTCTCTTGATCTGAACTATATCACCGTAATGGTGGATAAGCTTCTTTACAAGGACATCTTCGGACCTGAAAAATATTTCCCCGGCCTCACGATCATCGACTCGGAAAAAGACTCTCCCTTCCGTCCTGTTAAGGAAAACTGTCTGATTTACAGAACAGTCAGATCCGACGAGGACAGAAACAGACTCTGCGAAAAAGTCGGAAAATTTATGGGGGAGTTCGGCGCATCGGGTTCAATTCATCAGATTTTAGAAGAGCTGACTTCCAATGCAATGATCCGTGCCCCGAAGGACAGCAAGGGAAACCCAAAATACCAGTATGAACTTCCCTCAAAAGACATACTGATTGCAGTGGAAAATGTACGTCTGAACGAAAGTGATTTTTTTGAACTCGGTTATGGAATGCACAAGGGCAGATTCATTATCGTCACTAGAGATTTTTTCGGTTCACTCAGAAAAGAAGAAATCATCAAAAGACTCGACAGACATATCCATGTGGATCCGTCCAAGGGATTTCCGGAAGGACTGACAGATTCTCACGGAAGAGGACTTTTCATCTGCAGAGAAATGACAAATCACATTATATTTAATATAAAAAAGGATATCAGAACGGAAGTGATTGCAGTCATTGAGACTGCAGGCAGACAGAACTACAAATCACTTTCCATATTTGAAATTGATTAACTCACCTACACACTTCGTGCGTAGGTGAGTTAAATAGGCATTGGCCTGCCGGCGGCTTGAGGGCTGATCGCCCTCAAACTCCCATTTTTGCTAATTCATCGCAAGCTAGAAAACTGCTAATACACTTATGAAATTACAGATTCCAGATATCATATCTCATTTGCGTAACGTGAGTGATCAAGGAACAAAGAGGACTTTTCCGGCACTCATATTTTTTTCGTAGAATTCCAGTCCTTCCTGAAATTCTGAAATGGGAAATTTCTTCGCAATCCTGCTCTTGTATATTTCAGAATACATCTTCTGTATTTCTTCAGAAAATTTCAGTATATCTTCTCTTTTTGTATTGTACATCCATGAAGAAAGCCAGTATCCTTCCACAGACTTGTTCTGAAAAATGCAGATCCCGGGATTGACTGAAATCGGTTCCTCAGAAAGTGCTCCGTAGGACAGAAGTCTCGAACCGTAAGGCATAAGCTCAAAAACAGAAGTCGCAAGTTTCCCGCCGACTGCTTCAAAAAGATAAACTGCCTCCAGTTTCTTTGAAAGTTTGAAAAATTCTCTGTCGAATTTCGGGTCGCTGGAATTCAGAACATATTCTTCACCCAAAGACCGAAGTTCATCTTCCTGCTCCTTTCTTCTGACAATATTAATGAGAGGAATGCTTTTTTTCCTGCAGAGACGCTGAATCATTTTTCCGAGTGCACTCGCAGCAGCTGTCTGCACAAATGCCTTTGCTCCGAAACCGATCCCTCTTTCCACCATTGAATAAGATGTCAGAGGATTTACAAAAAGCATGGATGCATCGTCAAAGTCCATGGAATCAATGAGAGGGAGGCAGTTCGATTCGGGAACAACTGCAGATTCAGTCCAGGCCCCGTCATTGTTCGCACTCACAAATGCAACTCTCGTCCCGACAGAAAGAGAGGCTTTTGATTCAGAGACAGTTCCGCTTCCTTCAAATCCTGCCGCGACAGGCAGTTTTTTTTTGATGCCGTACATTCCTTTCAGAAACATCAGGTCAGACGGATTGACAGTGGATGCGTGAACAGTAATCCTGACCTCTCCTTCCTTGAGGGGAGCAGGATCTTTCTCTGCAAGTTTCAGTGAGTTTTTTCCGAGAGAATAATCATTAAGCTGGACATATTTCATAAATGCAAACCTGACAGTTTCCTTATTCAATTCAAGCTAAAATAACTTGACCTGACGGTTTCCCTCAAAATCGTGGATGAGGGACTGTCCGACTGTCTCTTCAGGCAGACCAAACCTGAAAATACCGTTTCGGACATCCAAATAGAAATTCCTCTTCGAACTGGAGATTGAGAATGCTGAAAGTCGAAAGTCTGAGCCGCAAATTTGCGGACAAAACTGCGGTGAACAATATTTCTTTCACCGTAAAGCCTGGAGTAATCACCGGACTGCTTGGGCCGAACGGTGCAGGCAAGACCACTACAATGAGACTTCTCACAGGATATCTTGAACCCACTACAGGATTCATATCCTACAAGGACAGACCCTTAAAGGGAGAAGAACTCTTAAACTTCAAATCCAAACTGGGATATCTGCCGGAATCTGCACCCTTGTATCCTGATATGCTTGTATCAGAATATCTGGAATATATGTCGGATGCAAGAAATGTCCCTGCAGATAAAAAGCAGGAACAGATAGCGAAAATGACAGAGATCTGTGAACTCACGACTCATATCAGTATGCCTGTAGGTTTTCTTTCCAAAGGATTCCGTCAGAGAGTGGCACTTGCAGGAACACTCATTCATGACCCTGAGGTGATCATACTGGACGAACCTACTTCAGGACTCGATCCAAATCAGATCGCACATATCCGAAACGTGATCAGATCTCTCGGAAAGGAAAA
>JBPOJG010000160.1:0-3382 GCA_052033835.1 Spirochaetota bacterium
AGAGTTGTTGAAACTAATTTTTCAACAACTCTAATGTCGAAAAATAAAATGACGGAAACTGTCTGTCAGGAATTTGACGGTCGGGGATCATTATTTTCCTTTATCCTGCTTAAAATAATGAATAAATATCCAAATATTGATTCCTTTGATGATGTAGAAATTTATTCAGACGGGAAATGTTATTATGTCGAATTTAATCCCTGCTATAAATAGACAGATCCTGCTGCTGTTTTTTTTGTTCTCCGCCGATGCTCTATATACCATAAAGTGTCTTATATAAAACATATAAAACCCTCATTTGAATCAAACCATAAGAATGAGAGCTGTTTTTTGAACTGTTCCGATGCAGAAAGTATACTTGTAAACAATGATGGATTTACCAGGAAATGCAGCTTATTTGACGGACTTTTTCCTTTGAAAGAGAAGGAGAGAATCAGAATAAAAAAGAAAGACTTGCCGGATTCGAAAACTGCTGACCTTCAGAGAAGCAGGTGATTATGAACAATATAAAATTACTTATTAATTTAATTCTTTTATTTCTGCCTTTGTTTTTGATGTTCTGTGTGAACTCTGGAAGAGGATCGTATGACAGCAGCGAGATATGAAAGAGCTTACCACAATCCGACTGGAAAAGTTTATTGTCAAAGACTCGAAGAGTGTCTCATTGAATGCGGCAGTATCAGAACCGCTCGAGACAGAAGGATTGGACACTTTCAGTCGCATCCATTCGGTGTAAATATTTACCTGGCAGATCTGGCTGTGTGCGAAAAAAATGAGACGGTATTCTTCAACCGGAACCGTATTTTTTCTCAGTCGAAGCAGATTTTGGAATAAAACAGTCAGTGAATTCAGATATCAGCATACGTTTTGATACAGCAGGACCGGCAGAACGGAGCATTCACGAAGGCACTGAAAGAAGTGATGCTGCAGAGAAAACTGAACAGACCTAAAATATCCGTGAAAGGACTCGATCTTTACATTTCTGAACGTGTCCCCGAATTCACCAAGAATAAACAGACCCCGGAAAGCCAGGCACAGGACGGGATTTCATCATCGCAGAGAGATGAGGGTCGGAAATTCGCCTCTTACCGGCAAAATAAAAGTTAGGAAAAAGCAGGTATTTGAGACTGTGTAAAAGCCCATTTTTAATGCCTTTCATAAAAAAACTAATTCTTGACAGATAAGTTTTTTTAATATGTAATCGTAAGAATGCGATTCAGATCATATTTTCAAAGTTTTCTTTTTATCAGGCGGACAGCTGTATTTCTGTTTTTTCTGACGGCAGTTTTTTTCAGCTGCAGAGACAGAGACAGGATCACTGAATCTGAAAAAGAAAAAGAGAATGAAATCGGATATATGGAATTCCCGGCAGGTCTGGACTGGATCAATTCAGACAAACCTGTCAGGATGAAGGATCTGAAAGGAAGAATTTCTGTACTCTATTTCTGGACATACAGCTGTACAAAATGCAGGGATATTCCGGAAGAGCTTGCAGAGTTTTCAGAAAAATGGAAGGATGTTGTCACTGTCATTGGAGTTCATTCCGGAAAATTTCCGAATGAGAAGGATACTGCAAATGTCCGAACTGCAGTCAGAAGAGAGGGAATCCGTTTTCCTGTCGTCAATGATCCCAATCTGATTCTATGGAGGGCATACGGACTCAATTCCTGGCCTGCATTCATACTGATCGGAGCGGATGGAAGACTGATCGGAAGAAATACGGGAAGAAATTTCAGAGAGCAGTTCGAGACTATATTTGAAGATATTGTCAGAGAATCCGAAAAAAAAGGCGAACTGAAAAGAAATGCAGTTTCTCTTCCTGCAGGAATCCCTTCAAAGGCCGAGTCAGAACTTCTCTTTCCTTCGGGAGTTCATCTGAGCCGTGATCATAAAACTCTTTATATTTCAGATACAAATCATCATAGAGTCATTATATTTGATCTGGAAAAAAATGAAATTCATTCTGTCATCGGAACAGGAAGAAAGGGAAACAGAAACGGAAAATTTTCAGAGGCGGAATTCAGTCACCCTGCAGGTCTTTTTCTGAAAGACGAGATACTCTATATTGCAGACAGAAAAAACAGATCCGTCAGGAAGGCGGATCTGAAAAAGAAAGAAGTTTCTACAGTTCTCGGTGGAGGTAAAAAAACAGAAGAGCCTGCACTGAGAGGATCAGGCACAAATGCGGCCATCGGTTCTCCTTCGGATCTTCTGAGTGCCGATTCCAGACTTTTTATCTCTGTGACTGAGGCGGACATTGTCTATTCCATGAATTTAAAGGAACACTGGATTGAAAGATTTGCATCCGGGGTTTCTGAAAAACCGGGAAAGACAGACACTCTCGGGACCTATTCACCTGCAGGACTTGCTTACCTGGATAAGAAGATCTTTATTTCAGAAAGCGAATCAAACATGATCCGGTTTGCAGATTCATCCGGAAAGGGGAAATCAGGAGTTCTCGCCGGACTCGGACTGCATGAGCCGGGTGATGCCGACGGAAATTTCAAGTCTGCAAAATTTCAGTTCCCGACAGGACTGACGTCAGGAAAGGATCGACTTTATCTTTCGGACAGTTTCAATCATAAGATAAAAACTCTGGATATGAAGAAGAATACGGTCCTGTCTCTGACAGGTACAGGCCGACCGGGAATGAAAGACGGAAGCCTGAAGGAAGCTTCTTTTTCTGAACCGGCTGGAATTGCAGGTGATGATTCTGTCCTCTACATTGCAGATCAGAACAATCATTCCGTAAGAAAGGCAGATCTGAAGACAGGAAAAGTAAGCACTCTTATCATACAGGAAAAAAGGGGAGAAAACCTGAAAAAAGAGGAGATCAGTTCCTTCAAGGGTGAATTTGCTGAATGGAAGGAACTTTCCGTTTCTCCTGATCTGACTTCGATTGAATTTGAAATAAAACTGCCGGACAGATTTGTCTGGAACAGCATTGCTCCTTCAGTATTTGTACTTCATATTTCGGGGGAGACTGTCCATTCTTCTGAAAAGAAGGTTTCTCCTGCAGGAAAATTTTCCATCCCTGTGGATTTGAAAAAGGAGAAGGAGGCACTGTTGGAACTTCTGGCCTTTATTTCACTCGGTGAGAAGGAAAGACCTGCACTTTACATTCCTTTTAGAATCGGTTTTCGGCAGAAATTAAAAGTTGACCCGAAAATGCCGAAACGCACTGTAATTACATATACAGTAAAGCCGGAGCATCTATGAGACTGGACAGAAAAACCAAAGTATTCATTCTTCTTAATCTTCTTTTCGTTACATTTCTTCTGATGGCAGAAATGACTGGAAGCAAGCTAATCATGTTTCTAGGGTTTACTATGACAATCGGTGTCATTCCTTTTCCTGC
Organism: Spirochaetota bacterium; assembly: GCA_052033835.1. Lineage (GTDB taxonomy): Bacteria > Spirochaetota > Leptospiria > Leptospirales > Leptospiraceae > DAORDI01. The sequence goes on from JBPOJG010000160.1 coordinate 3,359, forward strand.
AACTTTTATACTCACTGACACACT
>JBPOJG010000112.1:0-9774 GCA_052033835.1 Spirochaetota bacterium
GCTTATGAGGCTGGTGATGTAAGCTGGTATGAAGAAGAGTTTCTGGGACTGTATCTGGGTGACAGACGGTTAAGCAGGCGTCTCGGCCAGATTATGGAATCAAGGATGAACAATCCGAACGGTTCAATTCCTGCATCTATGGGAACATGGGCGAAAACTAAAGGTGCATATCGTTTTTTTGCAAATGAGAAAGCAGAACCGGAATTGATTCTGAATTCGCACAGGAACGCAGCCGTGAAACGCATGAAGGGGAAGAACATAATATTGGCGGTGCAGGATACGACCGATATTTCGTATTCGAATCTGAAGGAAGCTGAGGGATTCGGGTACATCAATGACAGTGAATATGCACAGGGTTATTATTATCATCCGACACTGGCAGTCACGACTGAAGGGACTCCGCTCGGGATTCTGCATTCACAAGTCTGGATAAGAGAATCCATAAACAGAAAAACCAAAAATGAAAAGTCCATAAAAGCCAAAAAAATTCCCATACAGGATAAGGAAAGTTTCAAATGGCTGAAGTCTTATCAGTCACTGTGCGAGACGGAAAAGAAGAATGAAAATGATTTTCATCTTGTAAGCGTATGCGACAGAGAAGGAGACATATTTGAATTATTTTATGAACACGCAAAAATAAGCAGTGAAATCAAGCCTGATCTGCTTGTCCGTGCAAGTTATGACCGGAATATTTCCGGCGGGGAGCAGGATCATCTGTTTGATGAACTGAGAAATCATGCAGAATTTGCAGAGTATGACATTACTGTTCCGAGAAAGAAAAACTCTCCTGCACGGGAGGCGACACTGCGGGTGAAGTTCAAGGAAGTCACAGTCAGTCCTCCGAAAGATCTTCTGAACAGAACGCAATATGATAAAATTAAATTATATGCTGTTACTTCCGAGGAGACGGAATCGCCGAAAGGTTCCGGCCGGATTCACTGGTTCATACTCACTACAGTTCCTGTTCTTAATTATGAAGATGCATTTGAAAAAATAGAATGGTACAGACACCGCTGGGTGATTGAAACATTTTTTAAAACACTGAAGTCCGGCTGTAAAATAGAGGAATATCAGTTTCACAGTTTTGAAAGAATGCAGAGAATTCTTGCAGTTGATTCCATCATTGCCTGGAGAATTCTGTTTCTGACCACACTGGGCAGAGAAATTCCCGATCTTCCGGCATCAACATTGTTTGAAGAATATGAATGGAAAGCACTTTATGCCAGAGTTCATATGACTAAGGATGTGCCGGATGAAGTACCTTCACTGGCTGCTGTCATGCGGCAGATTGGAAGACTTGGCGGTCATCTTGGCCGTAAAAGTGACGGCCATCCTGGTCCTCTCACGCTTGCCAGAGGATTATACCAGCTCCATTCTATTTCTATCGTTTGGAAACTTCTGACTTATGGGTAACGTTATGATCCAGTCCGGGTGAGGAAATCGTAAATGTGACTGTTTCATCTGTGAGATTTGCATCCTGCAGTGCAGTCAATGCAATCGGCTGATCAATGGAATAATTTCCAGGAGAAAAAACAAGTGCAGTAGGATTTGCGGTGACAGAAGAGAGATTGCTGCTGCTGACTACGAGAATATAACTGCTCGTTACCGTGCCTGCAAGTCTGACCGCGACATTCGTGACAGTATTTCCTTCCGTAATGGAAGTCGGTATATTGGAAACAGATATTACCGGAGGCGGAGGAGTTGTATCAATGACTGATACAGTGACAGTCTGGTCCTCAAATCCGGTCGCCGAGATTTTTATATTCACAACCTCGGATACTGAGTTTGCATCGGAGACAGCTGTCAGCAGAAATGTCTGATTTACTGAGGAGTTTTCCGGTGTGAAATTTATTTCCACGCTGGACTCACCGTCGATGGAAACGGCGGGATTATCGGAACTTAAAGTGATTCTCAATGAATGATCGAGAGGGTTTGCCATTCTGACCTGAAACTTCACCTTCTGTCCTTCTGTGATGGAGGACGGCAGTCCGGTAAAGACCGTTTTCTGTGAGATGGAACTGATCTTCTCGTTCAGATTCTTAACTGCCTGCAGAAGAAATCCGCCGATTCCCGCAGTCGGATTATTGTACCTGGCACTTGGAGCACAGTAAAGCAGCAGAGACAGAAAGCTGATTGAAATTATTTTCATTATATTTTTCCTTTTTTTATTTTTCTTTTCTCAGAATTCAAAATTGATCTGAAGTCTGGCATAGGTTTCCCAAAGCTGCTGTCCCGGCTGATATTCTTTTCTAAAATCAAAGCTCAGTTTTTCTTTCGGTCTTTCCATTTTTGTAAACAGTCCTGCATCCGCTAAATTCCAGCACCATACTCCGAGAAGAAGAAGATATGCACTGCGGGCTGTACTTTCGGCGGCCTCAAGCGAATTCTGTTTCGACTGCAGATTGAGATAGGACGGAATAAATGCATCACCCGGAACTGCAAAGGTTCTGCTGTATGCAGACTGTGCCGAGTTCAGTCTGCTGTACGAAGAAGAATAATAACCGAAAAAAAGAAGGTTTGTTCCGAACAGGATTCCGCCGCGCAGTTTAGAGCCTGCATAGTACTGACCCCAGCCTGGAACAAGGGCCGAACGCCATACAATCGGAAATTTACTGTCCTGTCTTTTATAGTCGTTTTCCTCCACCAGACTTTTTTCCCTGACGCCCTTGACTGTGATCGGGATGTCCCCATAGTTTTCCCGAAAATATTTTACGAAGGGTTTCTGCTGTTTGTTGTTTGCGAGCGACCAGTCCATGACTCCGTTCTGCACATACTCTTCGAGTTCCTTGAAAGACACGATCCCGTCACCGTTGACGTCAGCCTTGCCTTCGAGTCCGTAAGCCATATATTTTGTAAATACGCCGAATTCTGATTTCGGATCCTCGAAGCTGTAATAACCGGACTTTGTGGAAAAAAAAGTCGCACCGACTTCTGCATTCGTAAATTTATCGGCCTGAAGTCCTTCTTTAGATGACCCCTTGGAGGACTGCATAACATCTCTGCAGGCATCCAGAATCAGCAGAGATTTGGAAATGCCCTTACGATGAATTTTTTCGATGAGAATATTTACCGGTACTGATGTATACAGTGCTTTTTCCATTACAGTATCCACCGGCAGTACATATGCATTTCCTTCGGGATCCGAAATTCCGTGACCGGAAAAAAAGAACAGGATCAGATCGTCTTTTCCGGCAAAGCCCAGAATATTGTCCAGTTTCTCTTCTATGTTGATCCTTGTAGGATACAGGGGATCCTTCGCGTCCAGATCACCTGTCATTACGAATACTTTTTCAAACTCTCCCTGTTCTGAAAGAATCTGTCCGATAATTTTAGCATCGTTCTCTGCCTTGCTCAGATCTGTAATTCCGGCATCATTATAGTCATTAACCCCTATTACTACTGCCCATCGTTTCATTTCTGCGGGGTCATCATCCTTGATCAGCAGACCTTTTTTCCTGGGTTTGCCGGTCTGTTTTTCCGTTTCAGGCTTCGGCACGGGATTATCCTCAGCTGAAAGGGAAAATAAAAGAATGCAGCATAAAAAAAAAGAATATTTCAAAAGTAAACCCCTTTGAGCTTTTTAGGATAATGATACTTTATTGCAGTCAGGTAAATAAATTGCAACATTTTTTTAATGAGACGGAAATGCAGAATCTTTCCTGATGCCTGTTCAGGCTGCATTCCGATTCTGTGCATTTTTTCAGAATCCCTCTGAAATCGGTCCGCTTCCGAAATAATCTGCTTCCATTCCTGAGAAAGAAGCTTGAATGGAAATACGAATGTCCTGATAAGACAGATTTCAGAAAGATCCGCGAAAAGAAGGTTGTCGAAATGGAAAGATCTCTGAATGATCGTTCCATAAAGTATATTATGCAGCGCCTTCCTAGGCAGGTGATTATGATCAAGATAAAATTACTTATTAATTTATTTCTATTTAATTGCATTACAGGAGTCGGGGATGACTATTGGAATGACTGCTGCAGACAGAAAAATGAAGAAAAGAGGAATTATAATAACCCGACAGGAAGACGGAGCTGCGTTCCTTTAGAAACCTGCCAAAGCAAATGCTATAAAACGCATACCGGTGGAAATTCTGCCGACAGGCGAGGCGTTTCTGTTGTGGACAGTCCATATACCGTTCATGTGCGAAACTGTGAAAAAGAATGCAGAGATAAGGTTTTCTGCGAAATCAAATCATCTGAAGAAAAGGAAATAAAATGAAAAGATTTTCTGCAATTATCTCTTACATCGTTAACGAGCTGATGGACTGCATCACAGAAGCACAGGAGATAGTATGAAAAATATATTAATTGGACTTATAATCGGATATTGTTTTATTCTGATTTCGGTTTCAGCCGATACAGTGATTTTCAAATCAGGAAAGGAATACAAAAATGTGAGAACATCGGTCCAAAGAGAATATGTTTCTGTTTCCCATAAAGACGGAACAGATGAAACAGTTCTGAAAAAGGATCTGAGAAAAATCAGTTTTGCCCCTTCAGTCTGGAAGAAAGAGGAACCTGCAAGGGAGAGACTTTCTGAAGAAGACAGACTTTCTGAAGTGGCCAAGGAAGGGAATGAATGGGTGGAAAGGCCGGAAGAGGAAAAAATCAGCCCTTTGGGAAACGGGGCGCTTGGACTTATCCCGGGCTATTCCGGCCTATACAGGACTGAAAATTATTATGGAGGAGCGGCATTTACTTTCATTGAGCTTGGCCTGGTCGGATTCATCTCCTCGAAATCGTCTCCCTCTCAGAACGAAGATTCTAATGCAAAGGCAGTGCGGAATTCTCAGCTCTCTACGGGCACTGGGGGACTTTGTGCTGTACTTCTGATGGATTCTATGTTTTCTTACTATTCTGCGAGGAACTGGAATGAAGGAAAATATCAGGGACAGAAAACTGATCCTTATGCAAGACCTACAACCGGTTTTTCCAGGTTCTGGAGATCTGCACTCATTCCCGGCTGGGGTCAGATATATGCAGGCAATACAGTAAAGGGCGGATTTTTCCTCGGTCTCGCCGGTCTTTTCGGAGCAGGGCTGCTCTCAGTAAATCCGGTAAAGAATAATGCTGAAGAAAAGGTGAAAAATAATGAAAATCTGCTTATTTACAGCCTGTCCGCTTCTTCCTTGAGTCTTCTGAGGATAACCTTCAATCAGTACAATTCATCCAGGGTTGAACTTGATTCCAGAAAGGAGGAAGAGTCAATGATTCTGTCAGGGATTGCTCTGATTTGGATGCTGAATATTGCAGATGCGGTTTTTTTCAGCGGCAAAAAAGCGGATGAGACTGCAGAAAAACATCTGATTTTTCAGCCTGAATTCAGGATGAACAGAGTAATGAACGCAGGAGTGGAGGCAAATATAGGAGGCAGCATTTCATGGAGCTGGTAAAATATAAAGGATTGTTCATCACGGTAATTTTCTGTCTTCTGATGCAGGCCTGTGAAAAGAGCAGTCCCAGATACTGGAATGAATATTATGTTCAGAGGGAGGCAGAGAAGCAGGCGGACAAGACTGTATACAGAGAACCTGCCTGTCCTGCACTGAAATACTGTTATTCTGAATGTGCTGAAAGCAGATGGGTCAGAAATACTGACAGCAGGGGAAGGACAGTGGTCAGGAATACATTTCGGGACGGCACGAAAGGAAGTTTCTGGAATCCTGACACGCTCACTGAATGCGAAAGAAAATGCAGGATAGAGATTTTCTGCAGGGAAAAGGAATGATTCAGAAAGTCAAATGGTACATACATTTCTTTATCATGAAAACGGAATTATTATAATGATAATCACCATCTGGCAAAATGTTCTTCCGCCCAGCCGAAGAGTCCTTCTATTCTGAGAGTTCTGCCGTCTGCATTGACTGTTCCGAAGTATTCACCGAAAAGCTGATGTACGCTTGACTGAATGAGGAGTGCATTCGTTTCGGCTTTCCTGTCATACAGAGGACGAAACTGAAGATGGACTCCATCTCTGTCTTCTGTGCGGAGGTTCCAGGGTTTCATAAAGTCCGAGGGATCATAGTCAAATATAATTTCTTCGAAAATCTTGTACAGTCTTCCGTTCAGTATGATTCCGTTTTCATTCATCCCTGTTCCGTCAGTCCATTTGGAACCCATATTCAGACCGATGATATCTGCTCCTGATCTGCCCGTAAATGCAGCCCAGTTCCAGGATGATCTGTAAGGCCAGATCCCTCGACCGAAATCAAGAACAGCATATGCTTTGTCGGAGATAAAATCAAATACCTCGTCCCCCCATCTGACGGTTCCTTCTGCAGGCATACAGTGCTGCTTGGAAGTGTACTGAAATGTTCTTTTGTCCCAGGGCACAACAACATTGAGTGATTCGAGTCCGGCAGGACGTTTCACTTGAATTTCAGCATCGAGCTTTTTTCCTCCGAAGTTTTCGGAAGATGCTTTCAGTAAGACCTGATTTTCTTCTGCATCGACTGTTATCTGCATATCCGAATGATGCAGACTGATTCTGCCGACTGGAGTCAGAGGCATTTCAAATCTTCTGGGAAGAAAATTCATTACTGTCTTTTCTGCAAACCTGCCTGTCTTTCTGTCATACAGATAAGAGAAACCTGTAGAGGCATAATCCAGATTGGCGGCCGTAACTGAAAAGAGAAGATCCTGAGTTGTGACTGCCCAGTAGTCCCATCTTTTTTTTCGTCCGAACCTTCCTTTGAGGTTTCCAATATGATAAGGAAAACGCGACCATCCCGCAGATTCAAAATTCAGATCACCGTTCTCATCGCATAGAGATATCTTTTCTTTGATTTCTTTTTTGATCATATTGTTTTCGGAAGGGTTCATTGTCTGATGATTCCGGATGCACTTTATTGTGTAAAGTATTTAAAGTCTATTTTGAGATCTGCATTAAAATTGAGAATTTACGGATATAAATGAAATGATTGAAAAAAATATAAGATATAAATGTATTATTATTCGGGGGATAAAAATGCGTGCAAAAATTTCGTACTGGCTGACTGCAGTCAGTTTCAGTTTCATTCTGTTTGGGGGAAGTCTTTCGGCACAGTCGGAACCTTACGGATCAGATTGGAAATATCTGGGTTATTCAGCAATTGTTCCTAGTCTGGGACAGTTCAAAAAAGACAGACCTGTCTACGGGTCGATTGCTCTGGGAGGATTTGTTCTGCTGACAGCAAATTTGGCATTGTCTGCAGACGCATTTTTTGCATCGGGAAAAAAATATCAGATGAACAGTGCGACTGCAGCAATAGCAGTATCGTCTACAGTGCAGTCTGGATCATTATCCTCGACAAATGGACTGTTGATGAATGTCATGCTGAGCCAAAAAGCATTTGCTCCATACTATGCTGCGAAGGAAAACGCGAACAATGCAGTCATTGCACTTGGGATATTTTATATCGCACAGGCATTGAATGCATTTTTTCTGAATCCAGGAGGAAACACTGCAGAGAATCTGAATGAAAAATCCTTTCTGTACGGACTGGATCTGAGAATATCTCCTGAAAGAACTGCTTTCAGCACAGGAACAAATTACGAGATGAGTTACGGATGGAGGTTCTGATGAAACTTTTGATATACTTTATTATAATTGTTCTGACTGCAGGCTGTTTTCGTACAAGGAGATCAGCCTTTGATCCCTCCACTCCCAGTGGAACACTGAGTGCTCTTATCCAAATTTTATCAGTTCCTAGTTCATCTTCCGACTCAGAACTTGAACCGGTAATGACATACAATAATTTCTCAGGTGTCTATTATATAGGGCTTGCTTTTGAAGATCCTGCATCCATAAGCAATGTAAAATCCTGTTCTGTTTCTCCATCACTTCCGGCAGGAATCACTTTGGATTCAGCAAACTGTAAAATTTCCGGTACTCCGACATCTGCATCGAGTCTTGAAATTTATACTGTGACTGCAAAGAACATCACAAAGACTAAAAAAGCATTGCTTTTGATCACCGTAGAGAAAAGATATTCAATCTTCGTGACAAATTCCTCAACACAGGGAAGTTTTACTGATTCTGTATGTTCGTCTGATGGAAACAAGCCTTCCACGGGTACATTCAAGGCAATGATCGTCAGCAGCACAAGGCGGGCCTGTTCAACTGCCAACTGCTCTGGCGGAGTTTCTGAAAACCTGGACTGGGTGTTTCGGCCGAATACAAAATATTACAGAACAGACAGAGTAACTCAGATTCTGGAAACAGACAGCTCAGGCATATTTTTCACAATGCAGAATCCTTTCAGTACCGGTTCATCCAATGTATGGACTGGGTTGAATGCCAATTTTACGAATTCTGCAAACACCTGTTCCAACTGGACAAATAATATGGGGGCATTCTCTGGAGCGTACGGGCAGACCAATATGACTTCTTCAGCCGCTTACAGCGGTTCTACACAGGTAAGCAGCAGCTTTGCCAACGTTGTCTGTGTGGAGCAGTGAACTTCTGAGCAGAGAACAGGAGTAGAACCGGGTCGGACGGAAAGCTCCTTGACTTTCTGTCCGGCACACTGAACCTGATGAAGTCGGTATGAAAACTGAAAACGAGAGGGGAAGGAAGTCATGAAAAATTTCCGAATGAAGCAGATTATTTCTGTTATTTTTATCATTATTGTCGGGGCAGGGAGCAGATTTGTCTGTTCTCGGTATTTTGACAGGGGAGGGCAATTGAATGAGGCTCTCCGAAATACTGCAGAAGAAACAAATAAAAGTCTTCCGGTCATGATTGACGATGATACAAGAATTGACAGTCTTTCGTCCGGCGAAAATTTTCTTCAGTACAATTATACTATGGTAAAGTACAGTCAGGGGGAAATCGAAACTGAAAGAATCAAATCTGATCTCAGGCCGAAGATACTGAATCAGATCAGGACAAACAAATCTATGCAGGTTTTCCGTGAAAATGGGGTGAGACTTGTTTATTCGTACAAGGATAAAAATGGTCTCCCTGTTTTTTCACTTGAGTTCACAAAGGATGATTACGGAAAATAATGCGACTTGACAAAGTCGCAATAGTGTCAGGACTTCAGATAGATCTGAAAAGCTGAAACGAGTAAGATTGGAAATCAGGATAATACAGTCAGGAGAAAATAATGATTTTTTTTAAATATATACTTATTATAAGTCTGCTTGCTTTTTTTCACTGCAGCAGAGAAATTACCGGACTGACTCATCATTCCAAATCAGGAAAGAACGGTCGTATACCGATTTTATGGAAACTGGAAAAATGGAACGGAGAAACTGTGGAGCACAAAATTTTTTCCCTTACCCTGAACGAGGACAGAGCCTCTGTTCACGGAGTCTGCAACAGCGGGAGCGGAAAACTAGAACTCAGCAAATCTGCTCTCCGTATTTCAGATCTTTCTAGAACGGAAATGGCCTGCACGGACAGGAAGGGACTTGAAACGGAGACGAAATACTGGACAGCACTTTCTGAGATTTCAGAATACGAATGGAAGGACAGTCTGCTTCTGCTCAAGGGAAACAACACTGTACTCGAGTATCGAAAAAAAGATCTGGAACCGGACACGGCTTTTGAATCTCTCTGGTATCTGGAATCAATGTCCTATGGAAGAACAGTATCGTCTGTTCCAGTCGGGATGAATGCATTTATCAATATTCAGAAAAGCAGTTTTTCCGGTTTTGGAGGATGTGCCAAATTTTCAGGAACAGTGGAAAGAAAAGACGGGAAATCTGTCAGTTTCAGAATCAAAGAACAGGAACCCACAGTATGTACATCCAAATATATCACCGGTGAAGAAAATGAATTTTTTGA
>JBPOJG010000264.1:0-3432 GCA_052033835.1 Spirochaetota bacterium
GTCTGGGTCAGCAGAACGACTCTGAAGGAAACAAAATGTGGGGAACCTCGTTCGGAGACGGGATTCTCGGATCAGCGAATTCATTCCTTACAGGAGTCGCAAACGACTTCACGAATATGTTCACCGCTGGCAGCGGAAACATCACAAGCTCCGCAGGCATGGTGGATGCAAACGGAAACTTCCATCCGAGAACGTGTTTTGTGGCGGGCACGCTTGTTGTCAGGCTGAAAGCGGATTTCAGAGAGAAGGCTACTAACCTTGTGCCGTCCGCAGTTTATGAAGAAAAGGTCGGCATTGAAACAATCCGGAAAGGCGACTATGTTGCAAGTTATGATGAACTGAAAGGAAAGAAAAGCTACAAGCAGGTAACAGAACTGTTTGAGAGAAAGACTGACCTGATCTTTACAGTTGTATTTTCCACAGGAGAAAAGCTTGAAACTACCTGGAACCATCCTTTCTGGATCATTGAAAATCATGATGCACAGAAACGGGGTCCGCCTGCACTTTCCGCATCTCTATTTTACGGGATGTCTCCTTCATCCAGAAACATTCCGAAAGGAAAATGGATTCCCGCCAAGGATCTGAAACGGGGACAGAAAGCACTGACCAGATCAGGCACTGCAGTCACCGTTACCGACGTCAGACAGGAGCGACGTTCCGAAACAGTCTATAACTTTGCCGTACAGGAAAACCACACCTATTACGTCGGCCAGGACGGGGTGCTGGTGCATAATGAGAGCTATAGTTATATATCGCATCCCAAAGGATTTTCTGGAAAGTTTCCTGACGAAAAATCAGAAAATAGATTTGGCAACTATATCAGAGAGGTGGAACCTGGGGATCAAGATAAGATACTGAGTGTCTTACAGAATCTGGCAGGTGATAAATTAAAGCTGGTATTCGATAAGAAGGATGGTATGATAAAGTATACAGAATCTGACTCTAAAAGTATGAGTGTCGGTGCCAAGCTGGTCAAAGAGCTGCTGGATATTCATCTCTCCAAGAGCAAAAATTTCGGTAAAATTACGATAGAACTGGGGAATTTAGATAAGCAACGATTTGCAGAAGCTGTGCCTGAGAATTATGTAAATGCCCGACAGGATATGGATGGGAGGCTTGGATCCGGATCGGGTGCAAGAATTATTCTTCAGCGCAAACGTTTTGAGGAGATGATGAAAAACCCGGATCAGCTTCGGACAATTCATGGAATTGATGAAAAGGGAAATCGGGTAGGGATAATGCGTTCCCAAAAAGACTTGACTTCCGACATACTGGCTCATGAAATGATTCACGCTCTGCATTACAGATATGGGGAAATGCAGCCGTTCGTGCATTCGTCACAAATGAAAAATTATCTAACAAGGGTTTACCTGAAAAACCAGTCCGGAGATTATGTATCTGATTATAGGCCAACATATCCGGAAGAAGCAGCCACTGACGGAATTCAATTGTTCAAAAAATCAAAAGCAGGTGGTATAAAGCCAATTAAAGCAATGCCGACACACAGAACTGGAATTACGACTAGTGATATTCTAAAGGAAAAATACGGAGCTGGATTGGCTTCCTATTATGAATGGCTGGCAGAATAATGAAAATTGTCTGCGTACTCGTAATTCTCTTGCTGGCCATCGGCTGCAGAAAAACTGTCCTCCCTGATGCAGTGAAACTGTGTTATGTTCAAGTTTCGGAGGAAATGTACAGATATGCATACAGAAATGTTTATGATGTTCATGGAGATGAGTATGCAGATTCTTTTTTATACAGTGAAAATCTAGAACGAATCTATGCTCAAAAAAAGATGACTGTCAACGGCAGAGACCTATTGATGAGACATGACAGAATTTTAAATTTGGACGGGTGTGATGAAGACTTGCTTTGGGATGCTGGAGAATTTTTCGGAGAGAATGACGAAAAAGTAGACGGTTCATTTTTCCTGGAAAAATATCGCTTTTTAGTTTTTTTTCCTGAACAGTCTGTAAAAAAGTTCAAAAATATGATTATAGAAAGAGAAGATAAGGTCATAGAAATCAGTTTTCCTGATTTCAGTGAAAAGCTCCTTCCAGGCAGAAAGAGTAAATGAAGGAGAAAATATGGACAGATTACATAGAAAGAGGAATGAAATGATATGGATGAGTTGTTACAGGAAATTATTGGTTTTGTCAGTAACCAGAAGTTTTTAAGACCTGAAGCTGAGTATAAAAGGACTGACGTCTATATTGTTCATTCGATAAAAGAAGCGGAAAAATACTTTATTTTTAATTATAGTGATGATGAGACTTGCTTTAATGATCTCAAAGAAGCAGAGATAGGAAAATTTATACAAAAGCAATATGAGAGCAACAAAAATTCAGATTATAAGAAAAAGAAGGAAATTCTTTATCAAATAGATCAATTGATTCGTAATAATCTTGATGATTCTATGTTGGATTTTTACAGTGATATATTTGTAGATATGGAGTATTATTTTTGGAGCAAATATTTTTCACTCAACTCATTTTTTATAAGATTTTTTGAGGAATTTTATAAAAATGGGTGCATCCCTTGTGGTTGGAAAGGTGTATTTCCCAAAGGCCAGTGGGTAATTTTTCATCCTCCTGTGCAGAAGAAATGATTAATGAATTTCTTTGCTTTTGAATTCCGTAATCGGGAGTGTTTCATATTACCGTCAGAAAAGATAAAAATTCTATGGGATTTCAAGATTAAAGGACGTAAGTTAAAGACTTTCATAGCTGAAGACATCATCCCAATGCAACAAAGCATCTCCCACAAGGAGCCTGCGAAGACGTGCAGGCGTGGTTAACGTGCCTGCACGTCGAGCAGCGGGTTCTTTTTTTCTTTCTTTGCTCAACTTTCTTTCTTTTTTCTTCCATAAGAAAAAAAGAAAGAAAGTGGAAAAGAGATATATTATAAAGTAAAGCATTTTATAAAAATAGAAAATACAGATCCAAAGACAGCGTCTTTGAAAGAACCTGCAAAAACGGACTGCAGGGCGCACTCGCAGGATTTGCAAACGGAGTCATCGGCGGACTGACGTCAGGGATCAAGATACCCGCAGGACTTCCGATGGAAGGCATACCCGTGGGGCTCGGAGTGAACTATGATGCAGCGAACGGCTCGGGAGGCACGATAGGAGTGGGCGGAAACGAAGGAATGAGCGGCTCAGTGACATTCTCCCAGAGAGGGGCGACCGAAGGGAGGCCTGCTAGGATTCACCGATAGGTGAATGGGTGGTCACAGGCTGAACTTTCCAGAGACGGGGCAAGCCTGAGCTACAACGGAGCCGACGGAAGCTTTGGCGCAGGCTACAATGTGAGTCTCAGCACCTTCTCGGGAATGTTCTCAGATGCCGACGGAATTCCGAGTGACAGGTTCAAGGAACTCTCCGCATCTCCGCTGTCTGGACTGAGCGCAGGCCTGAACTACAATTCAATT
>JBPOJG010000451.1:0-22119 GCA_052033835.1 Spirochaetota bacterium
TGATGCTTGCCGCTGTTCAATTCTGCGGAGGACCGTCTGCAAAGGACAAGGAAACACAAGGAAAGGCCAAGATGGTGTTTGGTAAACTTCCGGATAAAATGCCGGGAAGTGAGAAGGATACACCTGCACTGATAGAGCTTGGAAAAAAATTATATTTTGAAAAAAGACTTTCATCAAACGACACGCAGTCCTGCAACAGCTGTCATAATCTAGAAGGGAAAGGGGCAGGGGTGGACAATCAGCCTACATCCACTGGAGCATTCGGGAAGAACGGAGACAGAAACTCACCTACAGTTCTGAACGCAGGTTTTCATGCAGCTCAGTTCTGGGATGGACGCGCAGCGACTCTGGCTGATCAGGCAAAAGGACCGATTCTGAATCCGACAGAAATGGCAATGCCGAGCGAAAAAGCAGTCCTTGAAAAACTTTCTAAAATTGAAGAATACAAGGGACTTTTTGAAAAAGCGTTCCCAGAGGATAAAGATAAACTTACTTATAATAATCTTGCTTTAGCAATTGCTGCATTTGAAAGAACTCTCATCACTTCCGACAGGTTCGATGAATGGATGGCGGGAAACTGGAAGGCAATGAATTCGGAAGAAGTGAATGGGCTTGCTCTTTTTATTCAGACAGGATGTACAGGATGCCATAACGGACCTGCGTTCGGCGGGAACAGCTTCCGTAAACTCGGAGAAGTAAAACCTTATGAAACAAAGGATCTCGGAAGATTTAATGTGACCAAAAGCGAACCGGACAAGTATGTTTTCAAGGTTCCTTCTCTCAGAAATGTCGCACTGACTGCACCATATTTTCATGATGGAAGCATTAAGACTTTGGATGAAGCAGTGAAGAAAATGGCTGTTCATCAGCTGGGAAAAGAACTGAATGACTCCGAAGTAAAATCCATCACTGCATTTTTAAATACATTATCAGACAAGAAGAGGCTCTAAAATGGCAAAAGTTACACTCAAAGGAAATGAAATTTCTACCTCAGGCGATCTCCCTAAAAAAGGAGATGCCGCACCTGATTTTACACTGACAAAGGCTGATCTGAGTGATGCAACTCTCAAATCATTCAGCGGAAAAAAACTAGTTCTGAATATTTTTCCAAGCATCGATACTGCGGTCTGTGCGACCTCAGTGAGAAAGTTCAATGAACAGGCAAGCAAGCTTGAGAACACAACTGTGCTCTGTATTTCAGCTGATCTTCCGTTTGCTCAAAACAGATTCTGCGGGGCTGAGGGTCTGAAGAATGTAGTCACATTGAGTGAACTGAGAAACAGAGACTTTGGTAAAGACTATGGGCTTAGAATTACAACGGGGCCTCTCGCTGGACTTCTTGCTCGTTCAGTCGTAGTTGTAGATGAGTCTGGAAAAATTCTGTATACTGAACTGGTTCCGGAAATCGCCCAGGAACCAAATTACGAAAATGCGATTGCAGCATTGAAGTGATGTAAGTGAATTTGACAGGGCTGTTGAGAATCAGTTTTTCAGCAGCTCTGTTATTTTCCTGAAATGCTCGGAATTCCTGCACTCAGGATAATTTTCATTGCTTCTTCTTTCGTAAATCCTTTTTCAATGAGTGAATCATATAAGTTTTTATAATATGCGGCAATAAGATCAGCGTTTTCTTTTTTGGAAAATTCAGTAAATACCGCTTTATACATCATACGAATCATATCGACCATACTGTTTCTCATACTTTCCCCCAGTTGATCAAATGATGGATTTGACTGTTCGGATACTTTCTCTGCTTTCTCTACAGAGAGAGTCTCTTTGTCTTTATTTTTCTTTTCTTTTTTCTCCTTGTCCTTTGCCAAAACTGATCCGGACATCAAAAGGATCATAATCGTTATTATTAATGAGTTTCTCATTTTATTCTCCTCTGTAGGAATTATTACGGCAGAGACTTTTTGTCAATATTTTTATCTGCTGAGAAATAAGTCTGTGCTTTACTGAAGAATCTTTTTCGCTTTGCTTGTAAGTTTCTGAAGAATATGAATGTCAAAAACAGTGCCTGATTCCTTCCGACATTCAGAAAAAATAACCCAAGCTTTGCTGGACAAAAAAATACAGTCGCCGAATCAATAGTAATTATGCCCCATCCTATTTTAAAGCTGATTGGAATTGCTTCGGAAACTCTTCTTGGAAAACGGCGCGAAATTGAACTTGCTGCTGCGGCCTGGTGTGCCGGAGGCCATATTCTGATTGAGGATATTCCTGGAGTAGGAAAGACTACTCTTGCACTTCTGCTTGCCAAACTTGCCGGATTTGAAATCTCACGCATTCAGTTTACAAGTGATCTTATCCCTGCGGATATTCTGGGAGTATCTATATATCATCATGATAAAAAAGAATTTGAATTCAAGAAGGGACCTATCTTCTCTTCCGTTGTTCTGGCAGATGAACTGAACAGGGCTTCACCGAAAACTCAGAGTGCTTTTATGCAGGTGATGGAAGAGGGAGCAGTGACAATTGACGGAATTCACTATGATCTTCCTGATCCATTCTTATTCATAGCCACTCAGAATCCCTTTGAGCAGGCAGGCACATATCAGCTTCCGGAAGGTCAGCTGGACAGATTTATGATCAGTCTTTCACTCGGTTTTCCCGGAAAAGAGGAAGAGATGAAACTTCTCCGAGGATTCAATCCCAGAATGAAGATTCAGAATCTGCAGAAAGTCATTACTCCTGAGGAGCTTAAGGCAGCACAGGACAAAACGGAATCAGTTCTGGTTTCGGAAACTGCAGCGGAATATATCAGCAGACTTCTGGAAAATTCCAGAACGAATGTTCAATGTCTTCCTCTATCACCGAGGGCCGGAATTTCAGCCGCTCGAATGGCAAAAGCTCTGGCATTTCTGAGAGGCAGGAACTATGTCATTATAGAAGATATACAGAATGTATGGGAATCAGCCGCAGCGCACAGACTGAAGTTTTCCCGACAGGAAGGGCTTTCTGCATCCAGACTTCTTCTTTCTCAGACAGAGATTCCAGTCTGAGATTACTGTATCCGAATATTCAAATTTCTGATTACAATGCACAATTACAATATAATAAATAAATTGTCAGAAGCCTTCCGAAAGTTCTGGAAACCGGATAAGGTGTATATTATTCCGAATCTGTTCGGTATCGTCTGGGCGGGTTCTTCACTTTATATGTATATACTCTATTTTCTTTCTTCGAACAGTCCAATCCTAGTTCTGTCAGTATTCATGACTGCATTCTGGATCTTTGATATGCTCTACAATAATGCACTGTGCAAAAATGTTCATTTATCATTACAAAATACAGATTTTACAGCAGATACAGAATCTGAAATTCAGATCAGGTTTGAAAACTTTCAGGAAATTCAGTCAATTGAAATTTTTTCTGACGGGTATTCAATGGAACCAAAGGTATTCTTTTTTAATACAGAAAATGAAACATCAGCAGATCTTCAAAATCTGACGGTTCCTATAAAAGCTCCAGCAAGAACTCATCTGAAGCAGATCCGATTTCGATTGAGCATCCGCTCAGCAATAGGATTTTTTATCTGCTGGAAATATACTGATGTTTTATGTGATATTCACATCTGGCCGCGATCTGTTCTTCATATCAGTTCTGCAGAGTTCAAAAATCTGGAAAATTTTTCCGGTGAAAAGAAACTGCAAGGAAGTGAGGAATTTTATGAATACAGAAACTATATGGAAGGCGATTCACTTTCCCGAGTGGACTGGAAAGTATATGCCAGAAGGAATCAAAAATTTACCAAAACATTCAGTTCAGAGGAAAATACTTATTTTTTAATTGACTGGAAAATAACAGACTGGCCTCTCAGGTTTGAAGAAAAACTGGAGACAGTAAGAGCGCTGCTGGAGTTTTATATCACGAGAGGCAGAATCTGCATTCTGAAAGTTCCAGTCAGAAAAGAAGATATTCTTATACGGAATCATTTGGATTTAATCAAAGTTCTGAATCTATTCTCTGAAGCATCTGAAGAGGAATGGAAATCGTAAGATTATGATAAATATTCTGACTCCGGTTCTTTTGATTCTGACTCTGATCAGTATTTCCCGAAACATACCCGTCTGGGCACCGGTCATTTCAATATTGTTTATTATAATGAAAATTATAATGATCAGATTTCAGATTCAGTCAAACCGAAGAATTACCGGTTTTCTGATCTCCGGTTTTTTTACATTCATTCTTGTCGTTCATGGAACGCAGGATAGACTGCTGTTCTCATCTCTTTTTTTATGTATGCTGACAAGTCTTAAGTATATTGACATTTCGGACCTTCAGAAAGACCGGCAGTATTTCTCTCTAAGTGCAGCGCTTCTTGCCGGGACTCTCCTGTTAAACAGCAGGGATACTGTAAATATTCTTCTTACCATTGTTTCTGTTCCTGTTTACTTGTGCATTTCCGCATCCGGTCCAATTCCATTGAAAAGAATTTTTTCGATTGGACTGATTTCACTGATTCCGTCATTTCTGCTGATGGGGCTGAGCATCAGGGTCAGCACTAGACTCAATCTGCTTTACAATGGAAAAGCAAGGACAGGTCTCGGCGAGACTTTGATGCCGGGAAATATCAGTGAGCTGATAATAAGCAGAGAGCCTGTTCTGAAACTGGAAGCAGACGGCAGATGGAACAATGTATATCTCAGAAGTGCTGTGTTTGACAGAACTGACGGATTCAACTGGTTCGGATCCGTTCATGATATTCAGGCTGCAGTATTTCCTGTCAGAGATGAAAAGGCCGATGTGAGAGTGAAAATTCAGCTCCGCCCGGTGACAGACGGCTGGCTTCCTGTAATGGAAAATATATATAATGTATCTGGAAATTATTCCTTTTCAGGAAACAGAGAAGCCGGATACAGGCATAATGAAAATAAAATGATTCAATACAGTTTTGATACTGACCGAAAAAGTTCAGCTCCAAAGGAACTGAATGCAGATATAAAAGAGTATCTGACTGTTCCGAAATATGACAGAGAAATTGAATATTGGCTTGAGCAAAACGGAATATACAAAACTCTCAGCACTGAAATTAAGCTGAAACTTCTGATTCAGCTTTTTAAGCAAAAAGGATTTCAATACAGTCTGAAACCGAAAAGGCTGAAGTCAAAAAATAAGTTAAAAGAATTTCTCTTTGAGAGCAGAGTAGGGTTCTGTGAACATTATGCATCCAGTTCTGCAATCCTCTTGAGATATCTGGCTGTGCCTACTCGGCTCATCGCAGGATATCAGGGGGCAGAATACAACCGACTGGGAAAATACTGGTCTGTCACACAGGCAAGTGCTCATGCCTGGCTGGAGTATTATGAAAATGGATACTGGCACAGATTTGATCCCACTGCCGAGATCGAACCGGACAGAGTCAATGCAGAACCTTCTCGCTTTCTGGATTTTCTGATAAAGGGTGACCGTTCTGTGTTTGAAAATTTGGATTTTCTGAGAGAAATGAAGTCAGGACTTAGTTCGGCCTCAGAAGCATTGGACTGGCAGTTCCTTTCGGGCATTCAGATAAATATGAGCAGTCTGGAGTTTACTCAAATCAGCGGAATATTTCCCGAAGCGGAAATTCTGTTTTATGTTATTTTTGTTATTATATTTATATTAAGTATATATTTATTTTATATTAAAAGTATTAATAAGATTTACAACAATACAGATAACACAATGAGGGAATTCATTGAAGAGCTGAATCGAAAAGGCCTTTTCAGCGATCCCATCATTTCTCCTTCAGAAAAACTGAAAAGAACCGAAGAACTTTTAGGCATTGAGATGCATCTTTCATCAGATTACGAAAAACTCAGATTTGCAGAAGACCCATTCATTGACAGAAAGGATTTCCGGAAAAAACTGAAGAAGCTTATCAATCTATTGAAAAAACTGAAACCGTGAAAGTCAGTTTCCGCCAGTCACAAAGATATTGTTTGGTCCTGATCCTGCAGTAAATGCTGATCCGACTGTCAGCCCTCCGTTTGACTGATCCACTGAATACAGAGTTACATTTCCAGTTGCAAAACTTGTGCTATATGCAAATTTTCCGGATGGGTCAATTACAATTCTACCCGGATAAGTTGCACCGTTCGTTGTTACCGTTCCTGCTGTCAATGCGCCTGTAGTCTGATTGATACTGAACTGCGATATTGTTCCAACGGACCCGCCACCCAAATGTGCAGTATAAAGATAGAGTCCATTTGGATGAACAAAGACTGATTCCGGGGCATTGCCAGGCACAACAAATGCACCGACTGTCAATGCACCGACAGATTGGGTTATAGAAAATACATTTGTATGGTTCGCATTAAAATCAGCGGTATACAGAAATTTTCCGTTAGGAGTGACTGCAATACTTCTGGGATCATTTCCTGTCGTAACGTTTCCTCCGTACTGAGTCAGTGCCCCAGTTGACTGATTTATATTATAAATACTTATATCATTTGAACCGGAATTTACAGCGTATGCATATCTGCCTGTGGGATCAATTCTGATCCACCGTGGGTTTGTGCCCGCGCTTACAGGAGTTCCTGCAGTAAGCGTTCCTTCAGCAGAACTTACAGTAAAAACTGATACATTCCCGCCTCCATTTGCAGTATATACAAATTTTCCTGTTGGATGAACAGTTATTGAATTCGGATTTGTTCCGGTAGAAACAGGCGCTCCATACGCAGTTAATGCTCCTGTTGTGCTGTTGATTGTATAGAGCTGGATATTATTGCTCGTAAATGCTGCTGCATAAAGATACTTTCCCGTTGGGTCCACTGCGACATCTCTTGTATTCGATCCAAAATTCACAGCTGTGCCGACAGTCAGTGCACCGGTATTTGCATCAATTGTATAGACTGAAATGTTGCTTGAAGTGTAATTTGGAACATAGGCAAATTTAGGAATCCCGAAAAGAGTCTGAATATTCACCGATGCTGATACGCTCCCAGCAGGATTTGAGCCTGTAATTGTATATGTTGTCAAAGCGGTTCCTACTGCAGGAGATCCTGTGATACCGCAGGTCAGACTGTTCAGACTGAGTCCTGCAGGCAGTGAGGGACTGGAGGTACAGGAAATAATTGATCCTGAAAGAACCGGAGAGGCAGCCGAGGTTGTCTGATTCTGAGTAAAAAAATATACAGCTTCAGGATAACTTAAAGATACAGGTGCAGTATAGTTCATTCCTGGAACCGGCTGAATGAATGTAGGTGCCTGCAAAAAGGATATATTGGCAATATCCGCTGATGTCAGTCCAAGACTTGAATCGGAGGTTATATAAGAGGAGAGAGCAGACTGAAGAGTGGAAGTCAAAGGATTGATTCCAAGAGCAGTCGTTCCTGACTGTGACTGAACTGTCAATGCAGTCCCGTTTTTATCATTTCCATCCGCAGATCCGTCAGAGAGATCCTGTTCATATGCACTGAGCACCTGCTCTATATCAGCAGAAGAAACAGTGGAACTGTCTTTTGTATTGTTGGCAATCTGTGAAAAAGCACCGAATAATGCTTTCATATATTTTGCTGTAGAATTTGCATTATCATCCAGATCAATCCCGTCATCAATATAATCCGGAATAGAATTCATATCAATTGCAGAAGCTTTTGTGAAATTCTTTATCCCTTCTGTATTTTTTCTGAAAGCCGTGTTCAGTGCAAACTGTGCAATGATCTGTTTATTGGAATATGTCAGCTGAGCATTCAGATAAGAGGAATCAGTATTGTCCTTTGCAATTGACTGAAACCTGGACGCTGCAAAACGGCTGATAGGAGTCATATTGATTCCTGACTTCGACCTTGCTGAAGGTTCCTTCATAATCACCGTCATTGAAGTTGAACCCGACCAGCTGACTGTTTTCCGGGAAACCTCATCATAAATTGCAGATCCTGAGGAGGGAGTCGTCACAATGCATACAGGGTTTCCTGTTCTTTGAAATTTGACTGTATAATTTCCTTCGGAGTCAGTGACTGTTGAACCTAAGGAACGGTCCTTACTGCAGACACCCTTTGCATTGACAGCATATACATTCACAAGTCCTCCGGACACTTTACCCTTCATTGTCTTTCCGGAAATGGAAACCATAGCCCCTCTGTAAAACAGATACGCAGTCTCCCTGGATAAAGATTTATCTCTTGTACAATGTAAAGTAAATAGGATAAGCAGGATAATAGACTTTTTTACAGTTTTCATCAATGTATTTACCTTTTCTTTTGGACTGATCTTTTTAATATTATAGTGCAGATTTTTTGAAGCAAGAGATTTTTTAAGAGAATGGGAGAAAAAGAAAATTGTTCAGCTGCAGAGACACAGCATACCTTAGACAGAAAGACAATTAAACTGAGATCTGTGTCAGATACAGCAGAACACTGCTAAAAAGTTCCTGCTCCTGTTTCAGCTGATTCCTTTATTCATAAAAGCATCGGAGCAGTTCTTCCACTTTCCATATCGGAAGCAAGAAAACATATATTCATAAATTTTAATTAATTCCACCCGATACTGCCGGATTCAGAAACTCATTCTCAAGAAATCAAAGTCCGAAGAATCTTAAACGGATCCGACAGGCAGAGTTCCTTCATTTATTGGGAGAACAGACGTTCATCACAATTTTACTTTTCTCGTCAGGCTCGGTTTCGGATGCGGCGGACTGCATACTCTTTTCAAGTTTTGAAATGAGATTCGGATCCTTGTCTATGAGACTTTTATACTTTGACTCAATCAGATATTTTTTCATGATAATCAGTTCTTCCGGTGTCTGATCCATTCTGCTCTTGAATGAAATTCTGTTTCCTGTCTGCACATACGTTCCCTGGTCTCCAATACTCTTTCCATCATAAGATGCAATTGTGATATAAGTACTGTCCTTGAACAGTATCAGCTCTCCATTATATGTTTCCTTGCCGGGATTGTAATTATAAAGAACTGTACATTTCCAATGAGAGGATTTCGCCTTTTTCGGATCAATGAAAGAAAGGAATTCGGCTGAAGCATATCCTTCCTTGCCGTTGTATTTTACACTGATCCATCCGCTGGATTCATCTGAACTGCCAGGCATAAGAACACTCTGCTCGGAAATCACTTTCTGTCCATATGGCATCAAATCGAGTTTCTGGGATTTTTTATCCGCTTCTTTTCTGAGAATCAGCCCTGATTTTGTATTCACATACAGAACAGTACCCTGATCTTCGGACATAGATGTTTTCTGAGAAACTAAACCTGCAGTAAAAGTTCCAATGAACAATACAATCATCAGAAACTTCAATCTCAACTGAACCAATTTATTTACGAATAATTTTACAAACATAATTGCCTTCCTTTAGGAAAGGGAACTGGACTGACTGTAATTTATCAAGAATAAAAGATCCCGCAGGGACGTATAGCCGTGCGTCCCCTGTATCGGAAAAAATGTCGGATCAAATCGGTCTCTGGAAATGGCTCGGATATTCGGAATTTGATCAGGAAGATGTTTGTTAAATTTAGAAAGCAATTCCTGCATCATCTTTTTCATATTCATCTGAACGGCTCAAAATGCATATCTGAGATAAGAGTATTCATTCGGGCAATTGTAAGGAAACCTGTGTTCCGCGTCAAGGACCGACTTTTTTATGCGTTTATTTTAGGAATGATTTTATCGTATCTGAGATCTTTTGTTGGAAAGTCAGAATATTTGAAACAACATCAACCGAAATCAGGCTGCATTCTTTTTCTGATTTCTCTCCTGAATCATTATAATATACGCCTCTATTCATCTGAATTTCTTTTCCGGGATATACCAAGGCAGTTTTTGATGCTTTAAAGTAATCCAAATAAACATACATCTGTCTCAGGTCATCAGAAGATGGACTGACTCCGTCCAAGTTCTTCCATTTCGTATCCAGCACAATACAATCCTTTCCGCTATTCAGAACAATATCTGGACGCATCGTGACTGTTTTTCCTTTTTCCGGCTCCCAGAATGGTTTGACAGACTGCCCTTTGATATCCAGTTCCGGATTGAGTTTTTTCAGACTCACAAAGACAAATTTTTCCCACAGGACGTTCATATCAAACATCAGTGCCAGAACATTGTCCCTTCCCCCAGTCAGATCAGGATGATAGTGAAGAAGAAGCATTTTCGAAATCTCAAGTGCTTTTCTGTAAATCTGAGTTTTTCTGCCCAGTACGATTTTCTGAAATACTGATTCTGTAACTTTAATATCAGGCATTTCCGGAAAATTCAGAAGTAATGCCTCGATTCTGCTCTGCAGATTTGCATTCGTATTAAGGTTCTTCAGAAGCAGGATCGTTTTATATAGAATATAATGTATTTTATGCTGATAGTCATAAACTGTATATTCTACAGAAAATCTTTCCTGATGCACCAGATTTTCCCGTATATGTCTGCTGAACTGAAGTTTTCCTTTTAGAGCATTCAGACTGCCTTCTTTCCTCCGGTACTGCTTCAGAAGTCCGTTATGAAGAAGATACTCCAGTTCCTGCACAAAAAGTTCAAAATACAGATCCAGGATAGAATTCGGTCTGATTTTCAACAAGCTTTCACTGGCAGATTCAATCTTCAGACTGCCGACCGCCCTGAGCATTCCGATCAGAATTTTCTGCCATTCAGCAGAATCAGAATCTGACTTGTCCGCCTTTGGAAGCACTTCGATCACAGTATTTCCAACCTGAATCACACCGACATACTGATTGAATTTAATTCCATTACGAATTAATGAATAGTACGGAACTGAATTCCTGTCAAAATGAGAGAGCAGTGCGTTCAGATGTCTTTCTTCAAATTTTGATCCATCAAAAGAATCACCTACTCTTACAGAATCGTGCTCAAATACTGTGATGCTGTGTAAGCTCATAAAGAAAATTATCGAGGAATGACAGCTATCACAGCATCTGTAAATTTCTGATCATCCATCTCTGAAATATTCAGAATATTATATATTTTCTTATCAGTATAGTCAGAAATGTAGTCTTCATCATTTACTGCAAAAGTGATATTTTTACCATCTGCTTTTTCTATGAATTTGTCTCCGAGAACTAAACGGATCTTTCCGTAATCCCCGTAAAAATACTCCTGAAGAAGTGGAATGATTTTATTTTTAAATACAGACTTGAGATCTTCCAAATTCTCAACAGCCATAAAATAACTGTGTCCTATCTGATGATCTTTGTCCAGCAGGAGCACAATCCTTTGATTGATTGTTTTAAGAAGTTCAACCAGATTAATACCTTCTAAAATCCCGCCCGGCACCAAACCTTCCTCCGCAATCAACTGCGGATCAGGCATCATTTCCTCAAAATGAAACCTTCTTCTCAAAGCAGTATCCAGAGCCTCCACGCTTCTGTCAGCCGTATTCATCGTGCCGATAATGTACAGATTGGACGGAACACCGAAAGATTCCTTGCTGTACGGCAGAGTCACTTCCAGTTCTTCCTTTCCGCCAATGCGTTTATCCTCTTCAATCAGAGTGATCAGCTCACCGAAAATCTGAGAAACATTGCCTCTGTTGATTTCATCAATGATGAGAACGTAGTTTTGAGATAGATTTTCATCTATAGACAAATTTTCTTTATCCTGCTTATAATTCTCCAGAAGATTCTGATAAATATCTTTTAAATCTTTATAGGAAAACACAGCCGTATCCGGATGCTCCGGAATTTCCGACTGTGAAACGGAAAAGTTTTGAAACTCATTCAGAACAGACCAGTACACAACAGAGTTATAAGTTCCGATTATTGACTTAAATTCCTTACTAAAATTAACAAGATCAGATACTTTTCCAAAAACAGCATTTAATTTCTGCAGTTTATTTTTGGAAACTCTGTATTTACGAACTCCACCTGAATGTTTTACAATAAGGCCTTTTTCTTCTGTAATCTTTAGGACTGATATTTTTGAATTATTTTTTGTTGGAAGACTATATTCTCTCTCTTTAGAAAGCTTATCATCAATATACTCAAGAAATGAATCATATTTAATTATAAACTCATTGCTCTTTTTCTGTGTGACCGGGTTCGACTCTGAAAGGAGCTGATAACCGGCTTGAGTACAAAGTCTTTTGAAAATACCATCTTCTATGCAATACTCAATTTTATCATCAGATTCTAAACTGTATTCAGGCAGAGCAGGTTTGATACCCTCCATAAAATCTTCATAACTCATTGATTGGTGAAAAGTTGTAAATATAATGTTGCCTTCATTGACCAATCTTTCGTATTCAGCTCTTACTTCTGTTCTGTCCACCTCCAAATCGAATTCCGGATTTATGATCTGAATTGCTTTATCCATCGTATGATAAGTCTTTCCAGTTCCAGGAGGGCCATAAAGGATTTGGTTGAGGGGATGAGAATTTAATTTATAATTCATTTCGTCAGAACTCCCTGATTCTGAATCATACTCTGATTCAACTTCTTTACTACCGAATTTTTCACGAAGAAATTTAAAATAATTCTTCTTCCCAAGAATACTCCTAGGCATTTGAACATTTTCTCCTTGATAGGATTTTATTTCAAATTCCTTATTGGAAATTATTTTACTAATTTTTGAAATTATATCTTCATAATTCTCAGTATTACATTCAAATATATCTCCTACATTGAGTTGTTCATTGTATCTGTCTAAATCGGTTACTAGGTTTTCTTTTTTCTTATTAAAGCTATCCCGATATCTTCCAGTTTTCCAAAGCCATTCTGCAAACTCATTTTTTACATTGGCCATTCATAATTTCCTTATTCAGTAAGTGCACTAACGGATAAAATCAGATATATCCGCAAAGGTCAGTAAAACCGCAAGACTGGATATGTAAAACCAAAATTCATCTGCTTCAGATAATGATTCAGTAACTTCACCAATAATTTTTTCCTGCTAAATCTAGGCAGACTTGTAACCGCATTTCCGTCCCTCCTGTGTCATTACCTGTTTGACAAAATTTATAAAAAACAAAATTCTGAATCTGTGAAGAAACTTCCAATCGGCATCCAGACATTTTCTAAAATTCGTGAAGGCAATTATTACTATGTGGACAAAACCCGGATACTTGCAGACCTGGTCGACAGTGGTTCTTACTATTTCCTTTCCCGTCCCCGCAGGTTCGGCAAGAGTCTTTTCCTCGATACACTGGCAGAAGCATTTTTGGGAAACAGGGAATACTTCAAGGGGCTTTATCTGGATAACAACTGGGACTGGACAAAGAAACATCCTGTCATTCGGATAGATTTTGGAACAGGACAGTTGCGCACTGCCCCTGAACTTGATCAGAAGATTCTGGAGATTTTGAATGAACACGCGGTCAAAAATTCAGTTTCTTTCAGAAATGAATCCATCTCCGGAAAATTCAGAGAACTGATTATGGCGCTTCAGGAAAAGTACTCAGAGAAGGCCGTCATTCTGATTGACGAATATGACAAACCGATCCTGGACAATATCACAGACAAGCACCTAGCCAGAGAAATGAGAGACAGTCTTCGCAATCTGTATTCTGTCATTAAAGGGGCAGATGCCTTCATTAAATTTGCTTTCATAACCGGAGTATCCAAATTTTCCAAGGTCAATCTGTTCAGCGGTCTGAACAATCTTCAGGATATTACACTGGATGAACGTTATGCCACTGTCTGCGGGTACACTGAAAATGAGCTTTCTGTATTTGAGGAAAGACTTGCCGATGTGAACAAAGATACATTAAAATTATGGTATAATGGATACAGTTTTCTGGGAGACAGCGTATATAATCCGTTTGACATACTGCTGTTTCTGGACAGAAAAATCTATAAGAACTACTGGTTCGAAACAGGAAATCCTTCCTTTCTGATTGATCTGATCCGGGAAAATAATTATAATCCTATTGAGATAGAGAATGTTCAGATTTCGGAAGAAGATCTGGGAGCGTTTGATGTGGACAATATTGAACTGGAAGCTCTGCTTTTTCAGACAGGGTATCTGACGATAGAAGAGAAATTCAATGTAGGCTCGCAGATTCAATACCGCCTCAAATATCCGAATCAGGAAGTAAAAACAAGTCTGACTGGCGTTATCCTGAAGTTTCTTACGGACAGTTCGAAAAATGCAAAAGTAAAATCAGCCTTATACCAGATCCTTCAGTCAGGTGATCTTCCGAAGCTCCGAGATGTGTTTCACTCTTTCTTTTCCTCCATCCCTCACGACTGGTACCGCAAGAATACAATCGCTGAGTATGAAGGATACTATGCATCTATATTCTACTGTTATTTTACTGCCGTCGGTCTGGACGTTCGTGCAGAGGACATAACGAATCAGGGACAGGCAGATCTGACAGTATTCTTTGAAGACAGGGTTTATGTATTCGAGTTCAAAGTGATTGAGATGACAGAGACAGGATCGGCACTTCAGCAGATCAAAGATAAGCGTTATTATGAAAAATATTTGGCCGGCCCCTTGGGGACGCCCGGCCGTGCGTCCCTACAACGGGAAAACATTTATCTAATCGGTGTCGAGTTTTCGAGAGACAATAGAAACATCACGAATTACGAATGGGAAAAGCTGGAATACAAGCAGGCAAAGTGACTCCTCAGCGCAAGGATATATTCTCAGGAAATTCCACTTTATTGTATATATCATTCAGAAGAAGACTGCATCCCACTGATTCCAGAACTGCCGGTTCATCTTCATTTACATCTGACAGTACCCATTCCCCCGCCGCATTCTTTCTGAAAATCTCCACTTTTCTGTACTCCGAGGATACAAGGACATATTCTTTCAATGAATCCAGTCCGCGGTACAATGCAAACTTTTTTCCTCTGTCATAGTTTTCCGTAGAATCAGACAGTACTTCAATGATTAGACTTGGATTCAGAAGAGTGTCTTCTGTATGATCCAGGTATTTCTCTTCACCGCAGACAGCGACGATATCAGGATATGTATACAGTCCGTTTGTACTGACCTGCACTCTCATATCGGAACCGAAAACAAAACAAGGACGGTCTTTCATCTGATTGCCGATTTCTATCAGGATATTTACTGAAATTGCATTATGTGCCTTTTTGGCACCTGCCATCGCAAACATTTCCCCTTGGTAGAATTCATGTTTTACATCTGAGTTTCTTTCCATTTCCAGATATTCTGATTCAGTCATGAGTTTTCTTGCCAGATTTGTCATATCGCAAGAGTTGCATAGATTTCCAAAAATGCAAGAGAAAAGCGGTGTTGTACTGCAGTTTCGGCTTATAAATGGAACTCAAAAAAATGCTAACTAGTTTTATCCGAATTCTTAAAGAGACAATAATCTTTAAAAATTTAGATTGATCCCCTTCTGCCTTTCTAAATCCTAGAACGGTACAAGAAATTGTCGTGAAAGCAGGGATGTATCCCTGAAATCCCTGACCTTTTCTTAACTTTATTTTTGAGCTGAGTCGTTACGTTGGAAGAAGAAAAAAGCAAGGCATACTGGAAAGGGTTAGTGGAAGCACTTCTTTTCCTGAGTGCAGAACCGGTAAAACTGGCGGCTGTGGCCGACTCTGCCGGGATAGAAAAAACTTTAGCAAGAGATCTGATTGAAGAGCTGATCCTCGATTATGAGGAAAAGTCCGGTGGATTTGTACTGAAAGAAGTTGCCGGCGGTTATCAGTTTTTCACAAATGAAATTTATCATCAGGAACTCGGACAAATATTCAAGGAAAAAAGAAGAGAGACTCTTTCCAAAAGTACTCTGGACACTCTAGCAATCATTGCATACAAACAGCCGATTACCCTTCCCGAAATTGATGAAATCAGAGGGGTTTCTTCTCGGGCAATGGTGACAACTCTGATTTCCAAGAAACTCGTCAAGGCTATCGGCCAAAAAGAAGTCCCCGGCAGACCGACTCTGTACGGAACAACTCAAGATTTTCTCGCACATTTTGGATTATCAAAACTTTCTGACTTGCCAACTCCAATGGAAGTAAAAGAATTAAATTTTGACGATATTGACGACTTGAGCAGAGAAAACCAAGAAGATGAATGAAGACCTGAAAGACCTGAGAGATTCTATTGACAGTTTAGACCAAGAAATTGTAGATAAGATCCAGGCAAGAGCAAAACTTGCATCCCAGATAGGCGAAATCAAAAGAGCAAAAGGTGAACCTATTTACCGTCCTGACAGAGAAAAGGACGTTTACGAAAAAATCAAAAGAATCAATCCAGGACCCCTTCCTGATTCCGCAATGACATCCATTTACAGGGAAATTATGTCTGCCTCAATTGCGATTGAAAAGGGACTGACAATCGGTTACCTTGGGCCGCAGGGTTCTTTCTCGCATCAGGCAGTCAGAGCAAGATTCGGTGCATCCGTTCAGTCTATGCAGTATACCTCGATTCCTGAAGTATTCAGATCAGTTGAGACGGGTAAATGTGATTATGGTGTCGTACCGATTGAAAACTCAAGTGAAGGACTTGTCAATTCTACTCTCGATATGTTTCTGATGTCCGACCTTCAGATCTATTCTGAAATTTACATTAAGATATCCATCTGCCTCATCGGTTTTGAAAATGATCTGAAAAAAATCGATACTTTATACGGAATTAAAATTGCGAACTCTCAGTGTAAAAACTGGATTGCAGCCAACCTCCCGAATATAACCATCATTGAAACATCTTCCACCGCGAAAGCAGCAGAGATTGTGGCCGAGAAAAAAGAAGGCGGAGCAATTGCATCTAAGATTGCAGCTGAAATTTACGGATTGAATGTCATCCGCGAAAGCATAGAAGATCTCACTAATAATTCTACACGATTTCTCATCATTGGAAAATCGCAGTGTCTGCCTACAGGAAAAGACAAGACCTCCATTGTTTTCTCCATCCCGGACAAAGCAGGTTCACTTTTCAATGCACTTAAGCCGTTTTATGAAAACAAAATCAGTCTGACAAAGATTGAGTCCAGACCGACCAGAAGAAATCTCTGGCAGTACAACTTCTTTATAGACTTTTACGGACACGAAAAAGAACCTCTGATCAGCGACATACTGAAGGAAATCAAGGAGCAGTCAAATTATTTCAGAGTACTCGGCTCTTATCCAGCAGCAGAACAGATCCCAGAATGAACTTCCGAAACATACTCATTTATGGGCTTGGTCTGATGGGCGGGTCGCTTGCGATGGCCTTGAAGGAGAAAGATAAATCAGTAGCCACGACAGGAATCGTCAGATCGGAAAGAAGTCTCTTTGAGGCGATGGAACTGAATCTGGCAGACAGACTTTATACTGAAGATGACTTTCTGAAACAGGATCTCTGGAATTCTTATGATTTGGTTGTATATTCACTGCCGGTGGATTCTACTTGTCAAAAAATTAATGAGCTGCCCGATTCCTTTGAAGGTTTTATTACTGATCTCGGTTCTACCAAAAAAGAAATTATTGAAACTGTGGAAAAAAAATTCAAAAAAGAACACAGATACTGTTCCTCCCATCCGATGACCGGTTCTGAAAACTCAGGACCTAGGTTTTCCAAAGCTGATCTGTATCAAAACAAACTTTGCATTCTCACTAAACCGGAAAAATCCTGCACTGAATCCTTGGATCATATGCAGAAATTTTGGACTGATTTAGGATCGCAGACAGTGCATATTCCGGCAGAAGAACATGATGAAATTCTTGCCTATCTTTCGCATTCTCCTCACATCCTTTCTTCTCTTTTGGTCACTTGGGCAAGCGAGAGGAGAGAGGTGGAAAATTATACTCAGAAATCACCTCTGGCATTGGCTGGGGGAGGGTTCAAGGATATGTCCAGAATTGCAGGTTCAAACCCTGAGATGTGGGAAGCAATCATTCAGACCAATAGAAAATCCATTCTGGACAGTCTGACTGATTTTAAAGGCAGACTGGATAGTCTTATTCAGACACTGTCTCAACCGGACAGTTCCGGTTATTGGAAAGAATACTTTGAAAAAGCCAAGAACCATAGACATAAAATTTTAAAACTGTAGTTGACACTCTTGGTCATTAAATATTTTTAGAATTATTATAAGAAAATACCTGTCAAGGAGCTAGAGAATGGGTAAAATAGCGTATGTGAACAAAGATGATTGCACTTCATGCAATCAGTGTGCAGATAATCTTCCTAAATATTTTCAGATGGATGATAATGATACTTCTGAAACTCATATTGGAGGCAGCAGCATAAACAACGCTGAAATTCCGGATGATGAAATAAAAAAAGTTCAAAAGGAAATGGACGAATGTCCAGGAGAATGTATTCTCTGGAAAAAATAAGTTATACTTACTGTCTTTCTGAAAGAGAGCCTTTGTATCTTTGATACAAAGGCTTTTTTTTTATATGCTTTGAAAACTTATTTCAGAACAATTTTATCAGTGAGTTTTACATATTTGACATTGTGATTTGAATCCACTTCCTTTCTCCAAACCTCAGCTGTACTGATTTCGCCTGATTCTCCCCAGTATAAAATATCAATTTCGTCCAGATCTACAATTGTATCAGCATCCTTCTTTTCATAAGTTCCCAGACCGATGATGGAATAATGATCATTATTTGGATCGTGATTATGTCCGCCTGTTACAAGAACAAACTTGTCATATGCAGTGAAATTTTCCCCGTCCATAACTGTACCGACCTGTGATGCCGGGAGTTTCAGAGTCACTTCTGTATCATGATTGAAACTGAAAGTGACTGAGTATGGGTTTGTCGCTTCATTTAATGATCCGTAAATTGTACTGTATGTTGTACCGTTCGTGCTCTTTAATACACCGAGAATTTTTCCCATCCCGTCAAATGACTCTTTGTAGTAAGAGATTTCTCCGCTTTCATCTGCAGTCACTTTTACCAGTCCGCCATTTGCATCTGATTTTCCTGTCACTTCGATTCTGTGATCGGGTTTATGTGCATTTGGATCTGTGGATATACCCGGATAGGAAATATCTGATATAATCTTCACCATCAGACATTCATCTTTGTTATTGTCGGCGGCACATTCTTCCATTGTTGCATTTTCAGTGATTCTGATAGGACTTCCGACACCTGTCTGTCTCTGCTCCAGATGAAATGACATCGCGTCATGTTTCCCTGAACCGGAAGAATATGTGACAGCACCTTCTATTTCGAGCTCCATTCCGAATACCTTGATTTTATCAGTTATTCCGTACAGAAGTCTGGAAAAATCAGAATCATATCTTATAATGCTTTTGTATGATTTTTCATCTGCAGGACAGGCTGCTGTATACTTGGATTTATTTGCAGATGCAAAAAGCACCTCATGATCATAACCGCCCTTATTTTTGTTGTACAAAATGGCGGGGCTGGAAATTTTTTCTCCGACCCTTGGAAGATCGCCTGCTTTTTGAAATTCTTCTATTGCAGCACTCGCATCTGCCTCAGTATATCCGTATTCAGTATATGTAGACTTGATCTCATCCATAATCTGATTTGTAATTTCAATCTGTCTGGTTCCGCCTGGAATGCAGACTCCCGGCTGTTTTTTCGCCTCAGCCACCAGATCGTGAATCAGGATAAGTTCGTATTTTGCCTCATCAAGAACAAGTGCAATCTTCTCAGTTACGTTTGTAAGCATTTCGTGACCTTCGGAAATCTCAGTCACACCGTCGGCTTTTTGAAATCCTTTCAGGAACACTGACTTCGTACTGATTGTATTGCTTCTCATACTTCTGGGAAGATTTACAGTCATTCTGCCTGGGACATTGGTAAAACTCAACTTCGTCGACTTTAATCCAAGCCGAAAGAGCATAGCTGTCGGATCAACGGACGAATTCTTATTTGTACAGGATAAAATAAACATGAGCAGTAAATTAATTATTAACAATGCTTTCATAGACAGACTCCAGATTCAAGGGATGAGTGTAACTTTCTCTGCAAACGGTTCTCAATTCAAGCAAGTTTTTAGAATCTCAGCATTTTTACAAACAAGCCCATACCATTGATTTTATTAACTCACCTGACGCACGCAGTGGCGTCAGGTGAGCTGACAACACTGTTCTAAAGACTCAGAATCAGATAATTCCCCTATAATTGAAATGTTATGGGCAGAAAAAAATCGAAGGAGGAACAAAAATGCTTTACCATATTCAGATTATGAATTCACCTACAAATAGCAATTTTGAAAAGGCAGTTACATAAATGTCTACGGAAATACTGGATCAGCTTGCAGTCGGCATTATCATCATTGATCTGGATGAAAAAATACGGTATACAAATTCAAATCTAAGAAGCAATTTTCTGAATTCCGGCTTCAATCCTTCCGGCAGAAAAATCAATGATCCGGTGATGCCTTGGTATACTGGCGTGAAAAATCCCAGAGAAAAACTGCCAATACTGAAAGCTAAACTGACTGGCGACACAATTACTGAAATTACTGAAATCAAAATAAAAAATGAAACAATAAAGGTTGTCAACATTGCAGTGCCTCTCCGAAATCCAAAAGGAATTTTAATCGGTGCAGTTGGACTCTTTCTTCATACAGGAATTTTTCAGCCGAACAGTTCTTCTTCTGATGAAGTTTTACAAAGGCTTTACACTGTTCTCAAAAGGTTTATTTCAAACAATACACTGAGTCATATAGTTTCCAGCCTGAAATCGACACCTCCAGCCGCAGAAAAATGCTTTGTAACAATTGCATTTATTGATATTGTAGGTTTCTCTACGCTTGCAGAAAAACTGGAACCTCATCAGACTGTCAGTGTTCTCAATCTGTTTTTCAGCAGAGTGCATAAGACAATCGCACGTTATAAGGGCGATATTGACAAGTATTTAGGAGATGCAGTTCTTTCCGTTTTTTTTAATGCGGAGGCATGTGTCAGATGCTGTACGGAATTGCTTCTCTCGGATCTTCCGGTGATTAATGCACAGCTTCGCAAACTGTTTCCTGAACTTTCGGATCTGGGAGTACATATCGGTATTAATTCCGGCTGGGTTATTCTAGGAGAGGTGGGTGCATCAGAGAGAAAGGAATTCACTGTCATCGGTGATGACGTAAATACAGCAGCAAGAATTCAGTCTCTCACTCCCCCGAATGAAATCTGGATTTCAGGTCAGACAATGGACAAACTTGGTGAATTCAATAAACTGATGAAAGAAGCAGAGTTCATCAAAGTGAAGGGAAAATCTGCTCAAATCAAAGTTTATAAATTTGATCCGACTCAGATCAAGATGGATACAAAGGTTTTCTTTTATGAGAAGAATGAATCTTACAAAAATGCAATTTCAGATGCACTCAAGAAAAAGGGAGTCACTTCCATTACCCATTCCGATTCACTGGAAAATGCAGAGAAGGCATTGAGTCAACAGAATCAGCAGTTTGAATCAGTCATCATCGGACCCGGCTCAAATGCAACGGAACTTTTGTCTATTCAGAAAATTGTACAAAAGGCAGGAATGGGAAATGAAGTACTGATTCCTGTATCCAAAGACACTGACCCAAAGACGATAGAAGCTCTCGAAAAAAGAGGAATTAAAACATATGTTCCTCTGACTGAAGGAAAAGAATTCGAAAACAATCTTGAGAATATTATAAAATCACAGAAAATAAATAAAATTCCAATGAAGAAAGAACTGAGTGAAACTGACTCTTTTGTTCATGCACGGCTTCTGAAAAGAGAAGACCCTGAGAAAATGCAGTCCCAGACTGAAGAAACCCCCTCGGAATCTTCAGAAGAGAGTCTCAGCAACTCCATCCTGTACATGAAGCAGCCTGACAGTCTGACTATTACAATTATGGGCATTCTGAATTCCAGTCAGTTGGTACAACTTGCGGTAAACATCAGAAAAATCTGGGAATTTGACTACAGATCAAAAGAGGATCTGAAAATCATATTCAGTCTGGATCCAAAACTGAATCAGCAGATCAATGAAGAATATATCGAAAAAATTATAGAAGGTATATTTAAATTCAGTCAGATGCAGGAGAAAGGCTGGACAAAAGGTTTTGCCGTCATAAAGACTGACGGAAAAGATATATCAGATATCATTAAAAAATATGAAGAAGAATACAGGGTCAAGTTTGAGACAGTATGAGGGGCGGGAACATATGGGCGACTACGGTATGGGCGGGGGGCGACGTTTAGAAACGTCGCTTTCAGGAGATGAGTATCAGACTCTCCTCAGTTAATTTTCATCACTATGGTCAAAAACTCTTCCGGTAATATATACAATCGTATTGTGAAAATACGTCAGTCTGTTTGCCG
>JBPOJG010000132.1:0-2232 GCA_052033835.1 Spirochaetota bacterium
ATACGAAACATATCGTGAAAGCTGGCGAACCGCCGTATACCGAACGGTACGTACGGTGGTGTGAGAGGACGGAGCGAAAGCTCCTCCTACTCGATCCCGATAGGGCCAACCTTTTCTTGCTTTTTGAAAAGCAAATTATCGAATTAATTGATGATTGTAACTGCTCAGCAGTTA
Organism: Spirochaetota bacterium; assembly: GCA_052033835.1. GTDB lineage: Bacteria > Spirochaetota > Leptospiria > Leptospirales > Leptospiraceae > DAORDI01. The sequence continues at coordinate 175 of JBPOJG010000132.1, forward strand.
CAATCCGTTAATGTAAATGGAGAGTGCCTTACGTATGGAAGGGAATGCAATTTTTTCTAGAGGAATTTCTTCTTTTGAGAACCATTCAAAATGATGAACTTCCTCCTCTTCCGGGTGCAGTCCTGAAACTGACTCGGGTCTGCAGAGATATATCATATCCATTGTGTGATACAGTATATTCTTATATAAATAACGGTTGGGAAAGGAAGCAATGTACTGAAGACCGGACACATTCAGATTCAGCTCTTCTCTGATTTCCCTTTCTGCAGTTTCTTCCGGTGTCTCATATTCGTCGCAGAATCCTCCCGGCACGTCAAACAGTCCTTTTCCGGGGTCCCTCGCTCTCGTAATCAGAAGAATCTTATTCTGATGTTCGAGGATGACTCCGACCGCACTTGCCACATTTTTGAAGAACACAAAAGAACAGTCAGAGCATTCCAGTTTTTTTTCGCCTTCCATATGCAGACTCTTCTTTCCGCAGGCAGGACAGAAATAAGGACTTTCAAGCTGTCTGTTCATTGATTCATGAGTTCAGTCTTCAGTCAGATGCAGATTGATTCCGGAAAATTTCTTCAGAACAAGATCGTGAACCCGATCATATTCCTTTTCCAGTCCTTCGTTTACCGCCCTGCAGTTTTTGATGACCTGTGAAGACCAGAAAGCATATTCCAGGCATCTTTCATCGCTCCAGTCTCGAGGAGTGCTCACTGCAATGTCGTGAAGATTGCAGGTATGGTCTGCGAGTTTGATGAGTTTTGCTTCCAGAGAAAATTTTTCCGATTTCTCAATCAGCCTCTGCTTCCTTTCCTTTTTGGAAAGAGACTTGTCGTCAGTCAGTTCCATCACAATGGACTTTACCTTGTTTCCGAACATAACCAGAATATCTTCTTCTGTGGCTTCTGTGTCTTCTACCGTATCATGCAGAGCAGCTGCCTGAAGCACATTCGGATCTTCCACTCCGAAGTGGACAAGTCTTTCTGCAACCTCAATCGGATGATTGATATACGGTGATCCTAGAGTATCTTTTCTTTTCTGGCCTCTGTGTTTGTCAGCGGCAAATACAAGTGCTGAGAATATTTTTTGAAGTGCTGTTGAATTCATCTTTAGAATTTAAACTCCGCAGGAAATATCGGGAATGACTTGTTCACTTCCGCATTGAGGAGTTTCTGAATGCTTTCTTTCAGTTCATGAGTCAGACTTTCTACAACTTCTTTTTTGCTCCTGGCCGATTTGTACTCGGCGTAGTACTGTGAAAGATGTTTTACAGGAGCAAAATTGACGTATGCTTTTGAGGGTCTTGGACTTGATGATCCGAACATTTCATTTTCAAAACGGTAAATCCATTCATAGACTCTTTCTGCGGATGCAAAGTCCAGATAGGCTGTCTGGATTGTAATGAAATCATATACTTTCTGACATACTTTCCTTCCCCATTTTGCCTTGTCTGCAGGAGGGAGCTCATTTTTTGGATCGGGGGCGCCTATCGAAACCAGCTCCAGAGTGGAAAGAACGTAACGAAGTTTATCAATTGCGTTTGCGTCCTTATTGTATTTTTTCAGACTGAGTTTTTCTGCCACATCATCAAGGATTGCATGTCTGAGTCTGCCTATCCGGTAGTCATAACTCTGATTGTCATCCGGTCTGATTCCGTATTCGATCTCATTTTTTTCCATAAGTCTTTTGCCGATGGAAAAAAGTCTGTGTACAAGGGTTTTGCCTGCTTTTCCTATCCCGAGTCTTCTTTCCATATTGGAAAGAGAACTGTCTATGTCCTTTCGGATATTTTCTGTGCTTTCGCTGAATCTGTATTTGATGAATGCGGGAAGAATCAGTATTTCTGCATTCGGATCGGTTTTGAGAGCATCCTCATATCCCCAGAACCCGAGCTGAGTGACTCCCGGCTGAAAAGGAAGGAGATTGTCATTTTCCCCGCCGGTCGGTTCCCCTTCCGGAAAAAGAACAAGTTTTCCTTCCGGTTTTGCAAGGATGGACCTGGTCATTTTCAGAGATTCTCTGTCTGCACTTCCTGCAATGATCGAAAATGCCCCGATGGACTGA
>JBPOJG010000171.1:0-12488 GCA_052033835.1 Spirochaetota bacterium
CGAGAATTCCTCCGACCATAAACATCGCAGTAGCGACAATGCTTGAAAGAGATCCTCTTGAAATTCCTGAGATCGTGTTTCCTGAAGTGCATCCTTTTGCAAGCCTTGCCCCGTATCCCCAAAGAAACCCCCCAGTGACAAGAACTGCTCCTTTTACTGGAATGGAACTGCTCCAGAACACATCAAATCTTCCAAAATCAAACGTGGGATGATACCCTGTGGACTGAAGAGCCGCAATGAATCCGCCAATCATAATACCCAGTGTAAAAAATGTTCTGATTCCGAAAGGACCTCCAAGCTCAGGCTTTCTGAATACTGCTCTATTGCTGATGATCGAACACATACTCACATACCCTCTGGTCACTCCGAGATAATCTCCTCCGACCGCCAGAACAAGAACTGCCACAGCCCCTATTCCTATTCCGCCCAGATAAAAAGGCCAATACTGTTCTATCATTCCTCAGCTCCTTGTAATTTTCTTTAACGCCAGATAGAGCGTATCTATTTCTGACTTTGTATTGTAGACTGAAAGCGACGGTCTGACTGTTGCCTCCACTCCGAACCTTCTGAGTGAAGGCTGTGCACAATGATGTCCAGCTCTCACTGCAATCCCTTCCCTGTCCAGAAGTTTTCCAGTTTCTGCAGGAGAAATATCCTTCAGAACAAAGGAAAGAACACCTACTTTTTCCCTGGCAGTTCCGATAAGACGAAGCCCGTTGATATGCAGAAGTTTTTCCTGAGCGTACTCTGTAAGTTCTTTCTCATACTTGTGAATATTGGAAAGACCCAGCTTGCTGATATAATCAATCGCTGCTCCCAGTCCGACTGCATCTGCGATATTCGGTGTACCTGCTTCAAACTTTGCAGGAGGTTCACTGTACACTGTTTCTTCAAATGTAACATCCTTTATCATATTTCCTCCACCCTGCCAGGGCGGAATAATATCTCCCAGCTCCTTTTTGATGTACACTGCACCGATTCCTGTCGGACCGAACATCTTGTGACCGGACAGAACAAAAAAATCGCATCCGGACTCATTTACATTCGTTGTAAAATGAGATACAGACTGAGCTCCGTCCACAAGAACTCTCGCACCGAATCTTTTTGCCATATGAATCATTTCATTCACAGGAGGAACTGTTCCCAGGCTGTTTGAAGCATTTGTAATGGATACAAATTTAGTCTTCGGATTCAAAAGAGATGCATATTCTTCCAGAATGATCTCGCCTCTGTCGTTCACTGGAGCCACCCGAATCACTGCTCCGGTTTCCTTTGCAATCATCTGCCATGGAACAATGTTTGCATGATGTTCGAATACAGTCAGGACAATTTCATCTCCTGGGCGGAAATATTTTTTTCCATATGTATTTGCAATAAGATTTATCCCTTCTGTAGTTCCTCTTACAAATACAATTTCAGAGTCCGATCCTGCACCGATGAATTTCCTGATCCTGTCTCTGGACTTCTCATATGCATCAGTCGATCTTGCCGCAAGGGTATGGGCCGCCCTGTGAATATTTGAATTGTCGTGAAGATAATAGTCTGAAATGGACTGAATCACTGAAATCGGCTTCTGAGTCGTTGCAGCATTGTCAAACCAGATCAGATCCTTTCCGTTTACTTTCTGATGAAGAATAGGGAAATCGTTTCTGATCTGATTTACATTAAAAATCCCTGCATCCAGACCAAACGACTTCTTTTCAGAGGAATGCAGTACCCTGTCCAGACAGCTTTCAGATCCGGGAAAACCGGAATCCAGCCTCAACGGAGATTTTTGAATCTTATTTACAAAATCGGAAAGGCCCGAAGAAGGAGTTTCCCTGCCTCCATTGTATGTCTGCTGATGAATCAGTCCGTCTGTATGCTCTGAGAGAGGAACTTCTTTTTTTGAATTCAGACCGGAAAGAAAATAGTAGTTTTCTGCATTCTTAAAAAATCCCTCATTCAGACTGCTTTCATCAGTAGTCTCAGTTTTATATTTTGCCGTATTGTAAAATTCCGTATAAGAATCAGCAGGGATTTCAGGGATACTTTTTTCATTCGGATAACCCGCATTCACTGCTTCAATATGTTCTGTCCCGACATTTAATGGAATTTCATTAAAAATTCTAGATGCAGTTTCTGCAATCAGCTCAGGGCTGAAAGGGATACCTGCAGGCAGATGTAAACCTTCTGTACCATTCATATTTTTTCCTGTATAATTTCTGCCGGCTTTTCTGCCGGATACTTTTTCATTATTACGCAACTTCTATATTACATAAAAATTACGTAATATTATGTTTTAATACATTCTTCTGCCGTTCTTACTTTGGAACAGAATTCCTGTGTTCATAGTCGTGGTAATATCCGACTTCCACGTTCTCCAGAATTCCAAGTGCGTCATCTGTCAGAACTGCAAGCGAAAAATAATGAGTCAGAAGATAAGAAGCGACTCCAAGTTTATCAAGTCCCATCAGTCTGGCAGACAGACTCGGTGATATTTCTCCCGGAATTCCCGCCTGATGCAGCCCCACTACGCCCTGCTCTTTTTCTCCGACACGCACTAGAATGATGCTCGTTGTTCCAAACCACTGATTTGCACGGAATGTTCCCTTCACATCCACCTTGTCGCAAGGGATAAGAGGCACTCCCCTCCAGGTAATCACCGGACTGCCAAAAAGCTGAATTGTAACAGGAGGAACCCCTCTCCAGGTACATTCTCTTTCAAAGGCTGCAATTGCCTTCGGATGCGCAATAAAGAATGCAGGTTTTTTCCAGACAAGAGCCAACAGTTCATCGAGATCATCCGGAGTAGGAGCACCGTATCTTGTGCTGATTCTCATGGAAGGATCGGCGGAATGAAGAAGACCGAAATTTCTGTTGTTGATCAGTTCCCATTCCTGTCTTTCTCTCATACCTTCAATTGTGAGACGCATCTGTTCTTCCAGCTGATTATAAGGATTGTTATAAAGATCGGAAACTCTTGTATGAACACGCACTACTGTCTGAACTGCATTCAGAGAATACTCTCTAGGATTGTTCGAATAGTCGATAAACGTTTCAGGTATTTCCACATCTTCAGCAAATCCGGACACAAGGTCAATATGTCTTTCCCCGTGTTTGTTTACTGTGGATCTGATTTTCAGATATTCTGCCACGTTAGTCTGGAACTCTTCTTTCAGATCAGGGGCTTCTGCAAGAATTTCGTCCAAGTCCCTTTTGGTGAGAGTAAATAGAATAGAAGGAGTGATTGTTCTGACTGTGACATTTGCAGATTTCTCTGAAATCAGATCATCCTCACCGAAGTATTCTCCTTCTGAAAGAAGAGCAATTCTCAGATCCTCTCCATGAAGACCCTTGCTCAGGATTTCCACCTGACCCTGTGCAATAATGAAGAACTTTCTTCTGTCGCTTTTTTCTTCGATCAGAAAACTTCCCAGTTTCGCGTCTTCCGTCTTAAAACGTCGGGCCAGTCGATTTACTGTTTCATCACAAAGGCCTGAAAAAAGAGGAATACTTTTCAGAGAGGATGCCTGAAATGATGCAACCCCCTCAATAAAATCCATCTCAATTCTCTCGGCTTTTTTGAGCTCTACCTTTGTTCTGTTGACGCGATAAGTTCCTCCGTCGACCTGAACCCATGGAAGAAGGCTCAGAATCCATCTTGGAGTAATAGACATCATCAATGGAGGTGTCTTCGTTGTGTTGGCAAGATTTCTTGCCGTTGCAGTTGTTACGCTTCTCTGCGGTATGTGATTTGACATTTTATATCCTTTATTTATATTATATACCAGATCCGCTGCTGTAGTGATTTTCTGTCACTTTTGCCTGTGTGATCTTTGAATTTGGAGGAAGATTGTCTGTGATCCAGACATTCCCGCCGATTACTGAATTTGCGCCGATAACAATTCGACCGAGTATTGTGGCATTTGAATAAATCACAACACCGTCTTCCAGAATCGGATGCCTTGGATCATCTTTCAGAGGATTTCCATTTTCATCCAGATTGAATCTTTTTGCGCCCAGAGTCACTCCCTGGTAAAGCCGGACATTGTTTCCAATGATGCAGGTTTCTCCAATGACGACTCCAGTCCCGTGATCAATGCAGAAGTATTCTCCAATTTCTGCACCCGGATGAATATCTATCCCTGTTTCAGAATGAGCAAGTTCTGATATGATTCGAGGGATCAGAGGAACGCCAAGTTTCAGGAGTTCATGAGCAATCCTGTAATTTGTCATTGTCCTGACTGTCGGAAAACAGAAGATGATCTCTTCAAAATTCTTGGCTGACGGATCAGCATTGTACATCGCCTTTACATCAGTTGCAAGAATTCTTCTGATCTCAGGAATCCGTTCGATAAACTTCAATGCCAGATCAGCAGAAGTATTCCGAAGCTCCTCAGTATCCTCTTCTTCAGCAAAACAGAATCCATTATGAATCTGTTCCTTCAAAAGCTCATAGAGTTTTTCCAGATTCCTTCCTGTGAAATAGTTCAGGGAAATAGGTCTGTCAAACTGAGAATTGAAATAACCCGGAAATACAATGGAACGGAAAAGATCCACTATGTTCCGAAGACTTGTCAGTTCAGGAAGCAGTTTTCCCTGTCTGTATATAAATTCATGAACTTCTGATTTTTGTTCAGTCAATAGACAGACAGTTCTGTCCAAAATTGCAGAAACAGTCTTGCCGTCTTTTCTGTGATGATGAGGAAAGAAATGCGAAAACTTAAGATCGTCCTCATTCAGAAATTTTTGCTCTGTATTGTTTACCATATAGAACCTCCCAGTTCAGACTTTTTTCAAGCTCACTGAAAGCTGTATCCAAGTATTGGAAAATCAGTTCCTAAACTCTTCAAATAGCCATGTGCTTAAATATCTCTCACCAGTATCAGGAGCTACGACTACGATTGTCTTGCCTGCACTGGACTCCCTGGATGCCACTTCAAGAGCAGCCCAGACGGCGGCTCCGGAGGAAATTCCTGCGAGAATCCCTTCTTCCTTTGCAAGTCTTCTGGCAGTTTCACCTGCATCCTGATTTGTCACCTTTACGACTTCATCAACAATTTTTGTATTCAGAACTTCAGGAACAAATCCTGGTCCGATCCCCTGAATCTTGTGTGCGCCTGCTCTGCCTTCTGAAAGCACTGGAGAATCAAAAGGCTCAACTGCAATTGCCTGAAAGGAAGGTTTTCTTTTTTTAATGACCTCAGCAACTCCAGTGATCGTTCCCCCTGTTCCTACCCCTCCGATAAAGATATCCACTTTTCCGTCAGTATCTGCCCAGATTTCTTCGGCAGTAGTGGTCCTGTGAATTTCAGGATTTGCAGGGTTATTGAACTGCTGAGGAGCATATGAATTTGGAATTGCGACAAGAAGTTCTTCGGCTTTTTTGATCGCTCCTTTCATTCCTTCTGACCCTGGAGTCAAAATCAGTTCTGCTCCGAAAATCTTCAGGAGCTGTCTTCTCTCCAGACTCATTGTTTCCGGCATTGTCAGGATCAGTTTATACCCTCTTTCAGCGCAGACATAGGCCAGTCCGATTCCAGTATTTCCGCTGGTAGGCTCTACAATTACAGTCTCAGGTTTGATCTTTCCCTGCTTTTCTGCCTCATCAATCATTGCTCTTGCTATCCGGCATTTTACACAGGACAGAGGATTAAAGGATTCCAGTTTTACTAAAACATCTGCCTTGCTTGCAGATGCCATTCTTCCCAGACGGACAAGAGGAGTATGTCCAATCAGATCACTCACACGATTTGCAATTTTCATAAAAAACCTCCATAAGCAGCAGTTACGCCGCCTTATCACACATCCAATATACAATACTTTATTCCAATATATTGGATATATTTCCTTAATATTAAACAGTCTTTCTTTTGCAAACATTTTTTATCTGTTATAGCGAAAAAATAGGAGAGACATAGAGAATTAGACTGTAAAAAAACAGAAAAATTGTACTGCGACGATATAACAGAGTATGAAAAACGTGTCGGCAACAATAAGCCTCGTCCGAAAAATGACCATCCCAAAATGCATCAGTAGTGATAGGATATATCAGAAAACGAACATCCGGAAAAGCATAATGCCTATTTTTTAAACACTATTGATATATTCAATTAACTCAAATCTAACCTTACGACAGTTTATTATACAATTTCATAACAAAATCCCTCTTAAACCTTCAAAAATGCCTGTATTTATTGCATATCCACCGATAAAGAACAAATTTTTCCTATAGAATCCGGACTGCAAAAATATGGCACACTACTTGCTTATTATACATTATGAAAGTCTGGAGGACAGAAAACATGATCAAGAAAACAGCAGTTGCTATATTTTTAATCACTTTGAATTCTTTAAGCGCGGATGCGGTAACGGATATCGAGAAAATGTTTTCGGAACACAGACCAAAAGATCTTCCAAGTCTGGCATCCAACCTAAGTGCACAGGGAAGCATTCACCATATCAAAGGCGACTACGAAAAAGCTCAGACTTTTTTTCAGAAGTCTCTCAAAATACGCAAGCAGATTGGTCTGGAATTGAGTGCAGGTTATGCAAACATTCTCTATCTTTCTTCGATTGCCGACTTCAGAATGGGGAAATCCTGTGAAGCAAAAATAAAAGTCACTAAGGTAATCGAAATCTACAGATATTTAGGTGAATCAGCCGAAGCAAATCAGATTGAATCTGAAGGCCTCGGAAGTTTCAAAAAAGCATGTGAAGCGACTATGGTCGCTGGAAACTGATCACTTAATTCTAGTTACATTAAAACCGATCACTTTCGCCGCTTGGTTTCCGGAAAAATCAGATGTCCTGACTTCCAGAACATTCTCTCCGGAAACAAAGCTTAAATTCCCTACAAAATAGTTTCCCAAAAAGAACAGCTCCTCAAAACTCTGACCAGTTTCATTTACCCAGGTATTATCGCGAAGACTGATTTCATTGAACCCTGCCTCCTTCAGTACCTTGCCGTTCAGAATAAATTTAACCCTCTGAATTCCCCTTCTCTGACCGGGACGAATTCCGGAATCAAGGATAGGGATGGAAACGGGGAAAGCTCTCGAAACATTGATATTGTCTCCGTCATTTACATAAGTAAACTTATCTACATTTGTCAGAATCATCATCCCGATCTTAGGAGTGCTTGTATCGGGAATAGTAGGCAGGAGAGGGAGAGGATTGATGATTTTTTTTCCACCGTCTTTTGCCAGAATAAAATGAAGATGCGAACCCATTGAGTGTCCAGTATTTCCGGACCTTCCGACCACATCCGTTCTGTTTACCTGAACCTTCTTTAGAAGACCGTCTTCCCTTCCGTCCTTCAAGTGAAAGTAACCGGAAAGATACCCTTTGGAATGACCGATCCAGACGCAGTTGCCGCTTCCCATTCCGTTTCTAAAAGGATTGTCTGAATCGTATCTGGAAAAAACAATCTGCCCCTGGTCGATCGGACGAATTTCCTCATTGTCGGAAGAAATATCCACACCGTTGTGAAAATGATCACCTCTGGACTCTCCAAAAAGTGAAGTCAGTTTATTTTCCAGTGCAGATGTCTGGATTGGCCAGGAAAACTTTACATCCGACGCAAATACTCCAATCGAAAGAAGAGCACACAGAGTAATCAAATATTTCCAAATTCTTTTCATTTCAAAAGTTCCTTCGGCAGTTTAAACAGCATAGAATCCTCTCTGGATTCAGGATAATTCTCTACAGTAACGGAAGGATAAAACATCTTCAGTTTTTCAATAATCTCTTCCACCAGAATCTGAGGACTGGACGCACCTGCAGTAATTCCAAGTACACGGATATTCAGTGCATCGAGTTTTTCCTTTTCCAATTCTTCCCGGGAACTGATTCGAAATGAGTGCTTCTTTTTTTTCTGAGCGAGTTCAAGAAGTCGAAGAGAATTTGAACTGTTGGATGCACCGATCACAAGCATTGCATCAATATTATCGAGCATCCCTGAAACAGCTTCCTGTCTTTCGGTCGTGGCATAACAGATATCATCCTTGTCCGGATGTTCCACAAATGGAAAAATTTCCTGAATCTTTTCTACAATCTTTTTTGTGTCGTGAACAGACAGAGTGGTCTGCATGAGATACGTGAGAGGTTTCTCTGGATTGATCTTGTCCTTCAGATTCAGAATATCTTCCTCTGTTTCGGCCAGAAACATTTCAGCTTCTCCCATTGTACCGATTGCCTCGTCATGTCCCTCATGTCCGATATAAATAATCTGATGAGTGTCTTTCAGTTTTCTGGCCTTTCTGTGAACCCTTGTGACAAGCGGACACGTTGCATCTCCGATTCTCATTTTATTGTCTCTTGCATAGTCAACTATGGAAGGAGAAACTCCGTGAGCACTGAAGACAACAATTGAATTTTCGGGAGCCTCATTGAGTTCCTGAATGAACTTGATGCCTCTTTTCTTCATATCAGTCACAACTCTCTGATTGTGAACAATTTCTTTTCGGACATAAATGTCTTCTTCAGGAAATTTCTCCTGAACATTGTAAACATACGAGATTGCGTATTTTACTCCGGCACAAAATCCTCTGGGATTTGCCAGATAAATTTTTTCAAGAGCCATTAAACACCCCCTGCGTCTCTGTTCTTTTCAGAAACCTTCATTATAAATACAGATATCAGAAATAAAATTTCCAGCGGAACAAAAAGCATAAGCATAAATGTCACATCTGGCCCAGGAGAAAATACTGCAGAAAAAATGGAAATGATGATTGTAGCCTCTCTCCATTTTTCCGCAAGGAATGTTCCTGAAATGACTCCCAGTTTTCCAAGCAGGATCAGTACCACCGGAAGCTGAAAACTCAGCCCGAAAATAATGTGAAAATTGAAGAAAATATCAAAGTATTCATCCACAGGCAGTCTGTTTTCCACATCAGGCGGATTGTAATACACAAGAAAAACTTTCAGAAGGTTTTCGAAAACAGTAAACCAGCATACAAAGATTCCTGCCCAGAAAAGAAAAGTGGAAAAACCGATAATCAGTCTGCCATATTTCTCGGTCGCCTGAGAAACAGCCGGAGAAATAAATCCCCAGACAAGATACAGAATGACCGGAAGGGAAATCAAAAGAGAAATCAGAAACGACATCTTGAGATAAATCACAAGAGGTGCCATCAGTTTAATCTGAAAAAATTTGGCATCTGCCCCAAGAACATTCTTGTAAGGGACTACCATTACCTTGTATAAGTCAGTGGAGAAAAATAGGGTCGCAGCCATACAGACTGCAAGAAAACTCAAGCTTTTCAGAAGAACAATCCTCAATTCCTCAAGGTGTTCCCATATGCTCATATATTTTTCTCTGGAATCAAACTCTTCTGCTTCCGCAATCTCGCTCGGCTGAACTTTTTCGGGCAGAGAACTTTCAGGAAGTTCTTTATTTTTCCTCTTGGAAACAGCGGTTTTCTTTTTTGTCTTACTGATCTGTCTGACAGATTTTTTTGCAGGCATTTAGCTGGATTTGGATTTCTTAGCCTTTGCTTCAGGAGTCTTTTTCTCTTCCGGCAGGACTCTATGATCAGAATCGTCTTCGGATGCTGCAGAAATGGATTTTCTGAATTCCTTTATACCGTTTCCCAGATCTTTTGCGAGGGAAGGCAGTCTTTTGCCCCCGAAAAAAATCAGCACAAGAAATACTATGAGTGCGATTTCCCAAGGTCCTAAATTTAAAAATGCAAGAGGCGGCATATAGAAGAATCTCCTTTGATTAAGTTTCAAATTCATACACTGGAGGTCAAGCAGATTTGCGAAATTATCTGATCTTTCACTTGACATAGGACTTGCCTAAATTACGGTTTTATATATCAGAGACTTATTCAATTCAAGGAGATCCGAATGAGGAAAAAAGTTTTAATTGCACTATTAGCAGTTTCCGCACTGACTTTGGCGAACTGTTCTTCCGAACCCAAAAAAGAAACACCTGCACCGACAGAAACGGCTGCAGATGGAAAATGTACTGTCGGGGACTGCAAAAACGGCAAGGGAACAATGGAATTTAATGACGGTTCCAAATATGAGGGAGATTTCAAAGAAGGAAAAATGAACGGAGAGGGAACTCTTACATTTTCCAACAATGATGTTTATAAAGGAAATTTTGCAAACGATATGCTCTCCGGAAAAGGCACTTATAAATATGCAAACGGCGACATTTACGAAGGTGATTTCAAAAACGATCTTTTTGACGGAAACGGTGTCCTGACTACAAAGAAAGGAAACAAGTACACCGGCGGATTCAAAGAGGGAAAATTTGACGGAGACGGAACGGTCACTCAGCCGGACGGAGATACTCTTTCAGGAACATTTAAAATGGACATTCCTGTGAAAGGAGTAGTCAAGTCAAAAGACGGAAGAGTCAATGTACAGAAAGATTTCACTCAGAGTATGCCTAGTGAACTGAAGAAAAGACTCTAGTAAAAACAGCCTGCCCGGAACAGTTTTCCCTGAATCGGGCGGTACGTTTAAAACAATGATGCAGAACCAGAGCATATATAAATCGGGATGGATTGTAAGCAGAAATTATGATCTCTTCTTTTTTATCGGAAGTTTCATATTTGCACTTATGTTTTACGGAATATACAGACTCTGCATCTATTCAGGGATGGAAGTAAACGGACTTTCCATCCTTGTCACTTATTTCATTTTCACTGCAGTTTTTGATCACCCTCATATTTTTCAGACATTTTCAAGAACTCATGCAGACGGAGAAGAATTTGCGAGAAGACCGAAGACCTATACATTGGGCATTCTTGCTTTTATCGGTGCCGGACTAATTCTTACCGGAATGGGTTATGTAAAAGAACTGATCATTTTTGCAGCATACTTCGGCTCATATCATGTAATAAAACAGCATTACGGCTTCATGAGAATATATAAGGCGAGAAACGGGGATACTCTGCAGACAGACAATATCATCGACAGTCTGACCTTTTATTCAGGAATGTTTGCCTGTTTTTTCAATAATTTCACTTATGACGGGAAACCTGTTCTGATCTACGGAGATCTGAATGTTGTTTTTCCGGGCACTCCGGATTTTGTCGGAGAAACCGTCTGGATGATTTTCAAAGGCTCTGCGGCCGTTTTTGTGCTGAGGCAGATACAGCTTGTCATCTCAGGAAAACAGATCAATCTGCCCAAGATCCTTCTTATGAGTTCAGCATTATTTATTCATTATTTTGTATTCTTTGCAACAGAAACAGCCTTTCTTGTGGCTGAATCCATTGAAACCGCATTCCATACAGTGCAGTATCAGGGATGGATGATGCATTTTCAGGAAAAAAAATATCCCAATATCCGTAAAATTGCACTGAAATGGTTTTTGGTTTCCCTTCTATATGGGGTTATTGCAGGCGTAATTGAGATTTACGGACTTCTTTCCTATGTCTGGGCAATGTGGCTTTTTGTTCCATTTTCCATGCTCATTCTTTTTCACTATTTCATCGACGGATATATTTGGAAATTCAGGGATTATCCTGAGCTCGGAAAACTTCTTCTCTCCGGAGAAAATGTCCCTGCACAACCGGCTCCGTAAAACTTGACAGCCGAGCTTGCTTAAAAAAATCTGGAATTATAAAAATTTCCCGACTGATCGTTCTCAAAAGAATACCCAATGAATAAAAAAAATAAACTCATCATTCTCTCCTTAATCGTACTGCAGTGTTCCCTGCTGAGCAGGAAAGCTGCACCGCCCCCAGTCATTGTTCCTCCGAAACCTGCTGCTGTAGAAATTAAGAAGCCGGTCGCAATGAAAGAACCTGCCGTTCCGGCCAAAAAGGAACCTGTCAAGGACTATAGAAAAGAATTGAGACCGATCAAGGTTGAAGATAAAAACAGATTCTTTGACTGTGAACCGATATTCAGTTCTACAAAACCTGTTGAAATGAAATTCACCTACCCTTTCTTCGATTATTTTACAGAAGAAAAAAAGAATTATCTCTTTGAACATTTCCTGGCAGAATATGAAACCTCACCGTTTCTCATTTCATATGCAAACTTCGAAAAACGGTTTCAGGGAAGACCGATTATCCTTGGATTCAGAGGCGACGGTGCCGGATTTCACAGAACGGATATCACAGGAGGAATTCAGAGACTTGCTGCAAAACTTTCCACAAGCCTTTTTATGCTGATCGATGAATACAGATACACAGAAGTAAACGATAAAAATCTGGATTCATCAAAGGTGATGCCTTTATGCCATAAGAGAAAGTATGATGAAGGTTTCATCGGACCGGAGATTCCTGCATTCGAAAAAGGAAATGTATGGAAGTTCCTGGATAATCTGATTCCAAAGGAAGAACTGATTGTTTTTTCATACAGCAACGGAACCATTCCCAGAAACAAACTTTTTGAGAGAAATTATAAACCAGGTTATTATCCAGATTACAAGAATGTTCCGGATCCGGAAGCATTTCTGAAAGAATATATTGCAAAGACTTCTGCTCCTGATAAAAATGCAAAACGCATCAAGGGTATTGTAGATGTGGAAGGAAACT
>JBPOJG010000434.1:0-1593 GCA_052033835.1 Spirochaetota bacterium
CCTTTTTCCTGACAAGCCCAAGTCTGTAAAAATTCAGACTCAGCAGTGTGACAGAAAACATATACATCGAAGAAAGATCAAAGAACTGCATCAGAAATGTAAATGAGGCATGATAAAGAAAGGATGCAGTCCCTATCAGAAATGCATTGATATACAGAAAACTCAGCTGGGACCCGATCTGATTTCTGTTTCGGATTTTTCTGTAAAGTAAACTGCCTACGATCCAGTATACCAGATTTGACCAGGTGTTGGAAGGCTGAGTGATCCAGGAGCATAAATTGTTTTCGCAGAATTTTATTGTCGGCGGAGAGAATCCGTCCCAGGGACAGTTCGCAAGAAAAACAAGAATATTCATTTTACCTTGTTTCTGAACTGTACGTATTTTTCGAGTTTTGGACGGATTACATACTTGCAATAGGATGTTTCCGGATTCAGATTATAATAATTTTTATGATAATCTTCAGCAGGATAAAACTTTTCTGCCTTTCTTATTTCTGTTACAATTTTTTTGCCGAGAATTTTTTCCTGATTCTGAATCGAGTTCATCACAGTTTCTTTCTGAAAATCTTCAGTGTAATATACTGCAGATCTGTACTGAGTTCCTTCATCTGCTCCCTGCCTGTTGAGACTGGTCGGATCGTGGATGAGCCAGAAAATCTCCAGAATGGATTCCAGACTGATTTTCTCTGAGTCAAATTCCAAAAGTACAACTTCTGCATGTCCTGTTGTCTCCTCACAAACTTCTCTGTAAGTCGGATTTTCCCTGTGCCCTCCGGAATAACCGGAAACAGCGGATATGATTCCTTCTGCCTGAAGATAAACTGCTTCGAGACACCAGAAGCATCCTCCGCCGAGTATGATCTTTTCTATTTTCAATCAGTTTCTCCTGAAAGTTTTGATGATGCCCATATGGCTGTAAGCCCGATGAACAGTATAGAGTAAAATACGGGATATCCCATTTTTACCGCATCGACCCAGTCGGTTCCGTTTCCATATCCGGGAAAAAGCTTTATTGTAATAAAACTTAATATACCTGCAAAGACTGTTCCGAGTGAAAGAACGGCTCCAAATCCTCGCGGCATTTTTCCTGAATACTTTTCTGCAATCCACTGAAGGAGGAATCCGAAAATGAAACAGTCTGAAACCAGTCCTGAAATAATGAGCCAGTTTTGAGTTTCAGAAATGAAGCAGGATCTGCAGTAACTGAGCCTCATCAGAACTTCACTTGAAAAGAAACAGATCAGTGCCGCAGTGTAAATGAGGGCAGGAAATAAAGGATTCAGTTTTTCTTCTGCTTTCCTTATTTGAAGAAGAGGATTCAGAAATGAAAAAGTCAGCAGGATAATGATGAGATAAGGAGAAAAAAGACTTTTCTTAAGCCAGTCAAGAGAGTTCCATCCTGTAAAATAAAGGATCTCTCCGATCCAGAGAACCCAGGCGAAAACTGCAAATGATGCAGTTACTGCAATATTTTTCATGATATTCTGTTTCATATTGGATCGCCTGGTTTTTTATTTACTAGTCTTTCAGGCAGGCCTTGTTGATAGATGTAACGTAAGTCTTGGGCATTTCTTCCGTAAAGGTTTCAGACCC
>JBPOJG010000148.1:0-7576 GCA_052033835.1 Spirochaetota bacterium
CAAAATCACTGTATTCATATATCACAAGTGAAGCATCTTTTCCGCCGAGAAAAGGAATTTCAGGAGCAGGACGTCTGTCAGCATCTGCAGTTCTTAAAATCTTTTTTTTATCTCCTGCAGAACAGGCGGAAAAAAGCAGGAAAATCAGTATTAGAATTTTCATATGTCCAGAATTTTATGCATTCGGTGAAGCAAAACATTTTTTTAAGCGGAGATTGCTTCGAAAAATGCTTTTTGAAATGATGCCAATTTCACAGATCCACCCAATATGCACAAAAAGAATATGATGCTTCAAACGTGCATATTTTTATGAAACAATCTGAGGAATCCAACGGATAAAACTTGGAATAAATCGGAAAAAGCATAAGTTCAGGCGGTTTTCAAAAATTTGCTGTCTGGCAGGGTATGCGGGATAGCCTTCTACTGCAAAAAACTCCGTGCCTGCCGGAAGAAAAAGAAGATGAGAAATGCAGGAAAAACACTTTCCCAAAAAATAATCGAACTAGGAAAAAAGTTCTTCAAAAGCATTCAGGCATATGGAAGAATGAAAAAATACGATACTTCAGGAAAGAGATTTTTCGATGAAGAAATCTGTCTGAACCGCTGAATGCATAAATATTCAGCCTGAACCCGTTTTTCGATTCCTAGTCTATGAGTGCGAAAACCTGGAGCTTAAACTGAACATTTCCGGACGGAAAGAAAAGATCAAAAGTCATTTCAAAAAAAATGTATCCGACTCATCAAAAAGAGAGATTCATACGATGAATGCCAGACAGCAGAATTCTGCCTATTATAAAATCCGGAATATATCAGGACTTTTACTGAACACGCTTACAGCGCTTTTCCTGTTTTCCTTCCTTCTTTTCAAAGGCGCAGATGCCGAGACTTCCCAGGAAAATAAATTCAAAGCATTTGTCAGCAATCCCAATGGAATGTTTCTGTATGCCGACTACAGCGACAAAAAGAACAGAATATTTGTGCCTTATCAGACTGAACTGTCCAAATCGGAAGAGACTGTCTCAGGAAAAAATGATTCTGAGACTTTCTGCAAATATGAGTTTAAGAATAAGATATATTATAATTCCTGTGATGAAAATCCTGTCATTGAATTCAGAAAACCTGACAGCGAGAGTTTTACTTATCCTCATTCTGCAAAAGTCTCCATTTACAGAATCCCTTTTCAGAACCAGGAAGTCATAATTCAGATTCCTGAATTTTCAATGATGAAAATACATTTAGTCAGTGAAGAATGGTACGAAGCAGAATTCAATGGGAAAAAAGGCTACATCCGGAAAGAAAACTGTATTGAAGCCGCACCTTCCGATCAGGTAAAGTTTCTCCTTGAGCTTAAAGAAAAAGAAATGGACGGTTATTTCGTCGTCTCTTCCTCAGAGCCGGTTTTTTTTCCGCACAATGAACAGGACAGCAGTATATCAAAAAAGAGCACTGAGGAAATATTGAGAGAAAAACCTATTTCCGACATTGCAGAATACCTGGAAGGATCGAATCAGGAAATGAAGAAAGTTCAGACGGGAAAAGGAACAGCTCTGAAATCCATAAAAACAATAGTGTTGAAAGGATCCCGATATTATATGCTCACTTATCCGTCCGGTTACGATCTGAAGTATTTCTGGATTTCAGAAAAGGATGGAAAATTTTTATCTAAAAATGAATACTCGGAATATACCTTTTCGAAATCGAAACACGCCGGAAATTCTGAACTGCATAAACTGATGAAACAGTTTATGAGTAAAGGAATCGACTTTCAAAAACTGGAACTGAAGAAAATCGATTTGAATAAATCAATATTTTATTTTATCAAAATCGAATCAGTATCCGAAGAACAAAACTTTATCATTGCTGAAAAGACAGAAACAGATATCAGGTATTTGTCTGAAAACCTGAATTCTTCTCCGAATACTGAGGATGGAACATTAATATTGACTGATATGCTGGAAGACCTGGATGGAGACGGAAGTCCAGAATTTCTTTACAGAATAAAGTCACGCACTGGACTTGGCGAGGAAGCGGGAAGATCGTTTGGCGCTTTTAAGAAAGGAAAACTGGTTCCAATAGCATTCATTGGAGATGAAAATGGAAGTTTTGTCCGCTGTGAAACCAAAGGAAAGAGGCTCAACTGCCTCTTCGAAACTGAAAATAAGAAGATCATAAAGGAGTTTATATTTTTAAATGACAGACTTTGTGAAAAAATTTCTGACGGAACAGCAGACAAAGGGGACGGGAAAGATCTTGTGCAAATAAAAAAAGAACTGTTCCGAAAAATTCCCATTCCAGGCAAGGATGAGTAGGCTAGAACATCCCAGCAGAAGCTGAAATTAATATTTCAGCCTTTTTATGAAACACAGAGGAGATATTATGAACAGAAAAATCATACAGAAGACAGCAGGACACCGACATGGTCCTATCACAAGACTGATGAGTCCGGGTGACATCGGACAGATCATAAAACCTTTTATTTTTCTAGACTATGTGGATGCTCCTGCAGGGGCGGGGCCAAACTTCGGATTTCATCCTCATTCCGGTATTGCGACACTGACGTTTCCTCTCAGTTTCGACATTCAGCATGAGACCTCTTCCGGTCAGGTGGATATTGTACAGAGAGGAGGAATTGAGTGGGTTGTCACTGGAAAAGGAATCTGGCACAAGGCAAAACCTCTGAACGGAGACTCGATGAAGGCATTTCAGACTTGGTTTTCACTTCCGCCTTCACACGAAACATCAGAACCATCCGCAATGTTCATTCAGCCGAAGGATGTGCCTGTTTCCGGAAATGTGAAAATACTTCTCGGATCATACAAGGATCTGCAGAGTGCAATTCCTGTTCCTTTTGATCTCAGTTATCTTTTTATTGAACTGAAAGACGGTGAAACTTTTTCCTATCAGCCTCCGCAAAATCATCAGGTCGCCTGGATGTTTTCAGAAAAAGGCACAGTTGAAGTCAGTGGGGAAAAACTCAAAAGAGAACTCGCAGTTTTTGAAGACGGAAACGGCGAGCTGAAAATGACCGCGCACGGCGACTCTGCATTTCTGCTTGGTTCAGCAGTAAAACATCATTATGATTTAGTGATGGGACCCTACTCAGTTCACACTGACAGAACGGCACTGGAAGAGGGATTTCGAAACATAAATGCGATTAGAGAAACAATTCAGTAAAAAAATATTTATGATCTATCTGCTGATTCTGAACTGTGCAAAATCCGATGAGCACGGATTTTCCCGCGGACTTTACAGGATTGACACTGGAACTGCCCCGAAAGCAGAAGAGTGCAGAACCTGCCATAAAGAAATTTATAATGAGTGGAATAACAGCCGTCATAGAGTTTCCTATACAAATGAACTCTTTCAAAAAGCTTATGCAAATGAAAAAATGGACTGGTGTGTCAACTGTCACAGCCCAGTTCAGGCTTCAGACAGAAATAAAAACGAACTGAATGCAGAAGGAATCTCCTGCGCAGCCTGCCACGTAAGGAATGGAGAGATGCTTTCCGGAAAATTTTCAGGAAAAGGCACGGAACACAGTTTCCAAAAATCAAAGACTGTGACAGGCTCAGAATTCTGCGGAAGCTGCCATCAGTTCAACTTTCCGTCACAAAAATCCAGAGAAAGGGAAATCCATTATTCGAATCTGCCTATGCAGAATACATACAGAGAGTGGCAGAACAGTTATTTCGCAGACAGAAAAACCTGTCAGGACTGTCATATGCCTTTTGAGAAAAACAGTGAGGGAATTCAGTACAGATCGCATACATTTCCCGGAGGCCACAATTCCGAGTATCTTCAGAAGAGTTTTTCTGTGGAGCTGAACAGACTGGAGAACGGAATATGGGAGCTTATTCTGACAGGAAAATCCATTGGACACGCTTTTCCCACTGGAGATCTTTTCAGAAATCTGGAAATACGCCTTTTGGACAGAAAGAATCAGGAACTGGAAAAAGTGATTTTAAGATACGATTACATCAGAAATAATGATAAAAACATATACTCCCCAAGGAAAAAACTTTTCAAAAAGGAGATTCTCACGGAACCTTTAATTTCAGAGAATTCGACCTGGCATAAATTTATCCGTTCAGATGAACTCAAAAATGCAGAGTTTTATGAACTGCTGCTGAATTTCATCGGTCCCACAGATATAGCCCAAGATGATTTCAGTGAACCTGTTTCCATATTCATTAAAAAGGAGAGACTTCAAAAATGATCCTTCAGTTCCCTGGTTCCAGAAACATTTACTCGTCAGTATGCCTGCTCCTGACTGTTTTCAGTGGATTCCTTTTCTTCTTTCCTCTGTCAAAAATTTCTGCAGAAACTCCAACAGGAGAGAAATTCATTTCTTACGTGAAAAATCCGAACGGGATGTTTCTCTATCCCGATTACAGAGACAAAAAGAACAGAGTCTTTGTTCCTTATCAGACTAGGCTTCTGAAATCAGAAAAATATATTACAGTAAAAATCAGTGACAGTCATTCCGAATATTTTTACAGATTATCTTTTTCTGAACAACTCACTTTATCAAAAACTTCTGCCTCCCGACAGCAATGAATAGCTGTACATTCAGTTTGAGAGATTTCTAGAAAGTCTTCCTGACCTCAAGAATTACTGTAAATCCAGAATGATTTGGCTCAGTGTAATACTCAGAAGCGGGATATCACTTTTAACCGCTTCTTCATTTACACTGATAATGTCTCTCATTCCCTTAAAACCTGTCAGTCCACCTGCGGATATCCTGAAAGAAGTAACTTCAAAGACAAAATACAATGAACAGCTGATTCATACGTTGAGCTCCGGACAGAACACCCTACTCCGTATCTCTCACCTTCGCCCTCTCTTTTTTCCTGCGGCTCTGTGCGGCCTTGTCTTTCAGTATTTTTTCCTTTGCATTTCTGCTTCTTTTTCTTTTCTGTCTGCGGGATTTCTCAAACGCATTCTCGCGGTCAGACTTTTCTTTCATGATTTTTGCTTCAATTTTATCACATAATAATTCTCTGGCAAGGAGTCTGTTCAATACCTGGGATCGTTCCTTCTGACATTTCACCTCTGTCCCCGTAGGGATATGCACGAGCCTGACGGCAGTGGAAGTCTTATTCACATTCTGCCCGCCCTTTCCCTGAGAAAGGATAAATGTTTCCTGAAGATCCTCTTCCCTTATGCCGAGTTTCTGCATTCTGATTTCGAGTTCATTATCGGTCAAAGCAGTATCTCCTTTTCATTATAACTTGCAAATTGCAATATATTACTCACCTTACGCACTTCGTGTGTAGGTGAGTTAAAAACGCAGTGAGCCTGCCGACAATCTGCATCCTGTGTGCTCGATTTTCTCAGATATGCAGATTCTGTAAATCATTTACCTGTTCACTTACGCTGCAGGAATGAAGGATTCAGTTTTCTGCTTCAGTCCCGCTGATCTCAAAAACAGGAACAGTTCCTTTTTTATCTGAATCGACTTTTGAGACTGCGACAGAAAAAAATACTGCTGTTTTCAGCACATAAACAAAAAAGGATAAATACTCTGATTTCAAGTGAAATTTTCTTACGTGAATTAATCATTGACTGAAAGTAAAATTGCATTTTCACTGATTTTGAGAAGAAAGCGGGAATAGGCTTGCTATGCTTGCCGAGGCACCTTCCAAACCGGCGTAAAAAATCTGAGTAAATTGAGGTGGACTTTTGGAAAATTTTCTGCACAAATTCAGGACAAAACTGATCTGCTCTACTGAGGAAAAAAAGACACTGCTCCCTCTGGCTGTACTGTTCGATACTCTTTCAGAAAAGGCAAGACGGGAAGGACTGAATGCCCTTGAAGAAGATCTGTATAAAATCAATGACTGGCTGATCCGCGAAGGACTGATTATGGTATGCAGTGGAACCTCCGGAGAAATACTGCAGACAATTTTTGAAAATCATCTGGTATCGGGAGACTATTCTGCAGTTTCCTTTCTCGGTAAAATCATTGCACTCGAAGGAATTCTTCTGATCCAGTCTGCAGATGCTCCAAGGACGGTACGTCTGATTATGTCTTCTCTTTACGGAGAACAGGCTGAATTTGTGTATACGGCAGCAGAAAAAGAATTCAGTGCAAATTTTCCGGACAGCGATCATATTCCCGGACTCGAAGGGGAAGAAGAAGTGATTGAGGAAGTTCAGGAATTTATGGAAAACCTCTCCTCTCTCGAAGAAAGTCTTCCTGAATTTGAACCGGAGGATATGCCTCTCCCGGAACATCAGAACCTGATCAATACAGCCGAAATTTTCACTGTGCTGAAAGATGATCTGAGATGTTCACTGGAAGATAAAATATCATTAATTCCATTTGTAGAAAAATTAAGCTCTATTGCAGAGAAATCAAACAAATCAGGTTACATTGTGCTTGAAAAAGATCTGAAGGGGATAGAATCCTGGTATCTGAAGACAGGTCTGGAAATCATCGCAGAAGGTCTGGAATTCAGCATCCTGGAAAGTTTCCTTCTGAACAATCTTTACACATCTGAATACAGAGGCATCAGGCTTCTGGAAAAATTTTTGGTATTCAACTCCCTCGTGCTCCTGAAGACAGGATATCTGCCCTCTATGATCCGCACTCATCTTTTTTCATTTCTTGGAGAAGCAGTCAATCATTCCGCACAGAAACCTGCAGAAGAAGAACTGAGAAAAAAAATCGCAGAAATGGAAGGCAGAGGGCCAGTTTCCATTCAGACAGACCTGCTTGAGGAACTGCCGAGTTTCGATGAAGAAATCATTAAAACAGCATTATTCTACATTGACACTGACAGACTGGTAAAAGCTGTGTTCGGTGCCAGCACAAATGTAAAAAAAACAGTCATTTCCTGTCTGAATTCATTTTCCGCATCCCTGTTTCTCGAAGAGATGGAAAACTATTCTCATACAGCCGCCAGAAACTGGGAATCGGAAGAAAAAGAAATCATAAGTGCTCAGGAATATCTGATGGAGATGATTCGTAAAATCGACGGTCACTGAGCAAGATTCTTCAAGAGACTCGTAAATACAGGTTTCTCATTCAGATCCCAGTCCAGAAGTCCAAATGCTGTTTCGGGATTGAACCTGGAGTATTCTTTTCCCTTGAAATCTGTCAGTGTCCATAGAAACATCGGGATATCCAGTGCATTATAATGCCTGTACAGTTCTGCATAAATTTCACCGATTTTTTCCTCACCCACAGAAGTCCAGAGAGGACAGACTCCGATTTCGCTGATCCACTGAGGTTTTTTCAGGTGACTGTATTTTTTCAGATAAGTTTCAGCGGACTCCTTTATTCCTGTGATATAATGCTCCTTGGGTTTTCTTGAAACATAACAGGCGGGAATATAAGGATGAAAACTGTAAATATCGATATAATCATAAATGCCAAGATCCGCACATTCCTGAATAAAATTTATTTTCTGAAACGGCGCGTAGACATGAACATCATCTCCCATAAGTCCGCCGAATACAAACTTCGTTCCTTCTGAAACCTTGGGGCGCATTGCAGAGACAGTTTCTTTTACAAGCTGAGTATACTCTGCAGCATTTGGTTTTCTGATCCAGAATCTGAGAGTGTTTGACT
>JBPOJG010000336.1:0-1695 GCA_052033835.1 Spirochaetota bacterium
CAAAGATTGCTTCCGACTACAATAAACCGAACGGTTTCAAGGTCATTCTGCCGGAAGAGGCTGTGGATTTTATGAGTTGTCTTCCTATCGGAAAGTTTTACGGGATCGGAAAAGTCACTGAAAAGAAAATGCTGTCTCTTGGAATCAAAAACGGTGCCGACCTTCGGGAAAGACCTTTGGAGTTCCTGCAGAGAAACTTCGGAAAGGCTGGGGGATATTATTACAGAATTGTAAGAGGGCAGGATACATCAGAAGTCAGCTCCTCTCATGAACGTAAAAGCCTCGGCACAGAGGACACATTTGAAAAAGATATTTCCACCGAGGACGAAGCGATTTCGGAACTGCTTCGTCTTTCGGACAGACTTTTTGAACGTGCATCCAAGGACCGTGTATTCGGGAGAACTCTGACGCTGAAGATCAAATACAGTGACTTCACTCAAGTCACGAGATCCAAAAGCAGAAAAGATCTCTATAATCTGAAAGAAGAAATTTTCAGAGAGTCTCTTGAACTGTTCAGAGAAAATTTTTCCGGCAAAAAAATCCGACTTCTGGGAATTTCATTTTCCAATCTGGGAAAGGAAGATCCAAAAGATGAGGATCTTCTTTTTTAAACTTTCTTTAAGCTCAATACGTCTGTTCTTTCCCTTCCATTTTCCTGTTTTTACTGTCCACTATTTTATGTATCTGAGTTAATATTGCTCTGAAAAACTGTAAAAAAGTCATCTTGACAGATGAAGGTCTGAATATGTATATCGGACAGAGGCAGGAGATATGAAAAAAAGAACTTTCTTTATTATTGCGGCGCTGTTTTCCGTTTCTATTCAGGATTGCACGAGTCTTCATGATCCGGTAATGGCCGGGGATCCGGAAAAGCTGAAGTATATGTCGGAGCACGGATACAGCGAAGATGAACAAAATGAAGCAGGGGAGACACCGATCTTTGCTGCAGTATGGAGAGGGAATCCGAATATAGTAAAGTATCTTATTAAAAGAGAAGCCTCTGTCAACTGGCAGGATAAGGAAGGATGGACAGCACTTCACTGGGCAGCCGGTACAGGCAATCTGGAAATTGTAAAGATCCTGGTTGAGAACGGTGCAAAAATCAATGTAAAAAATAATTATAATTATACACCATTGCACGGGGCAGCTGCATTGGAAAAACCGGATACCGTAAAATATCTTGTAGAAGATGGGGCGGATGTGAACGTCAAAAATCTTTACGGATGGACTGCTCTTCACTGTGCAACTGCATTCGGAAGAAAAGAATCTGCAGAATATCTGCTTGCTCACGGTGCAGATCCGAGAATAGAGAATGATTTCGGAAAACCTGTTCAGGTGAGTATGCTGGAAAAGGCAGGCAAAAGCTCAGAGGAATCCAGTCTGAAAGAAGCAGGCCGGGCATTTCTTGCAGTCTTTCAGGCAGTCGGATTTTTGATTCAGGTCGGTCAGTTCATTGCACTGATCGGATCAGTTCTTCATCATTAAAAAATATGTAAAAATAAGGGTAAAGCAGATCAGGGGCGGCTGAATATGCCCGAAGGCTCATTGAACTGAAAAAGAGATGAACACGCAGAACTGATTTTTTACACTGCACTGGACGAGGGTCTAAAAATTGATTTTCATAAGACACTTGCAATGTCTTTACTTTTGAAACAGTAAGGAAGTTTAAAGGCGGATGGACGTTTCAAAACACAG
>JBPOJG010000186.1:0-7018 GCA_052033835.1 Spirochaetota bacterium
ATTTTCAAGGGACGATAGTCCCTTGAAACCTCCGGTAGGATTAACTCAGCTCGCTTTAGCGAGCTGCAAGTTTTTTAAAAAGATTAAAATTAGAGTTGTTGAAACTAATTTTTCAACAACTCTAATGCTCTTATGGTTCGGTTTATAAGAAAAGCTCGGATAGATAAGAATTGTATGCAAGGGAAAAGATAGAAATTCAGAACTTTAAAAAGTACTTTTGTCGAGAAGCTTAGAATAATTAATTCTCGACAGATATTTTTTCTTTAAAAAAATTTGATTATGAAAAAGCTTTTACTTATTACAGCACTTGCAACTCTCCACTGCTCCCTCCACAGCTATAAACTGAACGGTGAGGAAATCAGAACCAAGAGAGTTGCTCCAAATGAACTCTCAGTCACTTATGATATTCAGAGAAAACCTCCTGCAAATGAAACTGATGAGCTGGCAAAAGGATACAATAAGGAATCATTATACAATATCATAGAAAGATCCTGCTGTATCCGCAAGTCGGCAGATTCCAATATAACCATGAAGTACGAAACAGATGTCAAAGGAGAATTGAAATATCCGCTGCTGGTATTTTTATGGATGGCTACTCTCGGGATCACGCCTGTGATTGAAGAAGCAAACACAACGATCACTGTCACACTGGAAAAAAAAGATACTGGAGAGAAGCTGAATGAATTTACATATCAAATGTATGAATATGTCATTCATTCCTGGCTCACAATTCCGTTCGGAATGGCACTCTCAAGCAACGAGTCTTACAGTCTCAGTTTTCTTCATTCCGAATACCCTATGGAAATCATTACCGACAGGCTTTCCTATGATCTGCTGAGAGGCGGCGGCAAATCTATAATCACTGATAATAAAAGAACCGAGAACAAGATAACTTCATCTGCATCTGCAAAAGTCGCAGTGCTGCCGTTTAATTTTAAGTTCAAAAAACACGAAGCTTTTTCTGAAACACTTAGAGACAAGGTAGAAACTCTTCTTGTAAATAAAAAATATACCGTCCTCGACAGAATAAATATGAAGCAGATTCTGAAAGAAATGAAACTTTCCCAGACTGGACTGACAATGGCTGATCAGATCAGGATCGGACGGATGATGAATGCAACAAATCTTGTCATCGGTGAAATTCTGGAAACAAATGAAAATGATGACATACTGGAATTTTCCGTGAAGAATATTGACATTCAGACAGGCAAGATTGTATGGAAGCATGAATTTCAGATTTCAGAAAGCAGCTCCTCTTCTGTGAATTCAGCGATTCAGGAACTTGGCAGCAAGATATAAAATTAAACTTGATCCAAGTGTTTGAGTCTGGCAATCAGAGGATGTTTCGAAGAATATACGATCATTACATCCCTTTCTTTTTCAATGTCGATTTCAAGCATTTTCTGCAGAAAGGATCTCTGACTCGCACCTGAAAGTCTGATTTCTGAACCGGAAACGTCTGATACAAACAGAACTGTGCAGTGAGTGCTGTGGGTTGTACTGTTTCCGGCCCGATAACTTGTATTCCAAAATGATACGATCCTGCCTCTTTTCGTTTTCCCGTAAATCGAAAGATACACTGTCCAGTACATATCCGAAAGGTATACAAGAATACCGGCTGTCCCCATAATAAAACTTGTCCCGCAGATCAGAATTCCAAAAAACCAGATCATAATCATCTTTACTAAGCCGGAAAAATGATTCCATTCTCCCGACCCTGCTGCATTTACGACTGCCACAGGAGCAAAAATGCAGAGAACCAGACCGACTAAACCGCCAAGAGCAATCGGAATCAGAATCGGGCTGATCAGAATAAAGAACAGGAAAATACGCAGCGGATGCGTCACAATGAGTCCGCGGTTCAGGTTTTCCAGAAAATCAAGTACCTTGTATTTAATCTGAATAATAAAGTTCATTTTTTATCCTCAAATCATGTATATATATTTTTCCATTAAGGAAAAATGATACTGATATTTCCCGTAATGCCTCCGTGTATGACTGCAATTGCTCCGTTATAGATTCCTGAGCTGATATTGAATGAATTTCCGCCAGTTGCGACTGTGCCCTGAAGTGTGATTCCCGCAGAAAAGGTTCCTGTGGCCGGATCAAAGATTGAAGTGGTCGCTGCAGTATTTCCATGAATCAAGAGAATTTTACCGGCATTTGTTCCATATTTGATCGGAATGAGACTGGCTCCTATGCCCGCGTTTGCCGGTAAATTCGGTCCTGCACTGAACGTCAATGCGGAGGGATCGAATATGCTTGTACCTGTTGTTCCGTTTCCATGAATCACAAGGTACTTTCCTGAATAAGCTCCAGACGATACCAGAATATTGCATCCTCCCGCCCCGATATTTCCCGAAGCAGAAGCAGTTGAAGTCAGACTTAGAGTGGATGGATTAAAAGTGATTGACCCGGCTGTAGAACCTCCTCCGCAGAGGATATTGTAACTTCCATTGTCCTGAGGAATGAAATTCAGACCGGAACCGATAGCAGAACAATGTGTAGAAACAACTGTTGACGATCCTGCTGAAAAACTGTTTGTGGACGGATTGTAAATTGCTGTAGCATTTACATTTACCAGCACAACAAAAACTTTCCCTGCATTTGCTCCGGAAGTAACCGGTATGTTTGCAGCCCCGCTGGTTCCTCCATTTGTGACAACAGGCCCGGCTGACATTGTACCATTGGACGGATCATAGATGGAATTTGACGTAAGCGTCCCGTGCATAATCATTATTTTGCCGGAATGGACACCTCCTGAAATCAGAAAACTCGTTGCACCTGAAGCACCATTGGCCGTCAGAGAAGTCCCCTGACTGAAGTTTCCTCTCTCGGGGTCAAAAATGACTGTGTTCGCAGATCCGCCCCCGCCAATAATCAAAGTCTTTCCGTCTGAAAGAAGTGTATTATTGCTTCCCCCTGCAAATGTAATTCCTGCGGGAGCAGTGGAAGTCTGAACACAGTTCGAACAAGGAAAACCTACCGTAAACCCGGAGGGACTTGTATAATCTGTTTCCAGAGCCTGAGTGCCGTCACTGTTCTTTATATCCTTTGTGATCTTCAGTTTATATACAGTCTGGGACCAGAGGGTGCTGGAAGGAACAGCAGTAAAACTGAGTGAATCAGTTGAGGATGGATTTACCTGAAAGGGAATGCAGGTAACAAAGCTGTCTTTGGAAAGCTGAACAGAACCCGTGCAGGATGTACCAGAAAGGGAAGCAGTGACTGTGGCCGCCTGGACCTTGCTTTGAAAAGTAAAACTGACAGAAGAAGAAGCAGAAACATCTTTTGCACCGTCCACTGGACTCAGAGACAGAACTTTATTCCAAGAAGCAGGTTTGATTGAAACGAGAACTAATCCACCCATTCCACTTGGAGTCGATACATCAAAAGGTGATTTTTTTGCTTTGAGACATCCTGCAGAGAAACAAGACAAAAAAAGAATAATGAATGTTTTCATATAGAATTCAGTCCGAATAAATTCATCTGTAAAGATATGCATCGAACTGTCAAATTATAATTATGCACTCACCTGCTCATTGGATATTGCAGGTGAGTTTTTGAATTTCGGCAGCTGCTGAACTTGCCTGAAAGACTCTTGGTCAGTCTGCGTACTGCTTCAGTGATTTTTTGAACTGAAGATACGCGTCTCTATATTTTTTCTGAGAAGCACTGTCTGCATATTCAAATCCTAAGATATGTTTTGTAGGACCGTCTTCACTGACAGTTTCATGATAAGAACGCGCAGCTCCTGTTTTCTTATTCATATATGTGTACCATTTCTGAGTAATGTTCTTTTTCTTGTCCGTTTTTACGTCCTGTTCAGTTTCTGTATCAGAATTGATGGCTATATCTGAAGCATCACCCGTCCATTGAGGAGAATATATATAAAATTTTACTTTTTTGTCGGGAGATATGAAATAAACACTGTCATATTTGTCAGGAATACTTTCCGATTTTTGAGAAGGTTTTACAGTAAAGCCTTTCGGAATATTGACATCAAACCATGCTCCTTTGTACACAGCTGCATCCTTTGCAGAAGCAGAAAAAAAGGGCAGAAACAGTAAAAGACCGAATAAAGAAATTCTTGATATGTTCATAATTTTATCAGATTAATGAAAGCTGAAATTCTTTCAAGATGATTTTTCCGAGGGAATATTCCAAACTGAGATCAGCAGGTCAAAAAAAATTTTTCATACGATATATCAGCACAGTCTAAGAAACTTTATCTGATGCCGGATTATCAAAATTTTATTTAGAACGTATCCGGTCAAAAAAAACTTGCAGTGAAGGGAATCTCATTTATTCTGCGTCTATGAAAAACTTACTGTATATTCTTTTTATTATTTTCTTAAATCCTCTTTCAGCCGCCGACAAAAAAGGAATCTGCATCGAATGGACTGAAGGTGACGGTCTTTCTCTTGATGGATGCAAGGAATCAAGTCTTTCCGAATGCTCAAAAGGCAGAAAGGCAATCACAGCCAAAGAGACTTCATTTCAGAGTTATTCAGGAAAACTCTTCAAGTCGAAAGGAGATGACGGAGCCTTGTTTGAATTTCAGGAAAAACCTGCTTCTGCCTGTAAACCAATGTTCATAGCTTCAGCAAGAAGCTATGAAGGAACAATGTCAGGAAACTGGGGATACATTGTTTACTCCGACAAATTGAAAAAAGGAGACAGTGCCTACATTTACGGAAAAAACGTGACTGTCAGAGAAGAAGGAAATGTAAAATCCAAGAAAATTCTTTCTCTGGATACAGGAGTGAAAGTGCAGATCATCGGAAAGTCAGCTGCAAGAGGTTCTGTTCCTGAACTTCAGGACGCTTACTGGTTTCAAATCTCTGTTCAGGGAAAAAAAGGCTGGGTTTTCGGCAAGTTCATACATCCTGATCCAAACAGTGAAAAATCATTCGTCGAAGAAGGGACTGATAAATAACATCCTCGGTTTTAATTAATTGAAAGGAAAGTGGCGGCGTTATACCGAAGACCCCACTGTTCCCGGATGCTTCCTGCACAAAGGCAGAGTGCTTGCTGCCTGCATTGCACTCTGCCTAAAAAATACTTGCATTCCAAAAATCCTCTTCTATCCTGTATGCATGAAAAACCTTTCTTGAATTATGATGAAGATAAATGATTGATTGATCTTTGTTAAACTGCTGCCCAGATGGACAGCAGACTCTTCAGAAACCTAAGATTCTATGAAGTTCCTGACCAAGAAGAGAATATCCCTGCGGAGCAAGAACTCCTCCCAAAAGAAGACCTGCAAATGCGCCTCCCAAATGTCCTTCATGAGAAATTCCGTCTCCTGAATCCATGAAAAAAATCGAAAACAGCACATAAATGACCGCAAATACAGGGGCAGGAACTCCTATTGGAATAAATAATAATGAAATTTTCATGAATGGGTAATAGACGATTGCAGCAAAAAGTATTCCGGAAATGCATCCGCTGGCTCCGAGTGATCTATAATATACATTATCTTTTTTTGTATAATAAGTAAGAAGTGTCGCACCGAGACCCGAAACAAGATAAATCAGTATAAAGGATATCTTTCCGCCAAGACCTTCCACTATCCTTCCGAAATAATAGAGGGTCATCATATTAAATCCGAAATGCCAGAAATCAGCGTGCGAAAAATGAGAAAGCAAGGCCCCAAGTCTGTTTCTGCCTCTGGCAAAAAGGCTGGGCGAGAACAGATAGTCATCCACATTTCCGTGGTCACGGAAGGCAGTATATGCCCTGTAGGATATGACTGCATTGACTGCAATCAGCAGATAAGTCAGAATCATAATCGTCAATTTTATAAAAGTCCGTTTATGAATAAACTAAATTTTTCGTAACTGCTCAGCCCTAACGTTTGATTTCTCCTCTCACAGGCTCGTCTTCTATTTTCAGGAAGTCTTCAATTTTCTGTTCTATGTAAAATGCCTGCTCCATTTCCTCGAGTGTCTTAGCAAGGCAGAGATGTGTCCTGTTCTTCAGCACTGCATGAACCTCAAAATGTTCCGATTCGGAATTTCTGTTTCTAGTGATGACTGATTTACTGTAGAGCTGAGTCACATCAGAACTTTTGATCAGATGATTCCCAGGCCAGGGAAGGGGACCTATCTTTACTGAGACATTTTCTCGATCGACAGTTATGGAAGTTTTGTTTATGTGATTTGCAAGAACTGTATAGGTGAGGAAAAGTCCGACAGCTGCATGAAGTGATCCGAAAGGGAGCATAAAATATGCACCATTGCTGATGGAAATCCCAAACCATACGATAGTAAAACAGTCCCAGAAAATCGTGAAAAAAGTCAGAAACAGATTTGTCCATCTGAACCATTTCAGGCTGATATGAAGTTTTCCATTCTGTTCCTCTGCGACGATGCCTTTTGGGAGAGGTACCGACGCTCTTCTTGCAGATTTATCTTCAAAAGAGGATTCTCCGCCTATCTTATCAGAAAATGAAAATACAGAATTGCACTTTCCGCATTTAGCTGTCATGGTCGCGATATTCATATCATCTGCAGGGATCAGGCTCCCGCATTCTTTACAGTAAAGTTTCATAGAATATAAGTTTTACGCAGAAACCTTAAAAGTCAAGTTTTTTAACTACTCAGCCTATGGCTTCGTAGTTAAAAAATATCCGTTTTTCAGGAGTTTGCTTTTTAAAAAGCAAGAAAAGGTTGCTCCCTATCGGGAGGATTAGCCGCTTCCGAGTTTGCGAGGGGTTTGCAACCCCTAAGACCCCGCTTTTAAGCTCTTTTCTATAAATTTTCTTACAATGTATTTTTTACTGAGTCGATACGCTTTTTAGTAACTGCACCGCCTGGCAGTATGGAAACCGTCCTGAAAATCTCAATGAATCAAAGGCTCAATGCTCGGGTCTTCCGTTTCATAGGGAATTCCTGCGAATGTATTTAAAACAGCATTAAAAATTACCTTTGCTCCCTGCACAGGAACTGCCATCCCTATCTGCTTTCTTACTTTTTCCTTGGAGCCGCAGAATACAAAATCGTCCGGGAATGTC
>JBPOJG010000404.1:0-27352 GCA_052033835.1 Spirochaetota bacterium
TATTTTACATAGATTGAGAACTGTGAATAGTGGCCTATCATATTTATTCATGAGAGAGTCTATGAGAAGAAGGTTTGAATACAGAGATGAGAAATCAGAGAAGTTCTGGGAAATTGAACTGAAAGGAAGTTCTTTTACAACGTACTATGGAAAAATCGGAGGCGGACCTAGACAGGATACTAAGGAATGGAGTTCGCCTGCTGAAGCAAAGAAAGAGTATGAAAAGATTGTAGCTGAAAAAATGAAAAAGGGTTATGAGGAAGTTTCCGAAAAGAAGAGTTCTGATAAGGAAAATACTGATTCAAAAAAGAAGAAGTCAATAGAAGTGAATAAACAGCCAGTGACTCCTGGAAAGGACAGAAGACGGTTTGAATACAAGGATGAAAAGTCAAATAAGTTCTGGGAAATTGAACTGATCGGAACTGCTTATACAACGTACTATGGAAAGATAGGCGGCAGTTCAAGGGCGGATGTCAATGATTTCGGTTCCGAGGCAGAAGCAGAAAAACAGTATGAAAAGATTATAGCTGAGAAACTGAAAAAAGGATATGAGGAAGTATCAGGAGTCGGATCGGAAAAAAAGAAGTCTGAAAATGTAAAAACAACTGATAATCCGGAATTCGCAAAATTCAAGGTTCCTGCAAAGTTTAAAAAGGCAGAAAGTAAAATTCGCTCCACTCTGAAACTTTCCGTGAAAATTGACTTGAAGGGGAAACCTTCTTTTCCCTGGAGTTCCAAAGTCGGAGGAAAACCTTATCTGCCTGCAGGAACAGATTACCCTTCAGTCAAAAAAAAACCGCTTTTTTTTCTGGCACAGATCAACTTTGCAGAAATCCCGTCACTGCCTGATTACCCTAGTAAAGGAATTCTGCAGTTTTTTATCAGTGATGATGAACTGTACGGATTGAATCTGGACAGTCCGTTTAAATCAAATTATAAAGTGATATATTATCCTGATATAATACAGGATAAGAATAAACTGACCTCGGATTTTTCCTTTCTTCCTGAATTTAAATATACTCCTTTAGATTCTGATCATGAAGTCGCAATGCGTTTCCGTTCAGTGACTGTTCCGATATCAGGTAATGATTACAGGTTTGAAGAGCTGTTTCCTGAACTTTCCGATGATTATGATCTCCTCGATGAATACCAGGAATTCTGCGGTGCACAGGGGACAAAGATCGGAGGTTATTCTGATTTCGTTCAGGAGGATCCTAGAGTCGGAAATAAGTCACTGAAAGGATATGAACTGCTTTTTCAATTGGATTCTGAAGGCGATATCTGCTGGGGAGATATGGGGGTCGGCAATTTTTTCATTAAGCCTGAGGATCTGAAGAAACTCGATTTCAGTCAGGTTCTTTATAATTGGGACTGTTCATAAATTGTAAAAATGTATTTTGTCCGTAAACAATAAATGCATTGACATTTTTACTGTCTATGTCCCTGTCTGATTGTTCGCATTATTTGATGAGGAATATAAAATCGGAAAGGGACAGTGAAAAAAGCCGGATTTCACAGTTCTTGCGAATTTCTCATTGCGTAAAATGAATATTCTATATATAATAAGGAAGTATATGATTAGAAATTTACAGTTTTTGCTTTTTTTTGTCTTTCTTTTCCCTGTGTATTCTCAAGGCGGGAATCTCAAGAAAGTCGGTTACTCTCATGAACCGAATCGGACTGGTATTACAAAATACAAGTTTCCGAATTCTGCTCCCAGACGATTCGAAGATCTCAAAAGCATCTCCATTCCGGATATTAAAGATCTGCGTCTGAAATTTTCCTCCAATTCTGCTTCTGCTTATGTTGGTCCTGACGGCGGAGAAGTCTACATTTGGCAGAAGGATCAGTACCAGTGGAAGAGAAGTGACAAATCTGTATTTAATGAATGGTCAAACGGTGCGTGGAAACTGGAGCAGCCTGAAGGAACAGTCATTAATTCTTTTATAAGATGTGCAGGCTGTCCGGCAGAGGCGCAGATTGTTTTTAAGGACGGTTCTGAGCTTCTGAAAAACTGGGTGCCTCACAGAAAGGAGTATGACTGGATATTTCAAAAGGACAACACTGCGCCTGCATTAAACTGGAAACTGGTGGATTCATCCAAGGTTCAGTCAGGCAAAGCTCAGTTGTCCAAGTATACTTTCTATTACTCACCTGAATGGGATTCATTTATTGCCGCCTTAAAAAAGCGTCTTCCGGGAGATATATTCTTTGATTATATGAAAAAAGAATTCGGACTTGAGAATGCTGGTCAGATTCCGGTCATTCTGTTTGATGATGCAAAAAGTCTGACTGCCTATGCCGGAAGACCGCTTCCTGGATCAGGCGGTTCAGGGGGAGGTTTCGGTGGAAGAGATTCAATCATTATGGATCATTATGATGCAGAAAAACCTCTTACTGGCGATCCAGCCCTTGACGATTATACTCTGAGAATGGTAAACTTCAGAACACTTTTTCATGAAACAGTTCATAACTTGGAACAGGTAACCTGTCTTTCTCACAGAATCGGGAAAAAGAATCTGAAGAATTATGCTGCTGATCCTTGGTTTGATGAAGGAATCGCTAATTTTGCAATACAGAATTTTCTGCCCAATATGACAGCAGAGGTTTATACCGGGGTAGATGAACTGATCAAAAAAGGGAAAGTCCCATCCAGTTATTCTGCACTTCTTAATAAGAAGTATGATGATCTGATTCCTTATACAATGGGTGCTTATATGATTGAATATCTGTACAAATCATATGGAAAGGAGAAGTTCATTCGGTTCAACAGGGAAATCTGTCTTGGAGAAACTTCTGCAGATGCATTGAAGAAAACTCTCGGAATTTCAGGCGATCAGCTTCTTTCTTCCGCAGTTTCTGATTTCAAATCTAAAAGAGCATCCCTTCTTTCCAATATGGATAAACTCAGATATAAGGGATATACTGTAATGACACCTAAGAATCAGAAAGAATTCTTTCAGTTTCTGAAAAAGAGTCCCTCATTTCCGTCTTCAGTGTTCGATATTAAAGATTATGATGATGTCCCTTCTCTTGGATCACTTAAGGCAAACGCTGAACCGTATCAGAATAAAATGAGCGGTTATTTTGACGGACCCGGTGAGTCAATTTTCTATCTTTATCCAAATGGAAGTTATTTCTGGTCTGCGGATGACTGGAAGGTCTTTTATTTTCCGGATACAAAAGCTTTTTCTTTTACGAAGAACGGATGGACGGTCTTTGAATGGGACAATGGACAGAAGAAGATAACGGCGCCCGACAAATCTTCAGTGACATTCTGGAATAAGAATCAGAAAGGATATTTTGATTCTTCCGGAAAACAGATAAAATAGATTTTATTTAATTATATTGTCGTTATGCAGATCCAGACAGACTCCTTACTGCCGGACTGTGTAATGACATTTCTTTCACTTAATACAAGAATAGCACAGTAAAATGTTTAACAGCGAAGCGGCGAAGCGGAATCAATACTCTGCACTTCCCATAATCTGATTTTGAATACTATTTCCGCTGCCTTGTGTTAATTTGAATCGGCTGTAAAAAACGATTGACTTTTTCCGAGTTCAAAAGATAAAGCAGTTCTGACAGCAAATAAAAATCAGCAAAAGGAAAGCTATGTCCCGTTTATTGTCTCGGTCGTTTATATTCTTATTACTCACGTTCCCT
Organism: Spirochaetota bacterium; assembly: GCA_052033835.1. GTDB lineage: Bacteria > Spirochaetota > Leptospiria > Leptospirales > Leptospiraceae > DAORDI01. Next base: position 3,667 of record JBPOJG010000404.1, read on the forward strand.
GTCTTTTCCGAGAAAATTGTTCCTCAGAAAATCAGGTATCTGAATGAATCTGCAAGAACAGAAATCACTGAAATCAGTTTTGGCAGTTCCGCACCGAGACGTTTTGAGGAAATTAAAAATATCAGAGAGCCTGAGCTTAAGGATTTTCAGCTGAAGATTCCCTCTGATCTTCCGTCTGTCCATATTGGTCCTGACGGCGGTGAGGTAATCATAAAAGGAAAAAATAATTATCAATGGAAGAGAAGTGATGAGTCTGTTTTTTCAGAGAATGCGGACGGAAGCTGGCAGCTGATCCTGCCGGACGGAATCGTCTTTTCCTCTCTTGCTCCCTGCTCTGAATGTCAGCCCAGCACGAAGATTCTTTACAAGGACGGGACAGAACTTTACAAGAAATGGATAAAACACAGAAAAGAACATGACTGGATTTTTCAAAAAGAAGATGAGGCTCCTGCTCTGCACTGGAAGCTGATCGATTCTTCTAAGATACAGCATAATGCAAAATTCTCCAAGTATACTTTTTATTATTCTTATGAATGGGATTCATTCATAAAAGCACTGAAAGACAGATTTCCTGGGGATGAATTTTTTGATTATATGAAAAAAGAATACGGTCTTGAGAATGCAGGTCAGATTCCAGTCATCCTGTTCAGTGACAGAAAAAGTCTGGTTGCCTATTCAGGACGCGATCTTCCCGGAGGCGAAAAGAAGAATGGAAACGGAGGAGGCGGATTCGGAGGACGGGATTCTATTGTAATTGCAATTGATAAATCAGTAAAACCCCTCACTGGAGATTCTGATGTGGATGATTATATTGTGAAGAAAATCAGTTTCAGGACACTGTATCATGAATCGATGCACAATCTGATTCAGCTGTCGTGCCTGTCCCACAGAATCGGCAAAAAGGACTTAAAGCCTTATATTCATGACCCTTGGTTCAATGAAGGGACTGCAAATTTTTCCATTCAGAAATTTTATCCGGCAATGACAGCGGAAGTTTATAATGGACTGGATGATCAGATTAAAAATAATAAAATCCCTTCGAGTTATTCAGCCTTGATGAAAAAGAAATACGATGATCTGCTTCCATACAGACTTGGTGCATATATGGTGGAGTATCTTTACAGAACGTACGGCGGAGAGAGTTTTAAGGAAATAAACAAGAGAATCTGTCTTGGAGACAGTGCAGCCGATTCAATCAGGAAGACTGTCGGAATTTCCGGTGATCAGCTTCTTTCGGCAGCTGTAGCAGATTTTAAGGCAAAGAGATCCACACTTCTCGCAAATATAAAAAAGATCAGAGTGAAAGGATATAAAATCATGAAACCTGAAAATTCGGATGAATTTGATGAGTTTTTAAAATCCGGCATTTCCTTTAATCTGCATCCCCGTTCCATACAGAATTACGATCAGATTCCCTCAATAGGAAAAATATTTCAGGCTGATGTTGGACCTTACCTGAACAAAGTTTCAGGATATTTTGACGGTCCGGGAGAATCTGTTTTTTATCTTTTTGATACAGGAACATATCGGTGGACTGGTCCGAACTGGAAGGCTGTTTATTTTCCAACAAGCAGGCAGTACCAGTTCATTTCGAAAGGCTGGGTTATTACCGAGTGGGCCAATGGAAAAAAAAGACTTCGATCTCCGGACAAAACTTCAGTTCTGTTTATGGACAAAAATCAGAAAACCTATTTTGATCGATCCGGAAAAAAAGTTAAGTAAACTGTTTACAGTGAGAGCTGTGACATACTTATCAGCTCGCCGTATCCATTCTTTTGTCAGCGAGCTGCAAAATTAAATTATAATGCTGTCATAAGCGGATCTAAGACACTCTGATTTGAGGAAAGCAAATCGGATGTTATCGCCGATGTTCAGCGGAGACTTTTTTAAGGCAGAACATTATTATGGAAAATCACAGAATATGTGTTCTGCCGGCATCCAAAAATCTGCAAAGCTGAATGTCAACTGTTCAGAATTTCTGAACTGATGCATCCGATTTCACTTCCCATAGTTTGGTAAATCGCAAGATCCCTAGTCTTGTGCCTTTGACCGCTTGGCTACATCTTTTCAGATGGTTGGATTCGAACCAACGGATTTTCGTGAAACAGCGCCCTAAGACTCCAGTATGCAGGCAGGTACACCTGCTGCACTGCAGAAAAACTGAGATCCTTGCTTGCAGACTCTTAAAACCCTCTGTTTCGAGATAATTTTCTGTTTATGCAGATTCCCGTAAAGAAGAATTCATTAGAGTTGTTGAAAAATTAGTTTTCAAAAACTCTATTTTCTTTCTGACTTAAATGCAATGCAGAGCTGTAATCTTGGAAATTCTTCGAAGGATGAAAGCTACAAGGTCTTAGCTTTTTTGAGCAAGTTTCGGAAAGGAATTACTGCTGCCGTCTTGACTAGATATGTATTACGGTAGGTTAGTTTGAGAATGAGCCGATTAATTTATTATTCGGCTCAAAAAATGAGCTGATTAATGGTTGTAATCGGCGCACGAGGGTCTACTGTGGAAATATGCGGTGGATCTGGGAAGATAAAAACTGGCCGAATTTTCAATGGGATGATGAAATTCTTATGCCGATTTGCAGAGAGATTCATCTTAAAATCGGGAGTCTTGGCACAAAGGCAGGAATGGCCGGAAAAGATATTTCTATAATGGCTGAACTGGATTCTCTTCTGAAAAATATACTGAAGTCCTCAGAGATTGAAGGGGAAAATCTGGATGTGCAGTCTGTCCGATCTTCTCTTGCCAGAAGACTTAAAATTAAAGAGAAATTTCAGCCCGTTACTGCAAAAATAGAAGCACTGGCAGAACTTCAGTTTGATATATTTCGAAAAACGGATGAAACTGTTTCATTGAAAAGACTGTACGGATGGCATAAACTTCTGTTTCCTGAAACGGAAGTGTGGGATATAAAAGTGGGAAAATTCAGAGGAAATGTACCAATGCAGGTTGTATCAGGAAGAATAGACAGTCCCAAAATACACTTTGAAGCACCGCCGAAAAAAATACTGAAAAAGGAAATGGAAACCCTGCTGAAATGGTTCAACAGCACAAAGAACGGAAGTCTCGATCCTCTGATCCGTGCGGGAATCGTGCATTTTTGGTTCGTGACAGTTCATCCGTTTGAGGATGGAAACAGGAGGCTTGCCAGAATTCTGTCTGAGCTTGCACTGGCTCAGTATGAAAACAGAACTTTGAAACTTTACTCAGTCTCTTCCGTAATTTTTGATCATAGAAAACAATATTATTCTGTATTGGAAAAAACACAGAAAGGAAATCTTGAGATTACTGAATGGCTGAAATGGTTTCTGGATATTGTAAATATTTCCATATCAGAATCATTGAAAAATATTGATGAAAATCTTTATAAAAAAAAGTTTTGGGAAAAAAATTACAATGAAGAGTTTTATCCTGAACAGAAGAAACTTCTGAACCTTATGCTGAACAGCGATTCTGAACGGTTTGAGAACGGAGTGAGTGCGAAACAGTATCAGAAAATAAACAAGGTCAGCAAGGCAACAGCAACTAGACATTTGTCTGAACTCTTGGAAATGGGATGCCTTCGGACGCTTGCCGGAGGAGGAAGGAGCACTCGCTATCAGGTGAAGATTTAAGCGAGTGATATCAGTTGAATTTTATGATACTTTTTCAGCAGCTTAGGCAGATCTTGGTGCACGAGCTGTCAATTTCCGTCTCGGTGGAGACGGCCAAAGAATTTCTGCAGATTCCTTGGCTGCTTCCGGAAATGTGCTGATACACTAGGATTTTCGGATTGGGATATATCCCAAGAGCAAACTCACAGTGAGTCGAATTCCCGGTGCTTGGATTCCATCCATTCTTTCATTGCCTCCGGGGATTTCATCAGTTCGCTCATTCTGCTCATCGCCTGAATATGGGCTTCATCGCCTTTTTGGAACATTTCCATTCCATGTTGTCGGCTCAGTGATGCAATTTCTTCAAATGTAGATGCCTGAAATTCGATATCACAGGCGCCGCCCAATTGTTTACAGGTCATTTTTTTCATGAATGTATCATTACCCTTTATTTTATCATCTCAATGACTGCATCCTTTCCTTTTGAAAAGACAAAGTCACCGAATGAAATCTCAGGTTTCTCGGATTTCCAATGAATAAATATTTTTTCAAGGAGGGATGGAATGTCAGCCTGAAGGATCTTGCCTGCAATCTGAAATCCGACTCTTGTGCCTTCCGGATCACCGCCTGCATAGATGGCGTACTTCCCGCCGCTCTGCTGACCTATAATTCCGATCTCGGCGGAGTACGGCCTTGCACATCCGTTTGGACATCCGGTCATTCGAAGAAGAGGAGCTTTTTCTGAAAGACTGTGCTTATCAAGAACCTTCTGCAGTTCGCTGAGCAGGCCGGGGAATGATCTTTCACTTTCAGTGAGTGCCAGGCCGCAGGTAGGCAGAGCAGGGCAGGCCAGAGCTCTGTCGTAAAGAGGTTTTGGACTTCTGTATTCAATTCCGTAAGCAGAAAGAGTTTTTTCAATTTCCGGTTTTGATTCCTTGGAAATATCCATCAGGATCATATCCTGATCCGGCGAAATCTGTACGGATAAATTATATTTTTTTATAATTTCTTTTAATGCAGTCTTCAGAGGTTTTCCGGGACTGTCTTTCAGTCTTCCTGCAAGTGTATGAAAGCCGAGTGAATAAGTTCCGTCTTCTGCAGGAATCCATCCGAGAATAGACGGGCTTTTCCATTCTGGAAGAGGTTTCTCCGTAAACTTGACTTTTGATCTGCTTTCAGTTTCTGTCCTGAACCACTCAACGCCTTTTTCCTGAAGAACGTATTTCAGTCTTGCATGTTTTCTGTTTGTCCTGTCGCCGAAATCCCTATGTGCAGTTACAATTGCCTCTGCAGTAGGAATCAGTCCATCCTTGGGAATCCAGCCCAGAAGATCTGCTGCTCTTGGGTAAGTTTCAGGTTTGTTGTGAGTCATTCCCATTCCTCCGCCGGCAAATACAAAAAAGCCGTCAATATTTCCGGAAGAGTCCAAGGTGGCGGCAAACCCCATATCGTTGGTATATAAATCAATATGGTTTATCCCGACTAAAGTGACTCCGATTTTGAATTTTCTTGGAAGATATGTCTTTCCGTAAATTGGATCATCCATATCAGAATTGAGCTGTTTGTCTCCCATCCAGATTTCTATATACGAATTTGACTTGAATTTAAAATGATCGGAAAGAAGTTCCGAAACGGAGTTCAGCTGTGCAAGATCTTTTCTTTTCCAGGGATTGACTGCCTGAGTTACATTTCGGACAACATCTCCGCAGGCTCCCATCGTGCTCTGATTGATGCGGTTGATCTCAGTGATCACTGTTTGAAGAGATGTTTTTGGAAGAGCATGAAACTGAATGGACTGTCTTGTTGTGAGTCTCAGTGCTCCGCCGCCGAACCTGTCTCCCAGATCATCCCAGATCATATATTGAGCAGCATTCATTCTCCCGCCGGGGATTCTTCCTCTGAGCATAAATGAGTTGGGCTGTTCGATGTCTTCGCCTTTTTCATCCTTGATGCGTTCTCTGGATTTCTGCTGGTACAGTCCGTGAAATTTCAGAAGCTGTGTGTTGTCTTCCGAAAAGAAGTCGTTTCCGTCTTTCAGTTCCTCTGCCAAGGTTCCTCTGAGACCTCTGGATTCTGCCTTGATATACTCTACTTTGCTCAGTTCTTTCTCTTCCATAATGCCATTCGCCCGCATCGAGAATGACTGTCAATTAGATTAGAAAAAATTCAATATATTGGAGGATTCGGATTTTCGGGCTGAATGGAAATACCAAGTCATTGAATTTTGAATGGAGCTGTTAAAAATGGTGAAAAGAATGATAAAGCAAAACTCCGGAATGAATTCAAATGGCTGATATTAAGTTTATCTGCATCTCTGATCTGCATTTCGGTGCTTACAACAGTCTGCTCACGAATACGGATGAAAACGGGAATCCTGATTTTAAAGTCGAGAATCCTGTGCTGATTCATCTGCTGAAAATTTTTGAAGATGTCGTAAGTACAGTCAACAGAAGAAAAAAGGCCCGTTTTATACTGAACGGAGATATTTTTGAACTTGCTCTGGCCAATACAAACGAAGCAGTGATGTCATTCGATTCTTTTCTGCGTCTCTGTTTTTCCAAGTCGAGAAAGGAGATTTTTTCAGATAAACTTATCTTTGTTCCGGGAAATCATGATCATCATCTTTGGGAGACTGCAAGGGAACGTCAGTATCTGGATTATATGACAAAATTTGAACCAGGAAATTTTATAAAACCTCCCTGGCACCATACTAGAATGATCAGACCAAGTCCTCTCAAATCGCGTTTCATTTCCACCTTGATGAAAAGACATAAGATACTGAAATCCGGAAGAGCACTGACTGTTTATCCGAATCTCTGCCTTGTCAATCAGGATACAAAAAAATATACAGTAATCTCGCACGGTCATTTTATCGAGTCGATGTATTTTCTGATGAGCCATCTCAGTTCAGTGCTCCTGAATTCAGATTCCTTTCCTGAAACTATAGACGAGATCGAAAAAGAAAATTTTGCCTGGATAGATTTTTTCTGGTCTATGCTCGGGAGATCGGGAAATGCCGGAACTCGAGTCGGTATTATGTATGATATGCTTCAGGATGAAAAAGGGGTTCGCAAGCTTGTAGCCAATCTATTAAATTATATTCTGAAAAAGGAGAACTCTTCAGTTTCCATTCAGGATATTTTAAAGCCTGCTGTAAATTTTTTATTAACAAAAATCATTACAGGAATTGCAGTCAATGAAAGAGGATTGACTGACGATATTCTCGGTAAGAGTGCTTTGCAGGGACTCTATTCCTATATAAAAGGACCTCTGCGCCGACAGTTTCTGGAAGAGAACAATTCAGTGCTGCCTCTTCATATGGACTTTATTTTCGGGCATACTCACAAGCCGTTCTGCAGTTATTATTCAGGTTTTTCTGATTCAGGTTATCCGGACAGAATAGCCGTATACAATACAGGCGGCTGGGTCACCGATACGGTTATCCCTCAGAAACAGGTGGGAGGAGCAGTATCCTTTATTGATGAGGATATGAATGTTGTTCTGATGCGGCTTTACAATGAAAAGGATTTTGAAATCAGATTCGAATCCTGCAGTGAAGAAGACAACCCGCTCCTCAAAAAACTAAGGTCCAGAATTGATTTGAAATCATCATTATATTATAATTTCAAACAGGTTATCAAGGAAGAAATTGAGAAGAAAAGAAGAATTATCCAGTCTAGAATTGGGGTTGTGTAAAAGCATAAAAAATGGGGTTCACGCGGAGCGCTGATTTCGCTTTGCTATTGATCTAATTCTTTTTGTCTATTTCGAGATTCGCATTAAAACTGAGCTTTTACAAAGTCCCATATTGATGATGGCTGCCGGTTTGGAAGTTGGCTCGGCAAATATTGAAGCTGCCTCGGCAAGCCTAATCCCTATCTATTTCTTAATGAAATTGATTTTTCTGGTAATTTCTTGATTTTTTCAACAACTCTAATGTCATTAGAAATGAAATCTGAGTTTGAAAACTTCTGCCTTGTCAGGGAAGATTGAATTTTATATTCAGAGAATCTAATGTAGTTTTCTGCATATCATCCCATGTTCCTGCGCCCGCCGTTCCGATCTTGCTGAAAAGAGTGTCCACTCGAGATGTGGATGGGTAATCAGAAGGTACTGCGGATGCAGAATTTGTATCCGATACAAATCCGCTTTTGTTGATGAACAGTCCGTAATTCAGGCTGTATGCACTGCAGATTTTGGATGTCTGAGTGTTGTCAATTGAACTGTCTGCAAGACTGACTTTTGCTGTGGCCTTATTATCCGATGTATTCAGATACTGACTGTATGCAAGAGAGTAATATTTTGTGCCCGTTCCGCATCCTGAAAATGTTGCACTGTGCTGAAACCGCACAATTGACTTGAAGCAAAGCACAGTATTGTTGTCCATTTTTTCAAGTACAACTCTTCCTCCAAGGGAGCCAGTGTAGAAGGACTGAGTTCCTGACCAGGAGATTGTCTGCTTCGGAGAACTTATCGTGTTTCCCAGATAGGAGACTGTCTGAGCAGATACATATGTTTCACACACAAGACTGTCCGGATAACTTGACGGATCGAGAACATTCAGATTGTACAGAAGAAGAATTCCCTTGTCTGAAAGTGCATCTGCATTGTCAAAGAACATCTCCATTGCTTTTGCATTGTCCGACTGTCTCCACATTTCGAATCTGTGATTGAACGTTTTTGTTCCAGTGTATGCGGATGAAGAGACAACCGTATTCGCACTTACTGTAAGTTTGGCTGTGTAAAGTTTGCCGCTCGCAAGCTGAACTGTTGTAGTCAGTGTTCCGGGACTGTTCAGCAGATTGTATTTTTTGATCGGATTCAGAACTGCTTCAATGGCATCTGTATTGTTGTTTGCCCAAAGTGCGGACTGTCTGACAAATGCCCACTGATTTTCGGATGCTTTTGCTTCAGGAAAATTCATCTGAGCCTTCAAAAATTTCCATAATGATTTTTCCTTTGTATTGGATGCGACATTTGTCTTTAAAGGAACACCGTCCGGTATTCGGATAGTCAGTCCAGTCGTACCGGAAGAGACACTGTTTGCCAAAACGAGGACCGCTCCGGCTTTCAGAAGATTGTCCTTATTTTTGTTTTCTGTTTTTCGGCAGTCTGAAAAAAAAACAGCACTGACGATGGAAAAATTCAGAATCAAATTTTTAAAATTTACTTCCATAATTTAGATTCCTTTTATTCATTTTTTGATGATGCAGAGACGGTGAACTCCAGACGTCCGCAGGGTTCTGCCATTTCAAAGAAGTATGTTCCATATTTGACCTTTCCAAAAATATCCGTAGGAAAAGGGGTTTCACCGGTCTTCCGGTTCAGATCCTTTGCTGATTTGCAGTCTATGTTTCCGCGAACGGAACTGTAGACAGCAGGCTTCATCGTAATATATTCAGAAGAATTTCTGTAGCTGATGTCCTTGACTGTTCCATCCTTTGCTTCTGTCGTATCATAAATCACATAAACAGATCCGAAACGGTATCCTCCGTTTTTGGGATTGAGTTTTTCCATTTCGACACTTTTCCCTTCAAACAGAACTTTCCCGTTCATTGACATTTTTACAGAGACCTTTTCACTTGAACAGTCTGTAAACAGAAATGGTATCAATACGCATAATGAAAGATAAGAGATTAATTTTTTCAACGATGAACTCTCCCGGAAAATTTCGGCAGTCTGCTGCCTTTGAATCTCATTGGTCTCCGTTATGATGAGAAGAGTCAACATTTTTTGCGGAATTTTCTGAGGATTTTTATTCAGTACTTTTGGAAACCCAGCTGCTTTCGGTAAAATCTGCGTTTTCTGTATGTGCCAGATGAAATGAATTCAGATTCAGAACTGATCCTCTGAAATCTGCAAACCGGAAATTTCTGCCTGAGAAATTTATCCGACTGCCGACAGAGAGATTTTCATTCGGAAGACTGAGCCTCGGAAAAAGAATGGAATAATCTGATGCATTCTCCTGAAATACGGAAACTGCAGAAATAATAATAGAATTTACTGTATATTCTGATATGTTTTCATCGGAGTTCAGCACTGAGAAAAGAATAGATATATTGATTATTGCGGCAGTCAAAAGAATCAATGCCCAGGAAGTCGGAAGTGATTTCAGAATTCTCTTCATTTTTATGCCGGGCAGAGTTCCTTTTCTTTTTCTGAGCATCAGTATTTCCTTTCTGCTGAATGAAAAAAATAGAATACTTGAACCGATCAGACTGAATAAGCCTTTCCTGAAATGAAAAGCGAGGACGTATTTCAGGCTGTCGGTTTTTCTCAGATGAAAATGCTGGACGGCGGGAGCGAAACACAGGATCAGGAAAAAATCAAAAATTACGAGCATAAGATGGTAAGCGCTTACTGTCCCATTCTGCCAGGACGAGAAACGGATTTGAAAAATCACAAATGCGGAAAAGGGCAGAATATAAAAAAGAACAAGATTGAGTATCTTCATCAGATTTTTACTGACCCTGCTGATCTTCTTTAAATCAGTAATTTTATTTCCGAGGATCATCTTTATCAAAGAATCCGAATCAGCCTTCCTTAGAAGAACGATAGAATGCACAACTGTCAAAGGTAAAGGGATCAGAATGCAGAAAGTATGGAGACTCATAGGCATTTCGAAGAAAGGAATCATTGGGCCTGTCTCAAAGAAAATCATCCTGTCTGTGACTGACAGTGCAATTGTCAGAAAAAAGAAAAGTATTGTGAAATATAATGTAAACATAGGATTATAATGAATACAGAAAATCGAGAAGTTTGTCGCGGTCGTTTTTTTTCAGAGCTTTGTATCTTTCTTTGGAGTTCTGTGCTTCTCCTCCGTGCCAGAGAACAGCCTCTTCTGCATTTCTTGCTCTTCCGTCATGAAGCAGAAAACTGTGCTGATTTACAAGTGAATAAAGTCCTAGACCCCAGAGTGGCGGAGTTCTCCATTCACTGCCCTCGGCACTTCCTTCCTTGATTTCATCAGAAAGTTCCTGACCCATATCATGAAGAAGAAGATCAGAGTAGGGGTGAATTTTCTGATTGGACAGTTCAGTAAAGTCCGGATGGATGCCTGTTCTCATTTCTGTTCTATGACATTTTGTACATCCGATTTCACTGAATATCTTCCTTCCTTCCTGAGTCTGCAAGTTCCTTCGTCCTGGCACTGCAGTCATCATTACAGAATATACCAGATCCTTCAGTGTTGTTCCGTCTATTTCGGGCGAAACCGCAGTTGTTCCAAGACAGCCCGACTGAACGGGCTCACAGTTCTGTCTGGGGAAAAGATCAGATGTGATTCCCATATCCTGATGAAGTGCGTTTGCTGTGATGTGAAGAACATCCGGCTGTGCCGCCTTCCACCCGAATCTTCCCAGCTCATCTTTCCCGGTAATCCTGCTATTGACTTTTGACATCCTGCCGGAAATTCCATCACCGTTTCTGTCGTCCGGGTCCTCGAATTCCCTAACAGTTTCTTCAGGAATCATCTGAAGAAGTCCCATTCCGTAAACTGCAGGAGGAACTCGCGGAGAAAGATGATACTGTTCGGGAATGCCGTAATTCCATTTGGATATTGTATATTTCGGTTTCATTAAAGAATATTTTGATCCGTCTGAAAAATTTCCCGAGATTTCAGAGTATTGAACATCCGGAACTGCTTCCGGGGGAATCGAATTGCTGACCGACCGATCCTGAATCTGTGTTCCATAGTTTTTGAGAGCTGTTCCTGCCTTTCCTCTGACTCTGAAGATCATAAAATGAAATTCTTTTTCTGAACTCAGACGGTTTCTGCCCCTGCCTCCAAGGAAATGGCACCCATTGCAGGATCTGGAATTGAACAGAGGACCAAGTCCCTGAAATACGGAACCTCCGTCATTTGACCAGGCTGCCTTGAATATCTGATTGCCTCTGTTGAATTGCATTATTTTATCATTGTCTTTTAGGTTGGAGATATGTCTGTTGAATGCATTTAAGGAAAAGTCAAAGCTGGTTCCCCGTCCTCCCGAAAGGAATTCATTTTCGGAATGAACGCAGTGCAAAAAGGCTAATAAAGAAAGAAAGACTGAAGTTTTGCGTCTTCTTTGACCGCCCCTGTATGCTGCGAGGAAAATCTTATTATTAAAAAAAGAAGGCACTGATCTGAATTTATTCATAAAGATATTTTTTTATAATGAGATTTGCAATGAATATATTGGGAACCCAGCAGAGCCAGGAAACTGTCTGATAGGCAGTTATGAAGTCTCCGAACACCAGCTGCAGAACAGGAAGCCAGATTCTCAAAGTTACTGCAGCAAAACAGGCTGAATAACTGTAGATCATCATCTCCCTGTGCATTTTCAGATCCTGCTTTCTTATCGCAGAATATGCAGAAAAAGTTGCAGCAAACCAGATAACTCCCAGTAGAAAGAATCCTAGAGATGCAATAACACCTCCAGTTGCATTCAGAGCAATATATGAACCTGAAACTGAACTGATGAAAACTGAGATAATATAGATCTTTCCAATATGTCTGTGTACAGTCAGATGTCTTTCTCTGAATTTTTGACTGAACTGTATCCATCCTGAGAGAAGAGAGATGCCGCCGAAAATTATATGTGAATAAAATCCGACATTCCAGAACGTATCAGTCAGAAGCGTTTCTGATTTGAAACTTAAAAGTCCAAACTTTCTGTCTATCATAAAGTAGAGAGCCGGATAAAGTCCAATGCTGAGAGCCAGTGCAATGAACATTGTTCGTATTATTTTCATCATTCCACTGAAATTCGTCCGGCATCTCTGATCAAAGAAATTTTCATAACTGTTTCAAGTCTGCGGGTGATTTATTTTATCCCCATTTTGAAAAACTTGACTGCGTAGCTGATCGTTGTGCTGTTCCCGCTGATGTCCTGAATTCCACTGACACTGACTGTGTATGAATCGTTTTCGAGTGTTGTGATGTCTGTTGTTTTTGGACGGAAGATGATGCAGTTGCTGACCCCGTATCCGGATGTGTTTACATTGAAATATTCCCCTGTAGATGTGGCAGTTCCATCGTTTGTATCAAGTGTCCAGGATTTGCCGTCGGAACTTCTAGTCAGGGTGACCTTTGCTGTTGCCTTTGCCGGTGTTTTGTATTTTTTTGGATTCAGAGTCAGCGACCAAGGATCAGTGCTTGCAAAGAACTCAGTAGGAAAGTAACCTTCTGCAGGCCAGGCAGTATAAGTGTAGTCAAATGTTTCTGTCCGGCTTTTGTCGAATACTTTCATCAGAGAGTAGCTGCTTCCTGCAAATCCGAAACCTACTTTTTTCAGCTGCGGATTCAGTATCCATCTTCTGTGACCGACGAGAGACATATTGCCTGTATCAGAGTCTCTCATATAACCGGACTGTACGGAAGAATGAAGGGTGGAAAATCCTGCAGCAATGTTACTGGATGATGTTGCCGAATAACCTTCATTATAAAATGTTGTGTCCATGTCTGCAGGTTTTGACGGTGTATGAGAGAAACTGCTTGCTGCAAGAAGAACGGCTCCATACTGACCGTTAGTATTCAGGGCGGAGTCTGAAACGAGATCATCAGGAAGAAATGCCAGATATCTTGCAAAGTTTGCCATTTTTACTCCGTCATCGATGAAGCCCTGTTTGACGCTTCCTGCTGTATAAGTGGCAGTGACTGAAGGAACTGAATCATAAATTGAATTTCCGGTCGCCGTGAATGTCGGTGCATAGGAATTGTATTTGTTTGTAATTGTGTCTGTCGATCTGGCCGCTGTATTTGAGGAAGACGCAGCAGCTACTACAAGAGCAGCCAGGATCAGGGGTTTCTTGTCGTCTTTTTTGGGCTTTTCAAACGGGTTGCAGAACTGCAGAAGCAGTGTCAATAGGATAAATGAAATTTTCATAATATCTCCTTGGGATCGCAGGAATTTCCTGCTCTATAGAGATTACTGAGAATCAAAATAAATAAAGTATTGACCTCAATATGTCTTATATCACTGAAAAAAATATTATTTCTGCAGTCAAGGTCATAATACTTTTAGGATACTGAGTTTTGGTACAGTTTTAATGATGGGGGAGAGTGATTGGCTTGCAATCCTTTGTCGGGATACAATTATGCAGGCTGTAATGAAATTACAGGAGTCGCAAAATGGAAGAGTCAATGTTCAGAAATTAGTCTTTTTGAATCTAAGTGGTTTCTTCAGCCGGACATTCGTCCATTTTATGCTTGCCAAAAAAAGCATTGTAAGATCCTATCATACAGACTTTATATTGAGAGGGAAAATGACAAAACTCGAATGGATAATTATTCTTTCTTCCGCCGGCCTCGTGACTTCCTATGCGGTGTATTCTTTTATTAAATCGATCTCGGAAGACCGTTCTTCCACTGCTTCAATAGCTTACATTTTCTTACCTCTGTATGCATTGATCGTGTTCTGGGTAATCGGTTCTGCTGTTTTTTCCATTCTGGCAATGAAGAATATTTTTACTGGAGAGAATACTGCACTCTCTCCCTCTTCGCTCTATTCATACGGTGTGTTTACTGCTTCAGTTATTTTTTTCTGGGTGGCTCGGTCGATCCAGTCCCTGTCAAATCCTGTTCTGAGTGAAAAAGATCTGGAGGAAAAATATGCTAAGTATAAGAGTTCCTTCTCTCTGATTCGGTCATTTGCTGAGACAGAAATCCTCCAGAATCCAGCAGTTCCTACGTCCATTCTGGAAGATCAGGTAAAGCAGAATAATTACAATGCAGCAAGGCATAAAAACCTTTCAGCGGAGTCGATTGACAGGCTTGTCAGAAAGATGTCTCTGACGCATTGGGGTATCCTTTCAAATCTATGTTCGAATTCAAATATGGGGAAAGATACAATAGAATATCTAGTCTCCAAAACATCCGCTGATTTTAAATTGCCTCAGGAATGGAAAGAGTTTCAGGAGTTCGTATATCCTCATCTTTTAGTTCATCCGAATACATCTGCGGAAGCTAGGCAGAAAATGCAGATACTGACTGAAAAAAAAGAATAGCAGTTCCTACCGAGGGTTTGGATTTCTGCCGGTAGGAAGTAATATGGTCGGAAGCGGGATAGGGATGGAGGCGGCGTCAATTGATTTGCGGATGCAATCAATTGACGGGAGCCGACAGCCCGGTCGAAATGCGGAGGGAACTTGCTTCTGCGTTCGTCTGACGCGCATTTCGAATCCCCCAATATTTTATTCGTGACTGTCGCGGAAAATCTGGATCGCCCAATTTTTTGAATCTGAGGATGCGATTTTGAGTTCAGTTAGAGTCTTTTGGATAGGTTCATCATTCTCCTCTAGTTTCTCTGCCTGCTTTTCTGTCAGTCTGCCTGAGTTTTTCAGCAGGTAAATCCATCTGTCCAGAGAATTGCGGAGTTCATGCAGTGTCTTTTTGAATTTTGGGAATTCGATGATGCAGATTTGGAAACTTTCCGTATGCTTAAAACTGCTTTCCATTTCGGAAATTCTATATGTTGACATATACTCAGTATTGCTTGTAATGTTGGCGTTAAGAAAGTTGAAAGTATAGGTTTTCTTTTTTTTCGTTTCTTCGCAATCTTCGTCCTTTTCCTGTAAGTTCAGCAATGTTCGTTTCAGAAAGATTTTCTCCGGCAGTGTGTCAGTTTCTGCAATAAAATGCCTGCCCTCATTGTCTTTTGCCCTGATTTCCTGGAACTGATTTCTTTGAAGTATGCTGTCCTTGGGGGAAATCTTTGAATCCAGAATTTCCAAATTCTGAATTTCATCTTCATTTATGGACTGCAGAATTGAGTTCAGGAGATTTTTCAGAAGGTCTGAGTTTTCTCCAAAAATGAGTTTGAATATAGAATCATTATTTAAACTTAAAAGTTTCATATAATACACTCATCAAAAAATGAACGAAGCCGTAATTTTTTTTACTCTTTTTTCATTTTTTAACCGTTTTTTGTCCTATGATGTCCGTATCAACTTCGGTTTGAACCCTCTGATAAACTGTTTAGTGTTTCTGTGCAGTCCGAATATTGAGAGCAGTTCCCACTGGTTCTCAGGTGAAAATGGATCATTCATTGCAATGCCGGCACGCTTCAGAAGTGCTCCCCAGCCATTTTTATCCATAAGGAGGAGCGTGACAAACAGAAGACATCGGCTTTTGCCGGATGCAATGGCGAAAGTTCCGAGTTCTGCCCAGTCTTCCGGCAATGGACGAAAACTGATTTTCTGAAGATTCTGATTTTTGAATTGATACTCTGTGACCATTCCGTAAGAGTCGTTTGCAAAAGTCCTTAAAATTATACGATATCTTAATATCAAATGATTCAAGTATTTGCCTTTCCCGCCAAATCTTTTCTGACAGTATTCGAAGCGTTTTATTAGATCTGACGGAATCAGAATGCTAGATACTCCGCTCCCTCCGAATGGAGTTCTTTTTTCGATCGGATGTTGAAATGTTCCTGAGTTAATATCTTCCATATACAGTACCTGCTCTTTTTTTGTCTGTATCCGCTCCTTTTTTTGCATTCAGTCACCTTCAGGCGATTTTTTTCTGAAAAGCGTATTGTCCTCGAAGCAGTTACTACAGACTTCTTTAAAGTGCATCTCTGAAGTTAGGTCTATATGTTCAGTAGGAACTGTTCGGGTGTGGCGGAAGCGGGATAGGGATCGAGCCGGCGTCAATTTCCTGCGATCTGCAGGAAATTGACGAGAGGCGAGAGCCCGGTCGATGCGCTTTGGTAGGAACTGCTCTTCAAAAGGGCTTGCGCATTGAATCCCACAGATAGAGAATATCTTTTGCGAGGGGAATTAGGGATGAAGAAATATTGCATAATCATACATCTGCTGTTTTCTGACTGTCTGTGGCTTGAGGTGAAACACAGGGAGACTGTCATTTCCAAAAGGGTTCTTTCTGAAAGCGTGTCGGAAAAAACGGATCATCAGCTTTCGTTTTCTTCAAAGTTCAAAATTGAAAATGACAGTCTGCAGATTCCCGCTCAGTTTTATCTCTCTCATAAAAATATCAGTCGGAAAGAATTTGAAACGGAGTATGAAGCTGCGGATGAGCTGGATAATTCTTTTTATATTATCGGAGGCATCATCCCTTTTGTTGTGATTGAGAAGGGAATGAGTAATTATTTTATGTGGGCAGCGTTTACTTTTCTGTTCAATTTCCCTGTAACCTTGGCTGACTGGATTTCTCTTCCCTTCAGAACAGGGACTAAGCGGGAGAAAAGAATTGAAAAGGAGGAGAAGATTCTGAATGAGAACAGATTGCCTGTTCAGAATATTCATGAATATAAAATATTTATTAATGATGTGCCTGTTCTGTTCCGGAGGGATATTCTGTCGGTTCCTTTTAATGCCGCAGTGCACGGCAGAGCGGAATGGGAGGATGATCAGTTCCGAAAATACAGTCTGGAGGTTTATTATATTCGTTCCGAAGTCAGAAATGAAAAAGGCGAGACTGTTTTTTCTGAAAAAAAAAGAATGATTGAATTTATGAAGCAGTCGGACTTGGACGCCGTGCTTCTTGCTTCTGCGGTAAAAAAGCCGGAGAGATTCAAAGATATCCTTTCATATGTTGTATATAGATATAAATTCAATAAAAACAATGAAAAAATATATAAGAAAATGATTAACGCTGGAATTCCTCTGAATTGGAAAAATAAGTCTGCTGACTATACTCCTCTGAATTTTGCATCGCTTCACGGAAGCCTTGAGCTGATGAAATTTCTGGTCGAATCCGGAGCAGATCCAAATTATACTGGAAGCACAGGAGATCATACAAGTTCTCTTCAGTATGCTGTGTATTCCAAGGATCTCGAAAAAGTGAAGTATCTTGTGGAGATGGGTGCTCTTGTGAATTATGCCGATTCATTTAAGCAGACTGCACTTCATGCTGCATCAGGCAAGCCTGCCATAAGGGATTATCTCCTATCCAAAGGAGCAACGCAGGATGCGGAAGATTTCAGAGGCGAGAAACCTTCCCCCTGAGAAATTAAATTATGGTTTGAATTTTATTTCAGGTCTGTAAACTGACGCTGTTATGATCCTATTCAGATTCTTACTTGCAGTTCTGACTGTTTTCCTATTTTCCAGCCTGTCTGCTCAGGAGAGGCGCAGTCCTAAAGCAGAGAAAGGAGTTCTTGATCTGAGAGACTGGAATTTTGAAAAAGACGGGTATGTCCTTCTGGACGGGCAGTGGGAGTTCTTCTGGAAAAAATTTATTTCATCACGCAAGGAGCATTTCAACTCCGAGAAAAATGGTTTTTTGGAGGTTCCGGGACTTTGGAACGGATTCATTGTAGATGGTGCTGAAATTCCCGGCTGGGGTTTCGGCAGTTACAGGCTGAAGGTTCTGCTTCCGCCTGCAGCTCTTCCTCTTTCCATTCATTTTGAAGGTGCTGCCACATCAGCGGTTCTCTGGATCAATGACAGAAAAATTCTGGAAAACGGCGTGATCGGCACCGAAAAAAATCTCTCTGTTCCGATGACAAAACCGATTGTCGAGGAAATCGGCCAGCATTCTGAAATCACTCTTGTGCTTGAAGCAGCAAACTTCTCTCACTATAAAGGCGGGGCATGGGAGAGTCTCAGACTTGGTACCAAATACCAGCTCCACAGTTTTCAGAGAACCAAGGAAGAAACAGATATTTTTCTGACTGGAACAATTCTGATTATGACTTTGTATCATTTGGGGCTGTTCTCGCTTCGGAAGAAGGACAGATCCAGTCTGTTTTTTGCATTCTTTTGTATTGCAATTCTTTTCAGGATATTCACTGCAGGGAGACTGATGTACATCAAGTTTCCCTGGATTTACTGGGAATTCGGAAATAAGCTTGAATACTTGAGTCTGTATCTCTGTGTCCCGGCATTTTTCCTTTTTTTGAAGTCACTCTATCCGAATGAAGTCAGCAGCAGGGTCGGACTTTTGACTTGGATAATCAACGGTTCGATGAGTGCCGTTGTGATTGTCGCTCCTGCCCATATTTACACACGGACACTCATTCCTGTGGAAATCGCTTTGATCTGCACTGCAGTGTACGGAACATTTTGTCTTGGTTTGGCGATTTGGAGAAAGAGAGAGGGTGCTGGAATTGCCTTGATCGGATATCTTGCATTGATTTTTGCTGGCATTAACGATATTCTGTATTCACAACTTATTATTAATACAGGTTATTATACACCTATTGGTCTTTTCTTTTTCATATTTTCTCAGTCTTATATGCTGTCTCAGAAGTTTTCAAAAGCATTTTACAATGTGGAGGTGCTTTCCGAGAATCTTCAGAAAACGAATGAATCCTACAGCCGTTTTGTTCCAATTAAATTTCTGCAGCTTCTTGGTAAGGAAAGAATCACTGACATTCAGCTGGGGGATCAGGTGCAGCGGGAAATGACTGTACTTTTTTCTGATATCCGTTCATTTACTTCTCTTTCTGAAAAAATGACTCCAAAGGACAATTTCGATTTTCTGAATTCTTATCTGCAGAGGATGTCTCCTGTCATCCGAGGCAACGGCGGATTTATCGATAAATTCATCGGAGACGGGATAATGGCTCTTTTCCCTGACTATGTGGATGATGCACTGAAGGCCGCCTTGGATATGCATTCAGAACTCAGAGATTTAAATGAAAAAAGAGTGAAGAAAAATTATTCTATAATTAAAATTGGAATTGGAATCCATACTGGCAATCTTATGCTGGGAACCATTGGAGAGAAGGAGCGGATGGACGGAAGTGTGATTTCTGATTCCGTAAATATTGCGTCCCGAATTGAAGGTCTCACAAAACTTTACGGAGCTGATCTTCTCATCAGTGAAACTGCATTTCAGAAAGTAAGGAATCACTCTGCTTTTCCGCACAGGAAAATTCAAAAGGTGAGGATCAGAGGAAAGGAGAACTACATCACGATTTTGGAAATATTGACAGAGGGATCTCAGGAAGAAATGGATAAGAAACTCTTGACTTTGGAGACTTTTGAAAATGCTATGGACTGTTATTCGGCAAGGCAGTTTTCTTTGGCGGTGAATCTGTTTGAAAAAGTTATCGAAAAAAATCCGTCTGATATGACTGCGGATTATTTCCTGAAGAGATCGCTGAAGCTGAATAAGATGAAAGGTGCCGGCAATCTCTCCGATGAAGAGCTTGACACTCTGTGATACGGTGTCCGGCAGTGCAGATGATATATTATTTAGATATTAGTTTAGAATTACTGTCATTCATTTTATCAAAAACTTCGTCTCTTGTCTCTTTTTTGCTGAATGCGATGGAAAACATAAAATCGTCCATATCCATCATTACTGAACAGTCGGCTATTTTAAAATCTGCAATGCAGCGGTCCCCGTGCACATCAGCCAATGTTCCCGTGCCTGCATCCTTATCAATGTCGCTTGAGTAAGTTTCCTTAAT
The DNA here is from genome assembly GCA_052033835.1 of Spirochaetota bacterium. GTDB lineage: Bacteria > Spirochaetota > Leptospiria > Leptospirales > Leptospiraceae > DAORDI01. Next base: position 23,628 of record JBPOJG010000404.1, read on the forward strand.
AAATTCAAATACCTTTTTGAAGAGTTCCGGATCATAATCATCATTACCTTCTGTTCTTACTGTGATGGAAGGCCATTTGTTTCCGGCCCACTCTGATTTCTCAAGTTCTTTGATTTTCCTCATATTTCCTCCTTTGTATTTCAGAGTCAGCAGATTTCAATTCCTAAAATCAGTCTGTCATCCTCCGCCGGTGCATTCATTCCTTCTTCTTCTACCCTGAGAACTATTTTCTCCAATGTATCGTTCAGCGAAAGATCCTGATTGCATACTTCATTGATTATCGCAATAAAACCGTCGCTGCCGATAAATTTCCCTGATTTGCTTTTGACTTCAATGAGTCCATCGGTAATCAAAAATATTCTGTCTTTTTTAAACACTGCAGTTTCTGTTTCATTATAATGTAGGTTTTTAATCAGCCCTAGAGGAGAACCGGAGACTTCAAAGATTCTTGCTGTTTTATCGTGATGAGAAAATATAAATGGATATGGATGACCCGCTCTTGAGTATATGAACTTAGCATAGTTTTCTTCGAATTTTAAAAATCCATATAATGCAGTAAAAAAATAATCATTTGGCAGATAGTTTCCGGCCTCTTTGTTCAGCTGTTCCATATAGAGTTTGGGCTGGGTTCCGTAGTGCCTGCAGTTTTTATTTGAAAAAACTTTTACAAGAGAGGCAATCAGCGCTGCGGAAATTCCGTGACCTACAACATCACCGATGAGAATGCTCAGGCCGCCTTCTTCAAGAGGAATTACAGAAAGCAGATCTCCTCCTACCGGATTCAGAGGCATATATTTATAAGATATTTTACATTCAGGGATTTTCGGGATTTCCGGAAGCATGAACTCCTGAACAATTTTTGCTGAATTCAGATCTTCCTTGTATGTGCTGATCATATCTCTCAGGTTCGTTTCAATAGTTCTGTTTTTAATAACTTCCAGATTCAGTTCCTGATTCAGTGTCTTAAGTCTTGTATTCATTTTTTCTGCGGCTTCCTGTTTTTTTCCTGCGAGTCTTGCAGTGAGCCCAAGGAAAAAAGGTGCAGAATCAATGACCCATAGCAGAGGACGGTCTTCCTGAATCTGCATCATATTGATGAAGGAGATCTGACCAAACTGCAGAAATGTTTCAAACACTGTAGATATGATCGGAAACAGAAATCCGAAAAGGATTCCGCAGTAAGTGTATCTGTCTGATGTGGAGAGCCATTTCATATTGTCTGTCCGAATTTGGAAACTGCCATGGAAAACAGTGTTTTTGTCCTTTCCTAAATAGCAAGCAGATCTGTGATATATTTCTGCCCATCCGACGACTGCGATCTGGGTCATTGAAGTTTCAAATTCTACTTATGGACTCGATCTTGCGAAGAAAAAAATCTATGCTAGTGCGAATGTTCCCGTTTATTTGATCAAAAATCTGATGAACAAGCCGCAGATTCAGTAACCTTTCCATAACCTCTGAATGTTTCTCTGGTACTGGCGGATCTTATTTGATTTTTATGCAAGTTTAATGAAGAGATATTCAGCGACGCTTCGAAGATTCTACTGGAACATTTTTGGATACAAATAGGGGTACAGATTCAATTATCAAATGAAATTTGGCTGCACCCCTATTTTTAATTACGGGCATCTATTTTGCAAGAGAACCTTTCTCATTGGCTGTTGCACTTAGATTCTTTTGCACAAAATCACGTGCTCTTTGATTGAGTTCCCAGTCAATACTGTCCTTCTTCACGGTAAAAGTCACGTTACCGAGTCCTGGACACTTGTATCCGACTTGGTCAGGCCCAATTTTGACAAAGCTGCCGTACGTAACGGTAAAGTAACTGTTCCAAACGCCAGTCTTTTTGGCAGGATCAGTTGCGACAAAGGTCACTCCATTTCCCATTGTAAAAGTCCGACCTTTGATTTGACTGGTCAGCTGCTCCAAGGTCTGCTCCGATTGTCCGACTGATTGTTCTTGTTTAGCTGGCACAGCGTTTGCCGGCAGTACATTTTTCTGGAACTTGCCTGCATTGGTAATGTTGCCATGTGGATTGTAGTTGCAGACTACATAAGTGCCTCCGTTGGAAGTTGCCTTTCCGCAGCCAAGCTCTGTACTGTCAACCCAAACCACCTGTGTAAAGTGGCCAGTCCCGCTCGAGAAGCCTGGTGAACTGTAATTATAATCTTTAATTTCATCATACCATGCTTGAACTGGATCGATTCCGTCAACATCACTCTCGGATGTCATATAGATATTCTCTCCGTAAGAATTCCGTGATCTATGATACATTTTATTTTCATTAGCCAGCTTTGTTGCCCAGGCCTGAGCGAAGGCGGCGATTGTGCTGTTCCATTTGAGGGCCGGTGCTTTGTGCAGCTGACGCAGCTTATTGTGCTGTGCCAGAATGTCCGTATTGAAATCACCGGCTTCGGCGATCATTGGAAAAAAAACCAGAGAAGCAGCAGTCAGCGACTGCCAAATTCTCTTAAAAATAATATGCTTTAATACAATATTATTCATTTTTAACTCCTGTCAGTTAATTTCTCTCGCTAATAATATGGATCTCTAGTTTTGAGCAACAATTAAAAATTCCAGTTTGTCGGGTGCAGCTTTTCTTCGTCCCGCTGCCGGGGAGTGTGTAAAAGCTCAGTTTTAATGCAGGTCTCAAAATAAATTCATTGCACTCTTTCTCCTCTGTCTCGCTGGGATTTGGGAGAGATGTGAGAGACTATCGAATCCATTCTTCTTCCACAAAAGAAATCATTACAGGAGGGTCAGCTTTCAATATTAAAGCAGAGTCATGCAGCCGATTTTGAAAGGTGAGATGTCTCAAGAACTCATAGAAGATGATATACAGTATGTTCTGGATCTGGAACTCACAAAAAGGACGGTCAATAAAGCCATTGATATTGCAAATTCCATCTATAGAGAAACGATTCCCAGAGCACTTACCTCAGGCTGGCAGTCCGGTATTGTCATAGATGAAATCAGGAAGCAGTGATAGAATTAAAAATTCAATATGATTCACTGGAGTCCACTCTGGAAGACGGACTTTCTCAAGCAGCAGACTATTCGGATAAGTGCGGGGCAGAAGAAGCCCATTTAATTATATTCAATCGCAATCATGACATAAAATGGGAAGAAAAAATATTTATCATGAGAAAAGAATACAATGGAGTGAAAGTTACAGTCTAGGTATGTGATGGCAGATAAGTGCAAAGGGGAATTTATCGATCACGAGGAAGTTATAAAAATCAAATCTTTATTTACAAGATGGTGCAGATAGAAGTTATATTGGTCAAATAACAAATAGAAAAAAGGGTCAGAGAAACTGCAGGATCGGAAAATTCGAGTCCGAAGAATTTAAAAGAAATTATACTATGCAACGCCTTCTGAGGCCTTTGCTCGGTACACATAAGCGCTGCACTTTCAGCTCATCGAACGCCCCGGTGTCTTTTTCGTATTTATCATGTTAGGATATACCGTTTATGAACTTTTCAAATCTTCGTTTTCAGAAAATAAGCAGGCCAGGATTTTATTAATAGGTCTGTTAAGCATGGCAGTCAGTGGAATTACTTTTTTGTTTCATACTCTTGGTTTGATTCCGTAAAATCATTAGAGTTGTTGAAAAATTAGTTTCAACAACTCTAATTTTAATCTTTTTAAAAAACTTGCAGCTCGCTAAAGCGAGCTGAGTTAATCCTACCGGAGGTTTCAAGGGACTATCGTCCCTTGAAAAT
>JBPOJG010000317.1:0-7872 GCA_052033835.1 Spirochaetota bacterium
ATCGGAACATATGTGGTGACATGGAAAGCAATTCAGGCTCTGTTCTGAAAAAGAAAATCTGTATAGTCACTGATCTTGACGGAACTCTTCTGAATTCAGAATCGGAATTTCCTGAAAAGAACAGAAAGACTCTGCAGAAATTCCTTGATCATGATCATATCATTATATTTGCAACCGGCAGAAGATTTCACAGCACCTCCCGTTTTGCATCTGAACTGAAAGGCAGTGTTTATACCGTATGTAACAACGGTCAGGTGACAGGAATCTGCGGAGAGACACAGGAAATCTGGGATACAAATTTTCTGGATTCCAAAATGACAAAAACCGCGTCAGAAATCGGAAAAAACAGAGGAATGTCGCCTATTCTCCATACAGGTATGTTTGCGGAAGGAATTGATATGTGTATGGAAAGTGGGAAAGGAAGCGAGGCCTATGTGCAGAACAATAAAGACAGAATCTTCTTTGCAGACAGTGCACAAGACTTTCCGTTTGCAAAGGGACTTGTCCTCTGTTTTCTTTCCAGGGATATGGACGCACTGAAAAAACTTGACAGAGAAATCACAAAGTCTCTTACAGAGCATTCCTTCAGAACAGTCATCACTACAATCAACAGAGTCGGCCCCTGTCTTGAAATTCTGCCCAGAGAAACCTCCAAATGGAGCGGAGTACAAAGTATACTTAAAAAATTACAAAATACTGATATTCCTGTCATCGCTTTCGGAGACGAATCAAACGACATAGAGCTGATTGAAAATGCTCATATAGGAATTGCACCTTCCAACGCAGTGGAACCTGTAAAAACCATAGCAGACCGAGTCAGCCACCTTTCCAATAATGAAGAATTCATTCATTATGAATTGGAAAAGATACTGTCCTCAGCGGGAATGTTTATGTGATTACCCGGATTTCTAATAGCGAAGCGTCGCAAGTGTGGAAGACGCTGCTCCGCTCCGCCCTTCGGGCTATTAGAAATCTGAGTAACTATCCTCTCTCGCCTGTAAATGGATTGAGAAGTCCTGCTCCGCTGTTCTTGAAATCCTTCCAGTTTCTTGTGACTAGGATTCTTCCCGTTGAGAGAGCGGATGCTGCGATAAGAGCATCTGCCTGAGTCATCTTCCGTCCTCGGGCCTCTTCCTTTGCACGCAGTCTTCCGGCAGTCTTTGCAACTGTTTCATCTACGGGGATAATGACTGGAGGAATGGAAAGAAGAGCATTCCACCATTTAAGAAGCATCTGCTTCTGCTTTTTTTCAGTTCTCTGTATTCCGAATTCGATTTCATCCACTGTCACTGCGCTGATGACAATCTCATCAAGTGAATCCAAGAAATCGATTGCACCCTGATTGGGATTTCTTCTGGGAAGTTCTGAGATTACATTTGTGTCCAGAAGATACTGGTTCAAAATTCGACTGACTCTCTGTCTTTTCGTCTGGGGATTTTAATCTGAAGATCGTTTTCTTCTCTGAGGGTTTTGGAAAGTTTAAGGAAATTTTTCAGTTTGCTTGCGGGCTGATTCTGTTTTGAGTCGGACATAAGTTTATCATACTCCTCTCGGCTGAGTATGACGCCTATCTCCTTGCCCCTGCTGGAAATAAACTGCGGCAGATCCTTTGCCAAATGAAGCACCTCGGAAAACCGTGATTTCGCCTCGGCGACGCTAAAATGAGATTCCAGTTTCATATAGTCACCTCCAATAGTCATTATGACTATCTGAAATAGCTTTTTCGTCAAGCTTTTTTCAAAAAAATCTGCTCTGTTTTTAAAATTATAAACTTTTCGTAACTACTCCGCGCAACCAATACTCTCTGTGAGAGACATTTTCTTTCTTTTTACACAGTCCCATATTGATTGGGATGTTCAATATTAGTGGAAAATGGAGAAACGATTTCGTTCTAAAAATTGGAAAATGTTAATCATGCAAATCCTGTAAAAAAATTGTACAGGATTTGCATGATTAACAGGATTTAAGACCTTTAAACTCAATACAAATATAAATCTGAAATCGAAAAAAGGAACGAAAAATATCTTAAATTGAACACCCCAGATGTTGATGCCTACCGGCGGCTGGGGCTGTGTAAAAGCTCATTTTTAATGCAGATCTCAAAATAAACAAAAATTTGGATCAATACAGTCAGTGCTCCGCGTCACCGCGTGAACCCCATTTTTTATGCTTTTAGACAGTCCCAAATCCCGATCTTTCCTCACTTTTTATTTTGCTGAGAAATAACAACTTCCTGCTTCCTAGTATTAGACTCTTTCTACAGTCTAATACTAGGAACCTGAAAAGACTTGACTCATTCTTTTTTCTGATTCCCATTGCCATACTGCAATGATTTACTGTTATCCGAGGGGCTGCTATGAAAAAACTGCTTTTAAGTACTCTGCTTTTGTGTCTGTTCATCGGCACGGATTCTGTCCGGGCTGAGAAAAAAGGAAAACGATCTATGAAGGATAATTTCACAAATTCCGCATATGAATCTGAATGGAAATCCGTTCAGGAAGAAGAAGGAAAGGGACTGCCTAAATCTGCTCTCAAAATCATAGACAAAATAAAGCAGAAGGCGAAGGAAGAAAACAATCCTCCTCAGTACATCAAGGCAATGATTTTCCGTCTCAAAAATCTTTCTCAAGTGGAGGAAGAAGAATTCATCAAAGCAATCAATTCCACTAAAATAGAAGCGCTGACTGCAGAAGAGCCGGTGGCTTCCCTTCTCCATTCTATGCTTGCAGAAATGTACTGGAGATACTATGAACTGAACAGATACCGTTTTCTGAACAGATCAAAGACGGTCAATACAAAACTCGACGATATCAGAACCTGGGATCTTTCGAAGATTGTATCTGAATGCATAAAGGAATATGAAACATCTCTCAAGGCAAAGGAAGACACTGAAAAAGTATCATTGAACCTTTTCAAGGAAATCATCTACAACGGTTCGAATAATAATGACCTGAGTCCGACACTTTACGATTTTCTGATTCACAGGGCACTGAATTTTTACAGAAATTCAGAATCCTCTCTCCCTGTCCCCAAGGATGAATTCAGAATTGACAGGAAAACAATTTCTGAAGCAGGAAGCAGAAAAAGAAATCTGAAGGAAATGCTTTACTTTGCAGAAAAAGAAAAATTCGTTCAGATGGAAATAATAACAGCACATAGAGAATCATTCGATTACAGAGCAGCAAAACTCTATCAGGAACTGCTGAAGTTCAGAATGAGCAGACTGAACAGCTCCGCAGAAGGCGAAGACAGTGCGACTTCACTTATGCTTGCTGATCTCGCAAGACTTCATTTTGTCTATCTGAAAACAAACGATCCGTCCAAAGAAACTGACTACCTGGCAGTACTCGAAAAACTTGCGTCCGTATCAGACAAGTCAGCAGCACTCGCCTCTCATAAGATTGCAGAATACTATATGGCTCAGGGAAAAAACTACAATCCGAACTTTCCTGAAAAACTCAAGTGGGCAAACAGAACGGCGGATCAGATCTGCGACAAGGCAATTGCATCATACCCGAATTCATACGGTGCACAGAACTGCAGTTCACTGAAATCACAGCTCAGGGAAAAACAGCTTTCTGTCACAATGGAAGGCGCAGTTGTATCTGAAAAACCTTTCCCGGCGGAAATCAGATATAAAAATATGGAAAAATTATACTGGCGTATATATAAAACATCTGAAAAAGATATCACATCCGTCAGAGAAGAGTATGAGGCCAATAATAAAAAAGGCATATACAAAGACTACAGCCGAATGCTGATCGACTATTTCAAAAAGAAAAAAGCAGAATACGAACTGACTGACAGTCTTCCAAATGACGGTGACAGACATTCTCATCTGACTGAAACAAAACTGCCCTCCCTTCCGAACGGGGAATACCTCGTCATTGCCTGTTCAAGCCCTGAAATGAACTATGAAAAAGATGCTGTATATTCAAGCTTTGTGAGATCCACAAAACTCGCATACATTCACAGAGACGCAAAAGATTATAAAGAATTTTATATTCTGGACAGAGAGACCGGAGAACCGATAGAAGGTGCCAAGGCATCCCTTGTTTACTGGGACTATAGTTCTCTTCGCGGAAAATATGTGCAGGAGAAGGGAGATTCCTACAAATCGGACAAAAACGGTTATCTGGAAATTCCTCTGCATGAAAAAACATACAGACAGTACTTTATTAAACTGAAAAAGGAAAATGACGAACTCGAAATTGACAACGACAATCCATTTTCCTATTACAGTTACCCTGCTCTATTTTACAAAACTCAGAAATACAATTATACTCCAACCGCACAGACTAGGACATTCTTTTTCACTGACAGAGCAATCTACAGACCGGGACAGACAGTTCACTTCAAGGGACTTCTTGTCCAGACAAATAATGAAAAGTCGGATATTGTAAAGAATACGGAAGTATCCGTTCAGCTGATGAATGCAAATTATCAGAAAGCGGGTGAACTTCGTCTGAAGACAAATGAATTCGGATCCTACAGCGGAACATTCATCCTTCCGAATGACGGTCTGAACGGACAGTTTCATATTCAGGAAACAAGATACGGAGGATCTCAGCATTTTTCCGTTGAGGACTACAAGAGACCTAAGTTTGAAGTCAAGATGGAAACACCCAAGGACAGTTTCCGGTTAGGAAGTAAAATCACAGTCAAGGGAAAAGCACAGAGTTATGCGGGCGCAAATATTGACGGAGCAAAAGTTCAGTTCCGAGTAGTACGTGAAGCCAGATTCACATACTGGTGGAGATGGTGGATTCCTGCACCGACATCTCCGCAGTCGGAAATCGTCCATGGAGAACTTCAGACAGACGAAAAGGGAGAATTCAAGATTGAATTTGATGCAGTTCCCGATCTGAGCATATCCAAAGACACTGACCCGACTTTTGATTTCAGGATCACTGCAGATGTGACTGACATCAACGGTGAAACAAGAACAGGTTCAGACAGAGTGACTGCAGGATACACTGCACTCCGACTTGGAACAAATATTCCTGATTCAGTTGCAAAAGATGCAAAACCTCAATGGAAACTCGAAACGGTCAATCTTTCAGGAGAGTTCACTGCGACCAAAGGAAAACTGGGACTGTACAAATTGAGCGGACCAACGTCGCCTGTTCTCGACAGAAAATGGGAAGCACCTGATTCTTTCATATACACTCAAGAAGAATGGAAAAAACATTTTCCTGATCTTCCTTACAAAACAGAACATCTTGTTCCGAACTGGCCTGTAGAGAGCAAAGTTACGGAAGAAAGTTTTGATACCTCAAAATCGAAGGAACTCAAGCTGGAAAATCTGGAACCGGGTCAGTATAAACTGGAACTTGCCGCAAAGGACAGTTTCGGGGAGGAAGTCAAAACTCAGAAATTCTTTCAGATATATGAAAACTCATACGGAAAAACGCCCTCTCCCGCATTCCGATTCTTCCAGACTGTAAAAAATCAGGCAGAACCCGGCGAAAAAGTAAAATTCATTACAGGTTCTAGTGTTGATATTAAGGCTCTTTATGAAATAGAGCATAAGGGTGAAATCATCCATAGCGAATGGGTGGATCACGGTAAAATCAGAAAAGAAAAAAAATCCGATCAGATCCCTTACGAAATCACAGTAAAGGAAGAATACAGAGGGAACTTTGCGATACATTATACTTATGTGAGAAACAACAGACTTTTCACACGCAGTGAAACTTTCCTTGTCCCTTACACAAACAAGAAACTGGATATCAGTTTTGAAACCTTCCGCGACAAGCTGCTTCCCGGACAGGAAGAAGAATGGAGACTGAAAATCAAGACTGGACTCGGAGAAAAAGCTGCCGCTGAAATGCTTGCGACACTGTACGATGCTTCTCTGGATTCATTCCGTCCAAACAGTTTCAATTTCAGTCTGTACAATTCCATGTATGCATCCAGACATTGGCAGAGTATGAAGTCTTTCGACAATGCATTGAGCAATTTCATTGCAGACGGATGGAACAGTTATGCCGGAGGCGCATATCTGCATTACCCTACTCTGAACTGGTTCGGGTACAATTTTAATTTTTATTATCACCATCCTTACAGAAGACACAAGTCCAAAAACGGAGGAATACACCCGCCGGCTCCTTCTGCAGAAGCTCCAGCAATGGCCAGAGAAGAGAAAGCCATGGATATGGACGACGCTCCGATGGAAATGAAAAAAGAGGCAGCAAAACCGGTATCCACAACTGCATCAGCGCCTGCCGGTGCAAAAAGAGATGCTCGTGAGATGGCGACAGATGCACTGAGAGGCGGAGAAGGCAGGACAGAAAATCAGAATACTCAGGAAGAAAAAGTGCAAGTCAGAAGCAATTTCAGCGAGACAGCATTTTTCTATCCTCATCTTCGCACAAATGAAGAAGGAGAACTTCTGATCTCATTTAAAATTCCGGAAAGTCTCACAAAATGGAAGATGCTCGGTTTTGCTCATACAGATGATCTGAAATTCGGAATGACGGAAAATACTCTGATTACTCAGAAAGATCTGATGGTTGTTCCGAATGCTCCAAGATTTTTCAGAGAAGGAGATACAATTCATTTCGGTGTCAAGGTAAACAATCTTTCCGAAAAAGATCTCACAGGCACTGCAGAACTTCGACTGTTCGATGCAGTCACTATGAAACCGATAGACAGTCTGTTCAAAAATACAGGACCGAATAAACCCGGATCTGGAAACAGCACAATACCTGCAGGAGCATTCAATTCCAAAAAAGGACAGAGTGATTCAATTGAATGGACACTGAAAATTCCGGAAGGAGTCGGTGCAATTGCATACAGGATTACAGCAAAGGCAGGAAAGTTTTCTGACGGAGAAGAAATGACAGTTCCTGTTCTCACAAACAGAATGCTCGTGACCGAAAGTATGCCTCTTCCAATTCGCGGTAAGACAACAAAGACATTCACGATGGAAAAACTTCTGAACTCCCCTGCTCCGGGAAATTACGGAAAAAACGATACACTCAGACATCACAGAGTTACTCTTGAATTTACCTCCAACCCGGCCTGGTATGCAGTACAGGCTCTTCCCTATCTGATGGAATATCCTTACGAATGCATTGAGCAGACATTCAGCAGATACTATGCGAACAGTCTGTCATCGCACATAGTAAATTCCACTCCAAAGATCAAGGAAGTGTTTGAAGCCTGGAAGTCTGTTCCTGACAGTGAAAAAGGAGCTCTTGCTTCCAACCTGGAAAAAAATCAGGAACTGAAATCTCTTCTTCTCGAAGAAACGCCCTGGGTAAGAGATGCAGTCAGTGAAAGTGAAAGAAAGAAACGGATAGGTCTTCTTTTTGATCTGAACAAGATGGCAAATGAACTCGGAAGAGCTTATAAGAAAATCAAGGAACAGCAGCTGTCGGACGGACCTTGGAGCTGGTTCAAAGGAATGGGACCGGACAGATATATTACACAGCATATTGTAACCGGGCTTGGACACTTGGATCATCTGGGAGTGAAAAAACTCAGTGAAACAAGTGACGGACAGGATATGATCAGAAGAGCTGTCGGATATCTGGACAGAGAAATCAAAAAGGATTATGATGAACTGAAAAGACTTGCCGGTCTGAAAAAAATCAATCTGAATGACAATCATCTCGGATATCTGCAGATTCATTATCTTTATTCCAGAAGTTATTTCCTGAATCTGGAAATACCGAAGGAAACAAAACCTGCACTTGACTACTATATGGGTCAGGCAAAAAAATACTGGCACGACAACAGAAGGTACATGCAAGGGATGATTGCACTTGGACTTCACAGATTCAAGGATAAGACAACTCCTGAAGCAATTCTTGCTTCTCTCAGAGAAAATTCTATCGAGTCTGAAGAAATGGGAATCTACTGGAA
>JBPOJG010000141.1:0-3562 GCA_052033835.1 Spirochaetota bacterium
TCTTACGCAGGCATCGCACCGGTTCCTTTTGAAAGCGGAAAGTCGGTCAGAAAGAAAACAGCGTCGAGCGGAATCGGACCTGGGAAAATTCGCAAGCTTCTGTTTCTGGCATCAATGAATGCAAGGACGCACAATAAGCAGATGAGAGAATACTTTGAAAGAAGAACAGCAGAAGGGAAAAGCAAAAGGCTTGTACTGAACAATATTGGAAATAAATTATTGAAATTAATCATCTCCATAATCAGGAACAGGAGACCCTATATTGCAAATTTTTCTTCCGTAAATCCAATTTTTCTAAAAAAAAGTTGACAGGAAAAGGGTCATAGAGTTCGGACGGCAAAATAAACAGCAGATGAACACTGATTAACGCAGATAATAAATAAACAGATCAACCTTCATTCCAAAACCTCTCCCGAATATAACCTTCTTTCTACTGAACTGCCTTTGCCATGGATCGGATCAGTTCCGGGATGACAGGGATCAGGTCTGTGGGATTTTTGAAATGCTGTGCGAATGTGGTTTCTTTTGCGAAATCATCGAAGTATTCTCTTTTTTCGCTGTCTATATTAAAATAGATAATACGTATTCCAGATTTTTTGGCCTCACGCAGTGCAATCAGTGTATCGTCCATGGCTTCTTTTCCGCTGTAATTGTCCGAGTTCGGCTGTCCGTCGGAGAGGAAGAAAAAATATTTTAGTTCAGATGTTCCTGTTTTCAGTTCATCAGCGACAAAGCGGATAAAATCCCCGTCTCTGTTTCCGTTTCCCGGCTGAACTGAACTGATGTTCTTGAGTGTGGCTGCTCTATACAATGTAGTGGATGTCAGGGAATCAAATGCGAGGCATTTTACATTCTCCGTGAACGCAGACAGTGCTTCTCCGAATATGATTGCAAATGCTTTTTCCACATCTATCACAGAGTATCCGTCGCTTGCATCGGAGGCTGTGGAGCCGCTAGCATCTATTCCGATGATGACATCGAGGCTTTTCTTTGTTTCAGTGTAGATGTCCAGAAATTCAAATACTCCTACTTTGTTTTTTCCGCTGATGATTTCAAGAAGAAGTTCCATATTGATTTCACCTTCCACTGCAGAAATATCATGATCTTCTTTTGATCTGAGTTCGAGCCTTGAGATTTCTTCCATAATTTTATGACGCACAAAATCCCATCTTCTGATTTTTTTCAGAAACTTCATATCCGTTTTTGTGACTGTATGTTCCTTGATCTCGGAGAGTCTGGTTCTGGATTTTGTCTTTGGGTCGATGGAATAGACTTTTTTTGTGCCCGTCTTCTTGTTTCTTTTTTTGACTGTCCTTCCTTTTTTCTCCTCTCTCTGGCTGAGTTTTTCTTCTGCAGAAAGGTCGTCAGCCTTTGTCCGGTGGCTGAAATCTATTGTGCCGGATTCATCATAATTTGCGATCGGATCTTCTTCAGTGATCCAATCTGAGGAAGGTGATCCGTCCTTTGTTTCCTTTCCGCCTGAATGTATTTCAGGAATGTAAGGAAGATTATAATCTTCAACGAACTGCCTTGGATTATCATTATACTGTCTATACAGTTCTCTCAGCTCTTCTTCGTTCAGCACTGTCTGCGGCGCAGGTGCATCCGATTCTTCTCCTTCACCGCCCATGATTCTGTGCATTCCTTTTGCAGGATTCTGTTCTTCTTCATCCTCTTCCTGCATCGGCCAGTGTTTCTGAATTTCATATACCTCTCTGCTCAGTTCATAAGCAGCCAAAGGATTTCCGATATTCATATTCTTCAGTCTGTCGGAAATATATTCCATCAGACTTTTCAGATTTGGAAATCTGCCTGTATTGACGGAAAGAGAAAGAATACTTTTCAGTTTTTCCTCATAGTCGGGAAATTTTTTCAGTATCTCTTCGTAACCGTTTGCACGGTCGAAACAGAAAAGAAGAAACCTCATGAATATCGGCATTTCATTTTTCCAGTTTCGTACAGACAGAAATTCATTCAGATTCTTGAGTATTTCCCTGGACTGAGAATGGATTTTCATTTTGACCAGAAATGCTTCAATTCGATGATCTTCGAATATATTCATGATTATCTTGAACAGATACGGTTTTTCCAGAGTGCGGAGATAATATTCCAGATTGAACCGGAATGTTCCTGCAATGATATGACCGCATTCATGAAGTGCAAGTCCGATGTACAGAGTGAGATTTCTGTTCTCTTCAATCGGATCGTGAGGATCCTTGAAGGAGTTCTGGTATTCCGGAAGATACACAGAAGAACCGTCAGTGTACGCTCCAGACTGTCCCGGCATAAGATTGATTGTGCCGATCAGATTCAGAAGAATGCTCTGTATATGCGGTCTGGCCTGATCTAGGGAAAGTCTGTACCAGTAATCGGAGGATATAGCTTCATGCATTCTCTCCGGTTTGGTATAAAAAACATTAAAAAAACTTTCATGATAGGCGGGGAATTCTTCGGTCTCCACTTTTTTCAGTTCATCCACTGCAGCATCTTCGAGATCTGCAGATATGACTGCGGACTGAAACTGTTCAAATCTGTATTTGAATTTGCCGAATTTTTTTATATGATCGATCCAGATGACTGCTCGGAAATAGTCGAATACCGGTCTGAAGAATCCGACCCTTTCCTTCGGATCAAGACGCACTGCTTCGAGATAGGAACCGTCCACCCATTCGCAGAAAACTCTGTGGCTTTCATCGCAGAACCTTGTCATTCCGTATTTATAATCTGTCACTGTCTTTGTCGCAATGAAAATATATTCAAAAAATATATACCGGATCATTTCCAGTTCCATATATCTCGAAGAAGAATATTCTCTGAGAAGATGAAAGAAAAAAGCCCTTCTTCTCAGAAATTCAGAATCAATTTTCAGATTCAGAAAAAGTTTCAGTATGAATTTATAGGAAGACGGATTCAGGTTTCTCATCTTGAGTTCATGCAGAGATGTCATGATGCTTCGAATCAGAAAACGCAGAACGGAAGGATCCTTGAAGTAAAATCCCTGCAGTCTTTCAAATGCACTTGAGTTCAATATCTCCATTGCGGGAAGAATTTTCAGAAGGGGAACATTGAACACTTCCGTCCATACGAACAGTTCAAAACTGTCCTTCCTGTTCCCGAAATTTTTCAGAAACAGTGCCCATTGAGTGAAATGTTCATCTGTTTTTAAGAGCAGAAAGAAGGGTTTCAGTCCCTCAGTTTCAGCAAGCATATTCTTGTCGGAAACGGACTTCAGTTTACCGGGTTTGTATCTTGCAGAGTAGATATCGAGTGATCGTATATAGGAGGAAACTTCGTTCGGCCTTGCATACATTCCGATGAAACCGGAATAATAGGCTTTCCACATTCCCTCGGAGACTGCAATTTTCCCGAATCTCAGGACAGAAGGCAGGAGCAGATCCCTGCAGAGCTGAATGACTGAATTCAGATTTTTTGTTCCGAGAAGATAATCTGTAATTTTTTCAAACAGAAAAAAACTTACATCGTCTCTCATTTCCATTATATCCAGAAAATCTCTCTCTGCTGCAAGCTTCAGAAAATAATGTTTCAGGCTGCTGTTCTGTTC
>JBPOJG010000073.1:0-13636 GCA_052033835.1 Spirochaetota bacterium
CACTGATGCTGCTGCTCTTCATCATTTGGGCATTGTACGTCGCAAACGCTGTTTTTTCATTTGGAAGGATAGTCGATTAGAGGAGTGGGTTAGGCTGTCAAGATAAGGATGATTCACCACGGATACACACGGATTCACACAGAGAATGAATTTGATGATTCTAAAAGAATAACCCAATATATTGAATTAACCTCACTATTTTAGAAATTATTTCAATATATATATACTTCGTGTTTTTCGTGCCCTTCGTGGTAAATTTTAGTTTTTATACAGTCCGAAGGCTTTCCGGTTGGTCTGTAGGAACTCCCACGAATCATCCACAGCCTTCCTTGTAGGAACTCCTACGATTATCCAACAGTCTTCCTTGTAGGAACTCCCACGAATCATCCACTGCCTTCCTTGTAGGAACTCCCACGATTATCCTACAGCCTCCTCCGTAGGAACTCCTACGATTATCCTACAGCCTTCCTTGTAGGAACTCCTACGATTATCCTACAGCCTTCCTTGTAGGAACTCCTACGATTATCCTACAGCCTCCTCCGTAGGAACTCCTACGATTATCCTACAGCCTTCCTTGTAGGAACTCCTACGATCAACCAACAGCCTCCTTTGTAGGAACTCCTACGAAGCCTTTCCGGACTGTAAAAAGCTAGATTTAAGCCAGATACGATACGTTTGCACGAATCCCTGGACATTTGGAAAAATTCCATTCCAATTCCTTGAAATATTAAAAAATCGAAAAATTGTCCGCTAGTCGAGAGAAACGTTCATTCGGGTGTTTTTCTAATTTTTTATTCATAAAGTCCCTCAGGTTTGGACATTGTGATGCAATTTTATGAGAAAGTACGATAATCTCTTCTTCAAAAGAGTATTTCTCAAATTTATCATTATTGAAGGGAGCGGAATTAAGTCCTCTTTCAAAGTTTTCAAAAAATAGATTCATATTTTCTTCTGAAAGATATTTTGCGATAAGGCTGAAATCTATATTATAAAATAGATCCAACTCAT
This sequence comes from Spirochaetota bacterium, assembly GCA_052033835.1. Lineage (GTDB taxonomy): Bacteria > Spirochaetota > Leptospiria > Leptospirales > Leptospiraceae > DAORDI01. The sequence goes on from JBPOJG010000073.1 coordinate 1,009, forward strand.
TAGGATTGTGATTCGACGCACAGGAAATCAAATAATCAACAGTCTGTTTTTTTTCCGACTCATTCATTGAGTCAATCAGGAAAATGAAGAATCTTGCAAAATATAAAATATCGGATCTGCCTGCTTTGTGTAAAATCTCCAAAAATCGATTTCGTTCATTTTCCAATGTTTTTTCTGTCACGGAATCTTTCAATAACGCGTACATTACAGTAAACCCTTTTAGGGATGATTGAGTTTTCTCTTTTTCAGCATAGCAGAAGGCAGGGATTTCTTTAAAAAGTTTGTCTATTTCTCCCTGAGTCATTTTTAAAAGGATAGAGGAAAAGATAATCTGAGAATCCGGATCGTATAAGATTTTATCAATTACTGACTGTGCAGTATACTGATTTCTGGATTCATAATTTTTCTGAATATCTCCAATAATGACTTTCAGAACATGGTACGAAATATCGGCATAATGTTCATTCATATCTTCCTGAAGTCTGATTTCTCTTTCCGGATGAATCAGATTTCTGTATTCATTGATAACTGTGGCAAGTTCGACAGTACTTTTATTGATAATCTTCAGCTCAAAAGCTTTCTTAATTAAATGGAACAATCCCTGCGGGATGTCCTTCTTTTCAACGTGTTCAAGCATATAATTTAAAAGTATTGCTTCCACAATGCTTCCGGAAAGAACCAATGTGGACTTTACTAGTCTTGCCTGATATGCTTTGTCCAATTCCGCTAAGTCCCTTTCTATCTTGTGTCTAAGAAGAGCGTGGTTTATGAAGCTGAGATTGATTTCAGGATTTTTCATGGATTCGTAATTTTATTTAAAACTGAGCAAAAAGAAAAACAAGCGGAAAAATATCTCTGGACAGTTTTTTCTGCGTCTGTCTTTAGTTTTTTCTTGGACTCAATCCGCAGAATTTGGAATCTTTGATATCTTTCAGTTCCTCCCAAATAAAGCAGTCTGATTCAATGTCCATATCTTGAAAATTTTGAAGGAACTTTTAAAAACTTTCCAAATCGTTTTTGCATTCTATGAGAGATTCATACTTATTCTGTTTGAGACGGTCTGTAATAAACTTTAGATCGTCGCATTTAAAGTCTCTCTTCTCCTGTTGAGCGAGATCACTGTTCCCGGTTCATAGTCCAGCTTCCTGTTCCGATTTCGAGTCCTCCATAAAGACTCAAATCTGTTTCAGTGAGTTCCCATTTGTTTTGAAGGCTTATCTGTGCATCTTTTCTGTCCTTTGACAGCATCTTCCTAAACGGTTCAGATCTATAGATAAATTCCGCATCCGTTGAAACTCAGAATGCGACGCAGTCGCAATAGATGCAATCTCATACTGTAAAACTATTCATTCCGGATATCCTTGACTGGTTTTTTTGCTTTCTTTTCAGTGTCATTATTGAAAGGGGTGCAGATTTTCGTATGTTTTTTTGCGTCCCTGTTGTCTTTAAGAGGAAAGGAATGAAATGTTGAGATTGCTGATTATATTTTTTACTTTGTTGGGTTTGTCTGTTTCTGCGGATAAAAATGATGATCTGATTTATTACGCGTCTGCTGGAAATGTAGAAAAGGTCAAAAGTCTTCTGGCAGCAAAGGCGAATGTAAATGCCAGATACTATGACGGCGGGACGCCTCTCATCGGCGCTGCCAGATACGGTCATACAGAGGTTGTAAGACTGCTGATTGAAGCAAAGGCCAATGTGAATGTGCAGGTCAATTATAAAACAGCTTTGGATCTGGCAATTATGGGCGGTTATGATGAAATTTTCCACCTTCTGCTGAAAGCAAAGATCAACCCAAATACAGGGAATCTCATAAATAACGGTGAAAGGATTCCTTTAATCCGGTCAATCGACAGAAACAGACTGGACTATGCTCAAAGTCTCATCAAAGCCGGTGCCAATGTGAATGTAAAGATTGGTCCCAGTATGGAAACTCCCCTGTTTTATGCTGTGTTTGATGATAAAATCGATTTTGTAAAACTTTTTATTGCTTCAAAAGCAAATGTAAATGCAGTGAATGAACATAATCAAAGACTTCTTAGCAAGGCAAAAAGTGCGGAAATGCGGAAAGTTCTGACAGAAGCGGGAGCGAAAGAATAATGAAAACAGAAAGAAATATATTTCAGGCAGCGGTTCTTATAATTATTTTATCTATATGCATGCAGATCTTGTCCTGCAATGTACTGAAATCTGAGGATCTGAAAAAAGGTCCGTCGGATAATTTTGTGCTCATTCCAGGCGGCACCTATATGATGGGAGGTTATGACCGAGGCCCGGCTTTCGAAGACATCGCAGGAACAGATTTGCCGGCTCATAAGGTGACACTCGGATCTTTTTATCTGTCAAAATATGAAGTGACTGTACGCGAATTCAGAGCTTTTGTAAAAGATACTGATAATGTTAATAGAGATTATGATAAAGACAGGAAAATGAGTTATGGTGCATATGACAGACCAGGAGGGATTGGTGCAGAAGTACCGACTTTCAAGCCGACAGACGATCATCCGGCACTTTTTATCACTTGGCTGGATGCAATTGAATACTGCAACTGGCGGAGCAGTAAAGAGGGATTGAAACCGGCGTACCGGATATTCAAAGAACTGCATTATGACGGAGGAACTCCATACCGAGAAGTTTTTTTTGATCAGGAGGCAGACGGGTACAGACTGCCCACAGAGGCCGAGTGGGAATATGCAGCGAGGAGCGGAGGAAAAAGAGAAACCTATTCAGGCGTTCCTGATCCCTATCTTCCTCCTTCTAATCAATTTGACAGATGGGTCGGGATATGGGCTATGCCTGAATTTCACGAGAAAGTAATGGCTTATGCAAATTTGAAATATAATCCAAATTCTTATGATCCTGCCCCGCGCACCACCTTGCCTGTCGGTTCACTGAAACCAAACGGACTCGGTTTGTATGACATGGTCGGCAATGCAGGCGAATGGACCTGGGACTATACGGAAAAATACAGCACTGCCCCAAAGGTGAATCCGACAGGGCCAAGTATACCGGACCGTGCGGGAGTTATTCGCGGAGGTACTTTTTTAGAGCTTTTTCTGATGAACAGCGGAACAACAACACGAAATAACGAGTATATTATGGACGATAAGAGCAATTACAGAGGGATATTCCTTATGCGTGCCGGTTTTCGCCTCGCCCGAGGAGCCATCCGCAAGTGAGTTACTTGCTCAGAAGTTCCATGTACTGATCGGACATATTCTGGAGTTTGTCGATACTGGTGTTGAGGATATGAATTCTGTCCTGAATGGCAGCGGAGAGCTGGACTGCTTTGTCTATGTTTGCTTTTAGCTGCCTTGAATTTGCATCCTCAGTTTCAGCTAGTTTTTTCAGTTCCACGGAAATGCTCTGCACCTTTTCCGTTCTAGTGCTTGTGTCCGTCACCATTTCCGACTGCTCTTTTGTGATTTCTCTCACCTGTCCTATATTATAAGAGATTTTATTGATAATTTCTGTCACTTTTTTCATGGATGCAGATGAATTCTGAATCTGCCCCTCACCGAGTGAGACTGCATTTTTCATTTCTGAGATCAGCTCTGAGATCTGCCTTGCATTTTTTCCGGAAGAATCCGCCAGTTTGGAAACCTCTTCGGACACCACTTCAAAACCGCGTCCTTCCTCTCCCGCCCTTGCAGCTTCGATAGCTGCATTCAGAGCCAGAAGATTTGTCTGCTTTGCGATATTGTTGATCAGCGTCAGTATCTTCGACGCATCGTTCGACGCATTGGATATATGCCTCATCTGAGAAATGACTTTCGCAAATTCGGTTTCTCCGTTTTCTGAAATCTGAAGAGCCTTCTGACCGATCTCATCAATATCCCTTCCCGCATTCGAAACCCTTTCAATGACTTCTTCGAGATTGCGGAATGACTGTGTATTCAGGATACAGTTGTCTTCCTGCTGCTTTGCCATTTCCGAAATGGAATTCAGTGATCTGCTGAAATGAAATGCAATCTCTCTGCTCGACTCTGAGAACCGAAGCTGTTCCTTGGATATCTCCAGACTTTCTTCAGCGGCACTGTTCACATTTTCCACGATCTCATCAAGTTCCTTGACAGTCTTTCTGATCTGCTCAAAAACGCTTTTGATTGTATCAGAATTTTGAAGAGCTGCCTCTTCTGAAATCTGAGTTCTGATGACAACCTGGCTCGCAAATTTTGTTCCTGAGTAGACTGCAATCGTCATTGCAAAAAGGAATACTGCCCCGAGCACAACTGTCAGTGTAGTGACACCGAATACTGCCTTGTCGCCTCCTGCCTTCTGGATCATAAAACCCAGAACTGTAAACAGAACAGTGCAGGAAAGACCTGTAAACATAGTGAACCTGGGAGAGAAACGGAGTGCAGATTCTGCAATAAGGATAAAATATATCGCATACAATACAATATCATTAACGGCAATAGTGAGTTTTTCAGGGTCAGTCAGACGGAGAAATCCGAAGAGCACAAATGCAAACCCTGCAAGTTCAAGGGACATCGTAATGTACTTTACTGAATAGCTGAACCGGCCTGTTTTTACATAGTATGAGGAGAGCCCTGCAGTGAAAACATATATGACTATGCCGCCAATGTAGTTTCCGAGGATAGCGGATACATGATTCTGAACAAGAAAACCGGCAAGTGTTCCCGCACAGAAAATGAAAATCAGAAAGAAACGCAGGTAATTTGCAGCCTTTTCACCCTGAAGCTCCAGTTCCAGTCTTGCGTCTGTCTTGCCCATTGCCAATTTCTCGCCTAAAATGTTCTAGAATACAACATTGCAGGTTCCAAGGATAATCACAATCAAAACTTTTCGGTAAAACGGACATCCGACTCTGCACTGTTTCGAAAAACTGCGTCAGGTATCAGATTTTGTTTTCCGGATTCGAAACGCCCTCTGAGCCTGTTTTTGCAGATTCAGGCAGATCCGCTGAATCCATAAGCTCATCCATAACTGTTTTGAGAGTCATCAGCATCTTATCAAGTTCCTCAAGTTTTTCTAAACTGGATTCAATTTTCTTTATGGTTTCATCAAAATACATAATAACATACTTATAATCATCCGTTACAGATCAACATCGAATGCATTTTTTATCTTACGGTTTCATTAAAAACGGAGATGTGGCTACTGCAAAGCTTTGACATACCGCTTGATCTTTTGACTGAAAAAAGGAATACGGGAATATTCTGTAGCTAGCTTGCTCTGCTGTTCATAAGAATGCTTGACATCTGCGTAAGGCGAATTATGAAATAAATCGGAATCCTGTATTTGGATATGTTTTGACAGATGGAATGAAAAAATGAAAGTGATTGGAACGAAAAAAGAAAGAACTCCTGAAGAATGCCTGATTGCTCAGGAAAAACTGATCGCTGAACTGAATGAACTAAGACCATTCAAAAAACCGAAAGGTATCATTCTCAAGTTTAAAACATGGGAAGATCTTGAGAATTTTTCCAGAACAAGGGCCGCGAATTTATATGAATGATCTTGTCAAAATCTGTGGACTGCTGAAGGATAAGGGAATTCAGTTTGTGATAGCAGGAGCAAGAGCAAGTGCCCTTCACGGTCATATCAGAGCAACCGAAGATATTGATGTGCTGATTCGTAATGATTTAGATAATATTCAAAAACTGATTCTCTGCATTCGCGAACTGTATCCTCATCTGGAAGAGTTTACTGCAGAGGATCTGATCTCGAACATTGTCATCAAAATTCTCGATGAGCCAGAGCTTGATATTATGCTTTCCGCCCGGTCAGTTACCTATGAAGATGCACAGGAGGATATCTGCAAATTGACTGCAGAAGGCGTGGAGATTCCTTACCTCGGACTTAAATCTCTCATCAAAAGCAAACAGACCGAAAGAGAACAGGATAAATGGGATATTCAGATTCTGAATGAAATTCTTAGGAAGAAAGGAAATCGTTAGTCAATCTATTGTTAAGAGGCATCATCTTCTTTCCGCATTTCTTCGAGATCGTTGTAAGGATTGCCCGGAGGAATTTTTCGGAATGTCAGATTTGCAATCAGAAGCAGACCGACCAGAATAAATAAAATTCCATATGAAACCAGATTTGCATGGAAAATTTCATGATAAAGTATCTCGCGGGAGATTTCCCTGGATACAAACGCTGCAGTATGATATTCAATAATCCAGGAAGCAAAAAAGAACGGTATGAGAAGGAACATTGCTGAAGCGGGGATCATCCAGTGAAGACGGTTTCCAAGCGGAAGAAGCCAAGGGGAATACAGTGTGACTGAAAGAAACTTGTCTTTCCAGGTATTCATCGGTCTGCCTTTGCTTCCGCCGAATGCAGTAGAAACAATGACCAGGATCACCCAGGTGATCGGGATTCCAATGACAGTAGATACTGCGTTTGCAATTGCAGATATTCTGCAGAGTTCCCAAAATTCAGTGCCCAGTTTCCAATACAGATAACCTGCCTCAGCAAAGATAATCGGAATCAGCGCCCCAAGCATCCAGGGAAGAGTAATGAACAGCATAGGAACGCCTATGTTTGCCTCTGAGGGAGATGAGACAAGCAGAAGGAAGAGAAAGTAAATTAGGAATCGGAATTTCATCGTAAGCTCATTTTTTATGATTCATCTTGTTTTTTAGGAACGGACTGCCTTCTTTAAAAACCTTTCCGTCTTTTTTTCCACCTTGTATGTATGATGGATAATATGTATAATTATCACATATACCATTTCCCGGAAACTGAGCATTCCGAGAGATGGATGCGGCATAGAATATCTGTCAAAATCCTCCTCGGGAATTTCCTTCAGAACATTTTTCAGTTCCTGAAATATATTTCTGAATCTTGCAGTGAGTTTCTGAACTGTTTCTGTTCCGTTTTCAGGAACAGGAATCGATGAAGGGGCGAGCGGTCCGATGAAGATCGGTTTTTCTGCACTGATGTACTCGTTTAGAAGTGTACTGAAGTTTTTCTGCGACTTTCTTCTGCCGAAAGGCAAAAGAAAAAACTTGGGCATCCTGAAAAGCCAGACAGCGAGAAATGTGATGTCTGCAATATGAGATATGTTCTGTGCAGGCGACCAGCCTCCCAGTCCATCATGAAAAAATATCTCAGGGCTGAGAGATGTGTAAAATGCAGATGCCTGATCCACTGCGTCGTCAACTGCAGCGAGGATTTCTGTCTTGGAGTGAGGGTTTGTGTATTGTAATTGTATCATATTATCAGCTGTGGTATTTTTTCTTGTCTTCAATCAGATTCTGAACAACGGAAGGATCTGCGAGAGTTGAAATGTCCCCCAGTCCGTCAAACTCACCGGCGGCAATCTTTCTCAGGATTCTTCTCATAATTTTTCCTGACCTCGTTTTTGGAAGTCCGGGAGCCCAGTGAATGACATCCGGCCTTGCTATCTTGCCGATCATCTTTTCGACAATCGCAATGAGTTCTTTTTTGAGTTCATCATTTGTAGAGACTCCTTTCTTTACTGTTACGTAAGCATAAATTCCCTGTCCCTTGATGTCGTGAGGATATCCTACAACTCCCGCCTCAGCCACGCCTGGATGTTCCACTAAAGCACTTTCCACTTCCGCAGTCCCAAGTCTGTGGCCGGAGACGTTGATGACATCATCCACTCGGCCTGTGATCCAGTAGTATCCGTCCTCATCTCGCCTCGCTCCGTCACCGGTGAAATAGTAGCCCTTGAACTGAGAGAAATACGTCTGCTTGAATCTGTTCGGATCTCCGTAGACTCCCCTCATCATAGACGGCCATGGGAATTCAAAGCAGAGATTTCCCGATACCCCCCCTTTCTCCGTGAGCGGTTTTCCCTCATTGTCCACCAAAACCGGCCTGATTCCGAAAAATGGAAGCGTCGCCGATCCGGGCTTTGTGGGAACTCCTCCCGGAACAGGGGATATCATAATCGAACCGGTCTCTGTCTGCCAGAATGTATCCACAATCGGACAGTTTTTCTTTCCGACATTGACATTGTACCACTCCCAAGCTTCCGGATTGATAGGTTCTCCTACAGTCCCGAGGAGTCTGAGTGATTTCAGTGATTTGCCTTTCAACGGCTCCAGCCCTTCCCTCGCCAGCGCACGAATTGCTGTCGGAGCGGTGTAAAATACATTCACCTTGTATTTGTCGATCACATCCCAGAACCTTCCTGCATCCGGATATGTAGGAACTCCTTCGAACATCAGGGAAGTGGCACCATTGGAGAGGGGGCCGTACAGAATGTAGCTGTGGCCGGTGATCCAGCCGAGATCAGCAGTGCACCAGTAAGTGTCAGAAGCCTTATGATCAAAGATATAATGGAAGGATAGATTTGCACCTAAGAGATAGCCTGCGGTTGTATGAAGCACTCCTTTGGGTTTGCCGGTGGAACCAGAAGTATAGAGGATAAAAAGAGGATCTTCTGAGTTTGCCTTGTACGGTTCGCATTCGTCTGTGATTGTTTCATCCATCTGAAGATCGTTCCACCAATGATCCCTTCCTTCCTTCCAGTGAAAATTTCCCGACTGATGAGTTCTCTTGACAACGATAATGTTTTTTACTTTTGTCTCAGCGTGTTCAGTTGCCTCATCCACATTTTTTTTGAGATCGATAATCTTTCCGCCCCGAAATCCTCCGTCACTTGTGATGATGAGAGACGGTTTGCAGTCGTCGATTCTTCCAGTCAGTGCTTCCGGTGAAAATCCTCCGAAGACGATGGAATGAGTCGCTCCGATTCTAGTGCAGGCAAGTGCTGAAATTGCCAGTTCAGGAATCATTGGGAGATAGATCAGAACCCTGTCTCCGTTTTTGATCCCCATTTTTTTCATTATATTAGAAAATCTGCATACTTCTCTGTGGAGCTGCTGGTATGTGTATGTCTTGGATTCGTTCGGGTTGTCGCCTTCCCAGATGATTGCTGCTTTGTTCTTAGTCGCGGAATTCAGATGTCTGTCGAGACAGTTGTAGGAGACATTGATTTTTCCGCCCTCAAACCATTTGACTTTTCCTTCTGAAAATTTATGACTGAGTACTTTTGTGAATGGTTTGAACCAAGTCAGTCTTTCCAATGCCTGCTTTTTCCAGAAGCCTTCCGGATCTTTTACTGATTCTGCATACATTTTTCGGTATGTCTTTTCGTTCAGATTCGTAGTTTTTACAAATTCAGCTTTTGGTTCATAGACCTTGGATTTTGCCATTCCGTTCTCCTGCCCTTTTTGATCGAGTTCAGTGAACCATTATTCTGCTCTTTATTTTTCGTCCAGATTATTTCATCTTATCTGCATTATTCTTCCCCCCATACAATTGTACATTCTTCATAGAAGAAAGGACCGACGATGTTCAATGAACTTCTGTCTATGACTGCAATTTTTGTGATCCCTGCTTTCTTTCTTGCTTCTTCTACGCTGTTGCCTTTTCCGTAGAACAGACCGGTGACAAAAATGCTTGAGTAAGAGCAGGATTCTCCTGATTTTTCAATTTTCCCGGAAGAGAGACTGGACTGATTGGAAAATCCATACACATGCTGAGACGTCAGTCCAAGCAGAGACGGGAAGGGAGTAGAGCAGGAAAACAGACTGAAAAGAAAGATGCAGAAATAAAGTTTAGGAATTTTCATATTATTCACCTGTTACAATTGTGCAGTAATTTTTATATAAAAAGTATGTATAAAAGGAGAAAAGACTGAAAGTGGAGTGATCTATATAGGCGATCCTTTTGATGCCGTTTCTGTAAGCTGTGCTTCCTGCTCCTGCGTCTCCCCATGATGCAATTCCGAACAGGATTGTGTGGATGCAGCCTTTTGCCGTTTTTTCAGGACGGACATCATTCATCGTATGGAATTCTCCTGGAAAGGATGTAGAAGTGACAATGATTCCGTGAGTCGGGCCGACAGCACATCCTGTTATTCCATATATTAGAAAAAAGTATAATAAAAACTTCATATCATTCTCCGTAAATTTTGGTGCAGAAGCCGTGATAGATAAATCCAAGAACAGCAAACTGTTCATATTCAATGAATGCTATTTTTGTGATCCCTGCTTTTTTTGTGATTGTCCGAATGCTGGAATCTCCGAATGAAAAAAGATAAAATAACGATTCACTGCATCCTTCTCCCTTCAATGTATTTTTTGCATTGAATCCAGTTCCTCCCGGAACAGAGTTTTTATGAATAAATCCTCCGCCTGTCAGTATCGGGGCATAGAAATTGGCATATTCAGGAGTCGGGTTTGTATTTCTTATCCCGTAAACTGTTCCCATATTTATTCCTGTGCAGCCTGAAAAAAACAGGGTAAGGAATAATATAATTTTGTATAATATCTCTTTATTTATCATAATATATGTTCTCCTTTTGAATCAGTATGAAAACTGAATGCATATGACTTTTGCTGCTGTATTGCAGGCTGCCGTTGTTGAGGGAGAGGAAGAAATAATCCCGCTCAGATTCTGAATATAAGCCGAATCAGATAGTGAGGTCGAATTCCATCCGGAGCAGTCTGCTGTAGAACTGTAATTTGTCGATGAGCTTCCATACCAGGCATTTCCGGAAGAATTGAGTCCATACTGTCCTGCAGAAACTGAACCGCTCGTGGAAACAGTGAAGGACGGATAAGGATTCGACGGATCTGTATAAAAAGATGCACTTAATCGAGGAATATAATATCCGAGAAGTGCATAATATGTATCTTTACTGTCTGATGAAGACGGTTTCGCCGAATCTCCATTGCAGTTGAATTTGGATACATATCCTGCGATGTCTGAGCTTACACTGCTTAAGGACATATTTGTCGAAGATGCTGATGCGGCACTGATGAAAAATCTCCTCTTCAAGGTAAACAGACTGGATATTTTTGTCTGATTGGATGAGATCAGATACAGTGTCCCTATGCTGATTCTGGAGGGGATCTTTATTTTTATCGAAATCGAAGAACGGCTGATGATTTCCGGAGAAACTAAATACAGTTTATAATAAGAGTCATTCGGATCGGGTATCGTAAAGTCATAGCCGGAATATTGGCCTGCTCCCGGGAATCCAATTTTTTCGACCTTGTCCAGATTGGCTCCATTTATCGTAACCGTATCTCCGATAAAGCCGGAAGTCGGAGAAATGTCATTCACGGAAATGACTCTGTTGATATCAGTCTGAATCAGACCTACCAGAACACTTTTTCCTGCAGCACCTGATTCCGGCTTCTTTGGGGAAAGAATCAAAGAACAGGACAGGTGCAGGACAAGGATAATAGAAATTATATTATAATTTTTTTTCATATTCACCTCAGTATTTGAATTCCAGTTCCAGACTGATGCCTTGGTATCTGTCTGCCACTTTAGGCATCGGCCCCAGATCGGCTGCCCTGGAAAGAAGATATCCCAGCGCAACTCCTCCTGTTGTCGGATATGCCAGATAATAAGAAATCAGAGGATCCATAAGTCCTTTGTATTTCGTCTCTGTATTTATGACTGTCTGAGTGACTTCTCTTCTGTAAAATCCGATTTTCAGATTCGTGTCTTCAAAGAGATTCAGGAATTTATAAAACATTCGGAAATCTGTACCGCTGAGCCTGCCCTGAAACTCGGTATGAACGGATCCGAACGTTGTAAACCCGCTGACCGTCCCGACATTTTTGCCTTGGGATATACCATCTATATAATCGGCAGAAATTCCCAATATGTGTTTTTCCTTCAGATCAAATCTGTATCCGATTCCTAAATGTGCTGTGTATCCAGACTGTTCATATCTGTAATCCGGTTTGTCTGCAATGAGTACAGATATATCCGATTTGAGATATGATCTGTTCAGTTCTCCTGAAAATCCGACTCTGAGCCCCAGATCCTTCAGAAACTTTTTATCCTCACTGAAGAAAAGAATATTTCTTGTGAAAATATATCTGGTCTGTTCTGCCTTAACTGAATTGAACAGCAGAAAGCCGATATCTGCTGAAGAACTGGTGAATCCTCCAGTTGCCTGCTCTGGGAAATAAAATGTTCCTTCGTAAAACTGTTTTTTTGTTTCTGTCGATGTAAGGAATGCCTCATGAACAGTGCTGCCTCTTGTTCCTAAAAGTCTGCCTTCAATATTGAATCCCCATCTGTATGTAGTCAGAGGACTCGTGTTTAAGACGGGACTCTGTTTTACTCCGAGTGAACTGCTTTTCCAGAAGGGAGTATTTGCAAGCAGATGGTTTTTATCTCTTGTGCTGATCAGGAGCACTGATGTATCGACCGAGGCCGGTTTCCATGACGCTGACTCCACTCCGAAGAAGAAACTGTATTTTCTGTCTTTCCAGTGAGTGTTCTGCTCTCTTTTTCTGTCTTCTTCGGATGTATCTGCTGTAAGGTTTTGTGTGAAAATAAATGAAATGATGAAAACAATTACGATTCGGAACTTCAATGGAATATCCTCATTCGGTCATTTAGAATAATATACTTAAATCGTAAAGGCATAAATGTAATTTAAAGGCATATTTTAACTTTCTGTAGAATCTTTTTTTATTATTGCGCCTGAGTGTCCCCTGCTTTTGTAGGAACTCCTTCTGGGCTATTTCGGGAGAAGTGCACTTTAGGTGAAAATGTAATTTAAGGATGTAAAAAAGCGAACTTTTTCTGCGGATCTGGATATTTTGAGACAGGTATAATCAGAGAGGATATCTGATGACAAACGAAGAAA
>JBPOJG010000136.1:0-3715 GCA_052033835.1 Spirochaetota bacterium
AGGCTCGATTCTGAGCATACACCATGTGTAAAATGGAAAAAACCAAAGAGTTTTTTCAATGTTCCGGACTGGACTTTTCCCAGATGGTGAAGTTCAAATTCTGTTCCTGATTCATACAGAGGAGAGAATTTTTCAATCGCTTCCTTGATCTGATTTTCGCCGAAGACTTTCTGTCCGGCGAGCAGTGCTTCTTTTACTGAACTTAGAGGCTTCTTTTTGGAAACAGCAATCAGTTTAGGAGGGGAAGGCAGAATCTCAAGTTCTGCCCTTATTCTAGAAAGGTTTTCCTGTACTTCACTCATCCTTTCTTTTTGCGTTTGACTAGAATTTTTTCGAGTCTGTAAATTCTCTTAGAAAGATTCCCGCTGTCTTTTTTTCTGATCCCGAGCTTTTTCTCTAAATATGCAACTCGTTTGGCCAAAGCGGATTTCTTTGACTGCTTTTTATGCACGCCTTTTTTTCGATGGGAAGATTTTCCCTTTCCCTTCTTCTTTTTTTTGCTGTGAATCTTAGCAGATTTTTCTTCGGAAGAAATGACTGTTTTTTTCGGATGGCTGACTGAATCAGGAAGATTTTTCCTGTATTCCTGAAGCCCGTCTTTTCCTGAAATCTTCTTGAATTTTGAATCGTTCAGTTCCGGCGGAGGTTCGATTTCTTTTTTATCTTTTTTTAATTCTTTATTATCAGATAAAAGGGTAGGATCTGTTTCTTTTTTGGGAACTTTCCTCTCTGCAGTATTCTTGACTTCTTCATCAAGGATAGATTTGTTTTCCTTGATTTTCAAAGAGGAATCTGTCGGAGTAATGATCTTTTCCGGAACCGTATTCTGTCCAGAAATGGTAAATTTTTCCGGGGTCTCCGTTTTTTTTGTGATACCCTGCATTGTTTCCAAAATTTTATCCCGATAAATAAAACTGTAAACCCCAATTGCTGCTAGGAGCAGCAGGATGACAACTGTGAGAAATACACTGAGTCTGTCTCTGTTTTCTGGCATGATAAATTCCTATGTTATACTCTAAATATCGAATTCTCGCGACTCTTCTAGGAACATTTTTTTTGTTTATTATGTCCCCTGTTTCACAGGAAACAGATATTCAGAAAGAACGTGTCCTTACCCTGAAGAATTTTATCGAAAAACAGAAGGACTATTTCGTCTTTTCTGCGGAAAGTTTTGACGGACGTATACCTTGGGAAAACTTCCGGAATGCTCATGATTTGAATGAAATTTCTTTCACTGACAGATCTGCAGATTCGGAAGGAGTTCATAAACTGGAAACTGATTTGATTTCGGAAGTAAAAAAAGAGCGCAAAAAATCTCTTCAGATTCACACTTCACTCGAAATTCCGGATCGGGAAAAAATCTTCATTCGGCCCAAAACAAAAATTTTCTTTCCGTCCGGCACTCCAGTCCATTCATTTCTCTGGATGCATTCAGACGGATATTCCGGCACTGCCAAGATTCTGATAGAGGGTCCCGGAAAAAGAAATATTCAGGTGAATATGGGAGAACTGGATTTTTCGGGATGGAGAAGGCTTGAAGGAAAAATTCCTTTCAGGAATGAGAATCGTCTGAATACAAAGCAAAAAAAACTGTTTGAACTGAAAGGCATACTTCTGGAGTTTAAAAGGAAGCAGCCCAGAGGAGTATTTACCCTGCATTTTGACAGGCTTTATTTTCTGATGCAGAAAACGAGTCCCGCGTATCCGGGTTCGGAAATTGAGGACGGCTGGACATTCAAGGAGTAGTATGAGAAATTTTTCATTCCAAATCATTTTCATTTTTTCAATATTTACACAGACCGTTTATGCGGGTGAAAGTTTTCGTCTGATCTTTTCTCACAGTCTTAAGGGAAATGTAAATGCCTGCACCTGCACTGCAATTCCGATCGCCGGATTATTGAAAAGAGATTTCTTTTTTCAGAAAAATCAAGTTTCTCCGGACAGAGATATTTTAGTTGAGCTGGGGGATTTTTACGCTCCTTCTCAGGATGCAAAAAAGAAACCGGCACTCGAAGAAGGGTTCAGCAGAATGGGATATCATCTTCTTGTTCCCGGGATGAATGAATTCAAGAATGCAGGCTCGGATGAACTGAGCAGATTTCCTCAGCTGACTGTTTCGAATTTAAAGATTGCAGGTTCTGCTTCGCAGTTTACCTCCGGATTCAGAACTGCAGAAAGAAACGGAAAAAAAATACTGATTCTTCCTTATATTACGAAAGCTGCGTTTTTAAGAATCCCTGAACCTTTCAGAAAAAAATATTCGCACTTATCATTCGATGCTGTTTACAAGTATGTGCAGGAAAATGAAAAATATGATTTTCTCATTCTGGCAGTGTACGGAAAACTTGCGGATGCCGCTGAATGGAGTTCACTCAAAAAAGATAAATCTGCAGTTATTTTGGGAGGAGAAGAAAAAAGTTCTCCATCGGGTTTTTCGGAGACTTCATCCGGCAGGGTCTATTACAATTCAGGAAAGAATGGAGATGATATTTCCATTTTGGAAATTTCTCTGAAGGATTTTAAATTGATTCAGGCAAAGACATTCACTCTGGATGCAGACAAAGAAAAAGACTCTGAAAGAATTCAGAAGATTCTGGATAAATATGGAATCAAGGACTGATATGAACTTTAAACCGGACAAGGCAAAATTCAAAAAACGCATCATCATTATGCATTCTGTGACTGTCAGCCTGATGGTCATACTGATAGCTTTCAGTTCCTTCAATGCAGCAAATAATGATTTTCGTCTGCCGATTATCCTCGGTGCAATGACTCTCATTCTTTTTCTTGTGTTCCGTGCAAATCTGAAAAGACAGATGAAAATTTTGGATGAGTCTGTCATTCGTCTGGAAGAGAAGACGATGGTCCTAGAAAATTCTGCCGGTCTATGCGAAACAGTACCTCTCGATGAAGTGGAGAAGATCTATATTGACAGTCTTTTCGGTCAGACTAAGCTCATCCTGGTCGGAAAAACAGACTGGGCAAGAACATATATTGATATTGAAAATATGGAGTCCTTCACAGAGGGACTAGAGAAGGCTGCAGGAATCAAATCCGAGAAATTTCCCCGCAACTGGAGAGAAATCGGAATCAAGACTGGGCTCATTTATATCCCGAGCATCATCACTCTGATTTTTGCTCTTGTATATAAATTCAATATGAATATGAATATATTCTTTCTCGTGTTTACATTGAATTCTCTTTTCTGCGTCTACAATCTTTCCGAGAAAAAGACATTCGGAGGAATTCCTGCCCCGACATCCAGAAGAATGATCATCATTCTGGCCTTTCTTTTTGCCTACCTTTTTGTGAGAACATTTCAGGTTTCCTGACCCGCTTAATGGAAGGAGCGACTGGCAAAAGTCAGTTTGTCCTTTCGGAAGTCCGCTGTCGCTTCGCTATTTCGAACGCCGCGAAGCCCATTTTGTCATTTCGAACGCAGTGAGAAATCTTAATGCATTGTGCCAGTGCGAACTCTGCTCATGATAGGATGCTGTCTGCTCAGGAAGCTTTAAGATCTCTCAAGCAAGCGTGGAAACTGTGTTACCTCTCCCCACCTCCGGCACCCCTCTCCATTCCTGACGTTATGGAGAGGGGCTGAGGAAAATGTTTTTCTGCAGAAAAAAGCTGGCTACTGCCGCAGAATATGCAATTTCGCTGTTCTTTTATCACCTTCAGACGGCTTCCAGTGAAGAATCCCTCCCCGATTTTTATT
>JBPOJG010000131.1:0-5550 GCA_052033835.1 Spirochaetota bacterium
CCATGTGACTCCATTCTGATCTGTGCGGGACAGGAGAGAGAAAACTCACTTGCTCAGGACTATATGAACAGGCATCCTGAAAAGCAGGTTTTCATTATCGGCGGTGCAAAGGAAGCCTCCGGACTGGATGCAAAACGAGCCATTCTGGAAGGCACGATGGCTGCAAGAAATATCGGCATCAAAGGTTGAATCAGTTCAGAACCTGGAAATCTCTGGTCAGCCAGTTTTCAGGTTCTGAATTTATAGAAACAGATCCGATTAAATTTCCCCACAGATTCAAAAGCAGAGATGATATTGAAGTTTCTGCTTTTATCTCTGCGCTTTTTTCCTATGGCAATGTAAATTCCATCTTTCAGTTTCTCGAAAAGCTGTTTTATATCTTTGGAAACAGTCCTTCTGATTTTCTTCTGAATCAAAATTTTGAAAAATCTACAGACCTTTTTCCATACTACAGATTTCAGTCATCCTCGGATGTTCTGAGATTTTTGAGAGTTTTTCAGTCCTTGATCCGAAAGGAAAATACTCTGGAGAATTTTTTTCAAAACAGGGAAATTCATGATGGGATCATTATTCTTCAGGAAAGAATAAATTCAGATTATCTCAGAATTTATGAAGAGAAGCCGAGTCAAGGCTTCCTGTTTCTCATTGGATCAGGATCCTTAAAATCTGCAAACAAAAGATATCTCATGTTTTTGAGATGGATGACAAGACGACATTTTCCTGATTTTGGTCTTTATGATACGGTGTCTCCGTCTCAGCTTGTATATCCTCTGGATACACATATACTGAAACTCTCAAAAATTTTAGGAATGAATCAGAGAAAGACGGCAGACTGGAAAGCGGCGGAACTCCTCACCGAAAAGTTCAGGGAAATTTTTCCCGAAGATCCGGTTCAGGCAGATTTCGCTCTCAGCAGACTGGGGATTCTGAAAATCTGCAGATCAAAATATGCAGCCTCTGTCTGTGGAAAATGCAGTCTGAAAGATCTGTGTACGATATACCGTTCTGTATGACAATACCTCATATTGGTCAGGGAGATTATTGGCTTGACCTTTTTGAAAAAAGGTATGACATTAGAATAAATAAGAATAAATTTGCATTAGACGCTGTTAATGAAGAATTACTGTGAAAGATTGTTATGGTAGGAAAGTAATACATAAGAAGAAAAGATTTTGTAAAAAACAAATCACTTTTCAGGAATGACTCACTGAATCATCGAATTTCGATTCAGTGAAGCAAGGTGCATCGGGTGTCTGCGATGGAAGTAAACAAAGCACTTAATAAGTGCAAAAAAAGAAGGATTTTGTATGGACAATTCTGCAGTTCCAAAGGATTTTTTGACCGGTCTCAAAGAAAACTGGAAAAATGATATTATATCAGGTTTTACTGTTTTTCTGATTGCTCTCCCTCTCTGTATAGGAATTTCTCTGGCTTCGGGTGCACCTCCTCTTGCTGGAATTTTCTCCGCAATCGTGGGAGGGATTTTAGTATCCCTCTTAAGCGGATCACATCTTACTATCAATGGGCCTGCAGCGGGACTGATTGTTATTATTCTGAATTCTATAGAGGCATTGGGAGGCGGGGAGGCTGGATTTAAACGGACACTGGCTGCAATTTTTTTTGCAGGTATCATTCAGATAATGTTCGGCTATTTCAAAATGGGATTTCTGTCCCTTCTTTTTCCGGCTGCTGTCATTCATGGGATGCTTGCCGCTATCGGAGTGATCATCATCACAAAGCAGATCCATATTGCCTTGGGAACTGTGCCTGCAGCAAAATCACTTACAGGAATGATGCTTGAGATTCCTGACAGTTTTATGAGGCAGAACCCGGAAGTTGTACTGATCAGTATGACTAGTGTTCTGATTCTTGTGCTCTGGCCGAAGATCAAATTTGCGAAATTGAAAAAAATTCCGGCTGCTCTTGCAGTAGTCATCTGTGCAGTTGCTCTCGAACTGATGTTTGATTTCAGTAAAACTCATACTTATATGTTTTTAGGAAAAACTTATTCAGTAGAGCCCAATCTGCTGGTATCCCTGCCCAGGGAAGGCCTTTTAGGAAGTTTTACTTTTCCTGACTTTTCGATGGTATTAACACTTACTTTCATCATACAGGTAGTTGCCATTACTTTGGTAGGAAGTGTGGAGAGTCTTCTGACTGCAGCGGCAGTGGACAAGCTTGATCCTTACAAAAGACATTCCGATATGGACAGAGAACTTTTAGCCAAAGGTGCAGGAAATTCAATTCTTGGGCTGATTGGCGGGATTCCTATCATTGCCGAGGTAGTGAGAAGTTCTGCCAATATAAACGCAGGTGCAAAGACCAGATGGTCAAATTTTTTCCACGGCCTATTTCTTTTTGCATTTGTGCTGTTTCTGCCTGATTTGATCCGAATTATTCCGCTTGCGGCACTTGCGTCCATGCTCATTGTTACAGGCTACAGACTTTCTGTACCGGAATTCGTAAAATCTCTCAATGTAGGAAAAGAACAGATTATATATTTTATGATTACTGTGATATTTTCTGTTGCGGAAGATCTGCTTGTCGGGATAGCATTGGGAATGTTTTCCAAAGTCATTACAACTTATATATTTGCCTTGAAAGGCGGAGCTGATTTTAAGAATGTTTTTTCAAAAGCATCAGCTGTTTCGGAGACAGGATCTGATTCTGTGGAAATTCGCTTAGGTCAGGTATGCACTTTTTTGAATTATCTGGGACTTCGAAAAAATCTGAAAAGTATTGCTTCCGGAAAAAATGTAAGAATTCTCTTTTCTGATGTGAAATTTATTGACCACACTACAATGGAAAACCTGACTGAGTTTCAGCATAAGTACAATTCTTCCGGGGGAAAAGCTGAATTTTTAGGTATGGAAAGACTGAAGCCGTTTTCAGAGCATCCGTCTGCTGCGATATCATTTGCATAGATCATGAAGTATATGACTTGTTTTACTGATTCGAACCTCAGACTAAAAAAGTCAGAGGTTCGTATTTTTTACGGAGGGTTTTATTTTTTTTTCAGAACGTTTTCTTTGAACATACCTTCGTAATTTCCAGGAGGATTGTAATTGCAGACCAGATAAGTACCGCCTCTTTTGGATTTGGCAGATCCGCATCCAAGTTCAGTGGATTCCTTCCATACAACCTGAGTAAAATGTCCAGTCTTCATTCCGAATCCCGGTTTCTTGTAGTTGTAAAATTTGATCTCATCGTACCATGCTTTTACAGCAGATTTTGCATCCAGTTTTCCGCCTGAGGTCCAATAGATATTCTCGCCGTATTTATTGTTTGGTCGATGTTCCATTTTATCCTTTTTAGCGATGGTTTCAGCCCATTTTTGTGCAAACTTCTGCATATTCACATTCCAGTTCAGATCAGGAGCAGAATGGTTTTTTCTGAAACCATTGTGTGAGGAAATCAGATCTTCAGCAAAAGAATCGTTTGCCTGAAGAATTCCAAAAATTGGGAAAAGTAAAATAAAAAAAATTGTTTTCATAGTCAGCCTTTGTTCAGTTTTTTCTTAGACTGTCAAAGAGGATTGTAAAGTACATTCTGTCAAAAAAAAATCTGTATTGACTGCAACTTGTTCTGTTATGATAAATAATCAGTAAGCAGACGTCGAACTTTGGAATGACACTTGAGAAAAAAACGACCGGCAGACTGAATTGGAGAGAGAAGAAATTACAGCAGTAAAAAGAAAGTCCGTTTATCCCAATATTGGCAGACTGATCTGCAATGTGATTATTCTTATAATACTGCATTATTCTCACGTGTATAATATATTTTTTTACAGTACAGCCTGTCTGATTCTCTTCTCTGCTGTTTGGACGGCTGTCGAAGCTTCATTCAGTCTGAATTATGAAAAATACTCTTTTGTTTCCATTTTTCCGGCAATTTCTGATCTTTCCAGCGTAGGGATACTCGTTTATCTGACTGGATCAGTAAATTCCTGGGCGATCATAGGTTTTGTCACAGTCAATGTAATCAGCACTTTTTTTTCCTTGAATACTGCACAGCCGATTTTTGTTCTGATCGGTTCTCTGGCTGTATACAATGCTGTATGTCTTGCTGTCCTGACGGGAACGGTGAAACCGGTCAATCTTCTGAATCCTGATGCTGCACTTTCCTCCTGGAACAGCTATTTTTTCAGTTCTGTTTCCCTTTTGGTGATACAGGGGCTTTTATATAAATCGGTCGCGAGCATTGCTCTGGAAAACAAAAGGCTGCTCCTCTTTGCCGAATCTGAAAGGAAAAGGGCGGAAGAAGTCCGCGCAGAAGTGGAGGTTCTGGCAGAATCCAGAAAAAGACTTTCCATGATAGGGCAGACCGTTTCGGGTATTGTACATGATATTAAAAATCCTGTATCTTCGATCAAGGCATTGGCTGAACTTGTGTTTGATGAAAACCTCAGTGAGGAAAAAAGGGAATATCTTCAGAATATTGAAAGAGAAGCTGATCGGCTGGGTGTAATGACTTATGAAATTCTGGATTTCAGCAGAGGAATTTTTACACTGAATCTGAAAAATATTTCCCCTGCTGTATTTCTGGAGGAAATCAGAAAATTTATCATTCCTGATTTTAATTTCATGAATATCCGTATTTATATAATATGTGAAACAAATGAATTACTGCAGATCGATGCAGAAAGGATGAGGAGGGTCTTTATTAATATGGCAAACAACGCAAGGGAGGCAATTTCCTCCGACCGCAGAGAATGTTATTTCAGAATAAAGATTCAGAAGGAAAATGGACAATTTATCTTCACTGTCGAAGACAACGGCAGAGGAATTCCCGCAGAAGTAAAGGCTAAACTGTTTGATGCATATTCTACTTACGGCAAGACCAGAGGAACAGGGCTTGGACTTTATATGTCCAAGCTCATCGTTGAAAAGCACAACGGAACGGTTGAATGTTTTTCAGAAGAAGGAAAAGGAACTCGTTTTATAATCAGAATCCCTAGTATCTCTTCTTAGAATTATTTTTGGTCGGAATCTGGTACAAAGGCTTAAACCCCCGTGCAGGTTTGAACAGAGCAGGAAACATATCCTTGTATTTCGTGTTCAGTCGCTCGATAACCCAAGTCGGAATATTCCCATGATTCAGCTGAGGCAGTCTTTCTGTTTTTCCTTTCAGGAAATAATCGAATTTTGTAGCCTGCTGAAGATCCAGTCCGCCGCCTGAATAATAAGGTTCTTCCGGATTAGTCACGATTTCGATCATAATATTTTTGTTCAGGTTTGTATAAGTGATGACTCCGTTTTCGTCTTCTTCGCCGGTGAGACCCAGAGCCTGTATCATCAGTACATGTACCGGATATCCGTCTTCCTTGCCGATTCTTTCCGCAGTGTAAAAAAACGCAAGAGGATCAGGTTCAATATGTGTCTTTAGAAATGCCAGAAGATCCCAGGCAGGTTTTGTGGACATATAGTTTCCTTCCACATCTACAATACCCTTGATGCGTTTTGCATTTTTATCAGGAGCAGAAGTCTTTGCAATATATTCTTTCAGAAATGCTTCCGGATCCGGAACATTCTTGTAATCTGGATAATAACC
>JBPOJG010000402.1:0-10934 GCA_052033835.1 Spirochaetota bacterium
ATTGCTAGAAGTAACCATGTCTCTGAAAACCATTGTAAAGAAAAAAATATCGCAAACTCTTAAATTTTCATCTTATTCTTTCAGACGAAAAGGCTGAATCCGTATATGAGAAAAGAGACAGGATACCCAGAGTTTCTGAACTGAAAAAACTTTCGCGTCCTTACAACAGTGCTTTTGACGATGAGGGGATCAGTTTTTCCCATGACGGCCTCTGGGTATATTTTGCATCCAACCGCCCTGGCGGAGAGGGGCAGTTCGATATATACAGAGCATCTGTTTCGGAAGAACTGAGAAAGCAGTATGCCTATGATTTTTTTGGAATTGTTGTAGACGGGTCAGAGAAAACGATGATCGGAATTGATTCTACTCTGAAAATCTACAACGGAAAAGGACTCGTAAAAGTCATCACATCAAAAAGATTCGGCGGTGATATCACTTCCAAGGAATCCAATTCTGAAGAACCGGTAAATTTTCGTACAAGAATTCTGACTGAGGATATTTTCAGAGTGGAAGTGTCTTCTCCGGGATTCCATCCGAATCAGTTCACTCTGGATATTCGGGGCGGAACAGGATTTCGGAAAAAAAGATATATGAAAATTGTTCTTATGCCTGTTTCTGATGAAGAGAATGAACCTGATCTTCCATCCAAAAAAACAGTCAAAGAACCGGTGGAAAAAGTGGAAATTCCTCCGAATGTTCCAAAGAAAAAGACTGTAACGACTGAGGAAACAGTTCTGCCTTCAGTAAAGGAATTTACAGTAAAGGATGCAGATACTAAGAAATTTATACAGGATTCTGCAGTGATCGTATATGCAGGGCAGGACAAAAAAGGAAAATCTCTGGAAAGAAAGGCAGAAAATTTTATACTTTCTGAAATTCCGAAAGAAGCATTTCTGCTGACAGCTGAAGCGAAAGGGTATCTTAGCGAAACACTCAATCTTTCTAAGGACAGTGCTGAGTTCAAGTCAAAGGAACCGCATATCATTTATCTGAAAAAGAAAAAATCGAATGACAGGATTGACAGCACTGTGATTTATTTTGAGTTCAATGATTCAGACATAAAGGATCAGGAAAAGAAAAAACTGAACAGTTTTGCCTCTTATCTGGAAAAGAACAAGGATCTGAAGGTGGAAATTGGCGGACATACAGATAATGTAGCGGGAATTGAATTCAACAAATCCTTGAGTCTGGAAAGGGCTCTTCGGGTCAAGGCGTACCTCAAGGCAAGGGGGGTTTCCGAGACAAGAATGACTACAAGACCTTACTGGTTTTCACAGCCTGCTTCATCGAATGACACGGAAGAGGGAAGAGCAAAAAACAGAAGAGTGGGATTTAAAAGAGCGGATTAAATGTCGGAACCAAAAAAAAAGAAACTTTCAACAGAAAATTACAAGGGCACAAGGGATTTTTATCCGGAAGATATGAAAGTCAGAAACTGGATGTTTTCTGTGATGAGAAAAACAGCCCAGTCTTTCGGTTATCGTGAATATGACGGGCCTATGCTCGAATCTTTCGATGTGTACAAGGCAAAGAGCGGGGAAGAGATTGTAGGAAGGCAGCTCTACAATTTTATAGACAAGGGTGAAAGACATGTGGCCATTCGTCCCGAAATGACTCCCACACTTGCCAGAATGGTTGCAGCAAAACTCAGGGATCTGCAGAGACCGATCAGATGGTTTTCCATTCCGAATCTATGGAGATATGAAGCACCTGGTCACGGCAGACTCAGAGAACACTGGCAGCTGAATGTGGATCTGTTCGGAGTGGATTCAGCCAGAGCGGAACTGGAGATCATTCTGCTCGCATCTGAGATTCTGACTTCTTTCGGTGCAGATTCTTCAATGTTTAAGATTCAGTTTTCACACAGGAAAATACTGAACGATTTTCTGAAGGAAGTTCTTGTCTTAAGTGAAGAGCAGGAATATTCGATGGCAAAACTGCTCGACAAGAGGAATAAAATTTCGGAAAAAGAGTTTAAAGAATCCGCTGAAAAACTTCTGGACAATCCGGCAAAACAGTATGAATTGATTGAAAAATATCTCAACTGTGATATAAATTCATTAAAACAGTTCAAGGAAATCGGAACCGAGACAGTGGAATTTCTCGAACAGTTTGAAGCAGGATGCAGAGATGCCGGCATCTCAGATGTTCTGAAATTTGATCCTTCGATCATCAGGGGATTCGATTATTACACAGGTTTTATTTTTGAAATTTTTGATAATGATCCTGAGAACAGGAGATCACTTTACGGCGGAGGAAGATACGACAATCTGGTGGGACTTTTTTCAAATGAGCAGATTTCCGGAATTGGATTCGGCCTCGGGGATGTGACTCTTTTGAACTTTTTGAAATCTCACTCTCTTGTTCCTGATCTCAGGGAAAAAAACAGTGTCTATATTCCGCTTCTCTCAGACGGAATGTTCGGGGATCTTATAAAGATTTCTGCACAGCTCAGAAAAACTGGAGTTTCTGCAGAGCTGAGTCTTGATGCAGCCAAATTTGGAAAGCAGATCTCAGCTGCTGAAAAAAAAGGATACAGCCATATTCTGATTTACGGCGAGGATGAAAAGAAAGAAGAAAGTATTGTATTGAAAAATCTGAATTCGGGAGAACAGAAGAAACTTAAACTGTCAGAAATGAATTCTGCGGTGCAGAAAGAGCTGAACAGTTGATATCTCTGATTCTTAAGATTGATACAGAAATTGCCCTTTTTTTTCACAGAAAGTTTTCCGATTCAAGCTTCAGAGAATTTGTAGTCAAGATAAACAGGGGTGAGATTTCCATTCCTGTTGCTTTTGTGCTTCTGTTTCTGACTGTAGGCTGGAAATCTCAGTATATTTACAGCTTTTTTTATATTGTAATATTCTGCTTTCTGAATGACAGATTTGTTCTTTTTATCAAGAAAAAAATTTCAAGAAGACGGCCCTCCCTTAAACTGCTTGGAAAACCGGACAATCATCCTGATTTGAACCATTCTTTTCCTTCTGCGCATGCCGCCAATTCACTTGCGGCCGTTGTCCTTCTGAATCAGCTTTGGGGTGCAAGTCCTTTTTTTGTTTTCATTTCCTTTCTCGCAGGTCTCGGCAGAATGATTACACTTCACCATTTCTTAAGTGATGTGATCGGAGGCTGGCTGATAGGATTGACTGCAGGACTGTTCGGTTCATTTTTATGGAAATATTTTATTCTCAGTCTGATTTAAAAAAATCATTAAAAATATTTTTTTTTATTGTAAGAGACGGAAGAATTCAAATGATAAAAAGAAGCGGCTGTCTGGATCCCTTTTAAATGAATTCAGACAGAATACGGCAAGGGTATTGTGTCATGGTATTTGAACTGGTTCCAATTCTGAATAAAATGAGAGAACTCTACAGACTTCCTCGTGATCTGAACAGATTCGAAGAATTTCTGAATACTCTCCTTGAGAGTTCAGATTCAGATATTCAGATTCCGATTATCGGATACAATCCAATGGCCAAAGAGCATATACTTGACAGACTTGAGGAACTCATTCGGCTGAATGCGGAAAAAACGGCTGCAGAGACTCTGGAAATACTGAATGAAAAGTATGCAGCGGTGCATTCGGATCAGCGGTTCCAGGTTTTCCTTATCCTTTCAGACGATATGTCCGGGCACTGGCCGGACAGAGACAGTGCTGATTACGATTCACGATTCAGAGTGCGACCGCTCATCAGAAGACATTTCTGTACTCCGGTTTTCTGGTGTTCTGAAAAATTCAGCACGGATATGATTGGAAGGAGAGTGTCTGAATATGCAGAAAGGACTGTCTATTTTCTGAATCATTCTGATCCGGAAACTCTTGAAGAACATATTAAAATGGAAGATTTTATCAGTTCCGGCAGAAATGCAAGAATAACGCAGCTTCTCAGAGGGCAGTCTGAATTTCAGAAAATTTATGAAATCAGCAGTCAGAGCACAGAAAAATCAGTCATTTTCAATTTTCTATATGGAGACAGTGCTGCTTCAAAGTTAGGATATGATGTAATGAATTTGAATGATGGTATTTTAAAATCAGACCTCTGAGTTACAGAGGTCTGAGTAATGAATTATTTTTTTTCGTCTTCGCCGAGTTTCAGAACGTAGTTTGCCAGTGCTTCAATAGCAGTCGGATCCTGATCAGCAAGATGCTTGTAACTGACCATTGTTGTGTTTTTGATACCTTCGTTCAGAGTTTTTGTGATTCCGGCTAAAGTCTTTCCGTTTTTCCAGTCTTTTGCAGGCGCTTTGTAGTTTCTCGGTTTAGGATTAAGAGCGGCTGCAGCAGCTCCGTCTCCGGCTCCCGTTTCACCGTGGCAAGAAGCACAGTTCAGGCTGAAAAGTTCCTTGCCTTTTGCAGCAGGGTCAGCAGCCGGTGCAGTGGCTGTAGCTGTTGCAGTGGAAGCATCAGCTTTCGGTTCTTCTTTTTTTCCGCAATTGATCAAAAGGGAAACGAAAAGTAAAGTTAAAAGATATTTTTTCATAGGCACTCCTATAGGACAAGGTTTCTTTCAGAACATTTAAAATAAAGATTTTTTTCGGACTGATATTTCTATATGAGATAGATTAGCTTATTCTAATATACGGGAATTTTGAGATTCAGTTTCTTTTACTCTTCAATCATATCATTATTTTTCAGATTATTTTCATATCGTATTATCTGAATTAGCAACTCACCTTACGCACTTCGTGTGCAGGTGAGTTGTAATAAGTTGCTGAAAAATTAGAATCTGAGCCATATTATTTCCGGGGCAGCGGAAGACATTATTCTTTTTTTTCGAGAAACGGTTTCAGTATTATAATATCATTAAATTTAAAGTCCGGAAAATGAGTAAGTCTGTGTCTTTGGATGAACTCCGAGACATCAAGCCTCTTTTCAAAAGTGTAAATAATCAGTGTTTCATCTGCATAGGTCTTCTGAAGGTCGAGAAGGCGGAGATGTTTTCTGGCAGACAGAACTGCAGGAATGTTTGACGCGATCTTTTCGTCCTTTCTGTAATTTTTCAGAAATTCGAGTGCACCTTCCGGGATGTCTCTTTTCATAAAATTTTTACCGTAACTGTATTTTTTGGAAGGGGGCCCTTCTGTGAAAAACAGGAAGATGGAAAGAAGGATGAGAAGCAGAGATAAAAGTGGAACAGTATAAACTTTATGCAGAAAAGATTTGAAAGAAAAAGCTGCTTTTCCCGATGGCGATTCTTCTTTTGAATCGAAAGATGTGATTTTCGACTTGAGGACATTCTCACCGCCCTTGTTGCGGTTTTTTATATAATCCTGAAACTTATGGAATCCGTCTATAAAAGATATGAAAAGAATCGGAACAGCTATGAAGGAATGGTGGGTAAGGGGGGTCTTGTTTACTTCCGAGGAGGAAATGAATGAATAGGCAAGATAAGGAAAGAGCAGAACGACATATTTTGAAAGAAACGGAAAAAAAAGAAACGGGATAAAAAGAAAATAAATAAGATATATATACAGTCCCTGATTTTGAGGAATCTGCATAAATCTGTAGAGATGGTATGGAAGACCTGCATCCGGTCTTGAAAATGAAAGGATAAGGAGACTCAGGATAAAATATATAACGGAGACTGATAATATTAAAAAAGATGATTTACTGTCCGATCTGAACTCCAGAATGGAATAAACAATAAACACAGAGGAGATTTCCTCTTTGCAGAACAGACAGAGAAGAAATGAAATGAATTTCCATTTCCGGTTTCCGGTTTTTTCGACATGAAAAAACAGCAGAAACAGAGGAATAAAAGCAGTTTCAAAATGAATGTCGAAAATGCCGATCCAGAATACAGGAAGATAGAAGAAATACAGAACAGAAGGAAGGAATCTGAATGTCTGCCAGTCCCTGCAGATCATATACAGCAGAAGGATCGGAGAGGCAAGTAAAACAGACTGAATGCAGAACAGGGTTTCCATATATGGAAATATAAAATATATCGGTATAATGAAAAAAAGATTCCAATTTACATGATCTGAAAAATAGGAATGCGGGAAATCGAAAGGTCCGAGCGATGTAGTAAATAAGCCGCCGTTCAGAGTGTTGAACAGTATGTTTTCAAACATGGCAGCATCCACTCCAGTCTGAAAGCTGTTCTGTTTAGTGATCAGTCTTTCAGTGAGAAAGGCTGCCTGAATGAAAAACATCAGGCAGAGAAGAATTTCAATGAGTCTCTTTTTCTGCAAGTTTTCTGAAAATTCTGTAGGCAGGAACTGCAAAAACTCCAAGGCCCAGATAAAAAAGAACTCGAATGATCCACGAGGACACTGGAGGTTCCAGAACTGAATAGGAAAATTTAGGATTTTCATTTTCTTTCTGAAGTTCAGCACTCATAAGCTTTGTCATTTCATTTCCGATTTCAGGAATACTCAGAGAAAGATCAGTCTGCATCGGCTCTATGTATGGATTTCCATAATACACTTTCAGCTTATCAGTATTTTTCAGTCCCTGAATTTTCAGTACAATTTCTTCTTCAGGTCTTTCGAGTTCCATTTTTTTCAGATGGAGAGGAAGACTGTCCTGATTTCTGATTTCAATTTTTAAAGCAGAGTGGTGCGAGGTATTCAGAATCAGAAATATCTCTTTTCTTTTTTTCTCGGGTGAAATTCTCCCTGCATACAGCGGAACATATTCCTTTTTTTCGTTCATTCCGAATACGGAAACATCTCTTGAAAATTCAGTTTCTTCGAATTCCAGATATATTCCGGAAAAGACCTTTTTCTCTCTGTTTGCATATTTGATGACTGTAGAATCAGTGTCTGAATTTTCTTCTGTCTCGAGATCCTTTTTTTCAACTGAAATCTTTTTTACACTTTCTGTGCTCTGTCTGTCATACAGGATCTCTGTAAAATAAAAACTCTTCGGTGAATTCAGTTCAATTCTGAGTGTTTTTTCCGAGATATGAAGAGGAATTTCAGGATAGTTGGACGTTTCTGCAGCAAAAAAGGAGACAGAATAAGAATCCAGGATATTCTGAAGATTTTTTGTATTCTCACCTGCCGATACGCTCAATGTGGTTTCAAAATCACTGTCGCTTCTGAGTTTTACTGAACGGATATAACTTCCCTCAGGCAGATCGTCTGCACGCAGAATATATACTGATTTATTTTCCTTGGGATCATTTTTGGAGTGAATAATCTTCGGAATAATGCTGCCTCGTTTTCCCTTCATCTCCTGAATGCTTCTTCTCACATAGGGAAGGGATACATTTTCATGCACGACTCTGATATCGCTGTAGTAAGAGTTTCGCAGAATCTCCTCATCCAGTCGGATTTTCATAAATTCTGCTGATTCATCTCCTGATGTTTTCAGTTCCTTCATCAGTCTGAAATTTCCTTCCTTGAAGGGAGCAGACCAGAGAAGTCCCGGCATCATACATATCATGATAAAATATTTCATAGGTTCCTCGTTTTTCTCTATTTTAAAAATTTTTCTTTCAGTCTTTCATAGAATACGCTCAGGAGAAGAAGTCCTCCTCCAAGAGAGAATCCGGCAAGAATTTTAACTGTGATGCTCATTTTCCAGATATCATACATATAAAGTTTCAGAACAAGCAGGGACAGAAGAAAAAGCCCGGCCTTTCTCAATACTTCTGAGTTTCTGTAAAAACCGTATGCCAGAAACGGAACGGAGTAAGCGGCCAGAACGTACGAGTACCCGAGGTTTCTCATTGATCTGTCCTGAAAAAATTCATGCACATCTGCAAAACTTCCCCAGACAAGGCAGAACACTGCAGTTACAGGAAAGAGCCTTATCCACTGTCCGAGAGAGTTTTTCCCTTTTCTATAAGTGAGAAATGCAAGGGCAGCACCTGCAAAAAAAAGAAGAAATCTAGTATTGAATATAAAATATCCTGTGGAATGGATAAAAAAATCTGATCCCATCAGTTTGAGCACTGTGAAAATCCAGAAAGGAATGGAAATATAGAGAAGCATACTCGATCCTAAAATCCCTGCGGATGCGGAAATCCCTCCTGCGAATCCTGCAAAGGTAAGAGTTCTGTAATTTCCCTCAAAATACAGAGAGACTGCAGTAAATGCTCCAAGCAGTGAAAGCACAAGCAGAATCAGAGGCTGAAGCAGAGTGATTTCCTTTTTCGAAGATACCCCTGCACTGAAAAGATACATCAGGGCTGCACCCAGAATAAAATGGGGTTTTGCGGACGGATAATGCAGATTTGCGAGAGAGATGATGCTGTACATGATGCTCAAAGTGAATGCAGAAAGAAGAAATACAGTGTATTTTCTTTTGGAATCATTTTCGAGAAGGGGCTGAAACACTGACTCCCTGTACAGGAAAATGCAGAGAAGAGAGTAGAGAAACACTGCCGGAACGATGAAGCCGCTCAGATGCATATTTTTATCCGCCCATACCGCATACAGGATAATATTGACAGCATATACTAAAAAGGCTGAAAATCTCCAGACATATTTCCTGCTGATGAAAAGAAATCCCAGATTCACAAGAAACAGATATGTGAAAAAGAATCTGTAGCTGTTCTCACCGGTGGAAAGAAGAATAGGGGAAAGAACAGATGCCGCAAAACTGAATATGTAGATCAGCTGAAGCCCTGATATGTAGGCAAGGAGTGCCGGAACTGCTGAGATGATGCATAGAAAAATGAAAGTTTCCTGCATCGATATCAGATCATAATAGAACCAGGCACTGAATACAGAAAGATACAGCACTGAAAATGCACTGCCTGCAACTGCTGAACCCAGAGAAAGTGAATTTTTTCTGAAAAGTCGAATTGCTCCTGCAAATAGTGCAAATGAAGACAGGATTCCGATATAGATCCGGGAAGAAGGCCCAAACAGCTGATTTGTGAATGCGTAGTCCAGAAACCATACGAATCCAAGGATGATGGTCAAGACGCCGGCTTTGCCGAAAAAGTTTGAACCCAGATTTTCGAGAGAAGGTTTCTTCAGTCCGGAGAAAAAGTTTTCCCATAAGGAAGGTTCTTCATTCTTTGATATGAACTGATTCTCTTCCGTCTTCGGAGTTTCCTTTAATTCAGAAAATCCGCTGAGTCTGTTCAGTTCAGACTTGATACTGGAAAGTTCTGATTCCAGATTCCTGACCCTTTTCTGAAGTGATTCGATTTCGTCTGACATCAGCGCTTAATCTCCCGTTCAGGTGCATGTTTTTTGTCGTATTCCTTCTGAGTCTGCTGACAGTTGGAGACTGCTGAAGGATAGTCCGGGTCTCGATTTTTTTCACATTCTATAATTTCCTTTACGATCGGAATAAAACAGGAGGAACTGAAAAACAGAATAAGGGCAGTAAAAACAGCTTTCAGTATATTCATAGTCAGATAATCTGAATTTTGGAGAACCTGTCAATCATTTTATGAAACCCTGCGCTCACAGTTTTGTTTCCGGCGACAAAAGAAAGAATTCCGCATTCGGATGGAAAAATGGAGATCTTCCTTCCTGCGAAGATACTGTCACTCATCTTTTCCTTCTGGATAAATACAATATTCCGTATATATTTGACATACACTGTCATTTTTTTCCTGAAGCCGTGATGAGAGCGATCTGGAAATGGTTTGATAAGGTGGACTGGTTTATCACGTACAGGATGAGTGCAGAAAAAAGAAAAGAGGCACTGAAAAGAAACAGAGTAGGGAAATTCACTACATTGAACTATGCTCATAAACCGAATATGGCGGAAGGACTGAATGAATGGGTGTTTCAGAACTGTTCAGATATCAGCGGGGCTGTTCTTTTCGGAACATTCTACCCCGAAAAATCTGCATTCGAATATGTGAAAAAGGCTGTGGAAGAATATGGGTTCAGGGGATTCAAACTCCACTGCGAGGTTTCAAAACTCGATCTGATGCGGCCTGAACTTAAGGCAACATTTGAGTATCTGGAAAAAAATAGAATCCCAATTTTGATTCATACCGGCACAGCACCTCTTCCGGGAGAATTTACCGGAATAAAGTATTTCAGACCTTTTATGGAAAACTATCCTGAACTGAATGTGATCGCTGCTCATATGGGTTCACATGAGATTCTGGATTATGCAGAACTTTTTCCGATGTATCCCGGATTCAGAATGGACACCACGATGGTGTTTGTGGATTTTTTTGCGACAGGTGAATCTTCCGACAGATATATTCCCCTGCTCGAAAAATATGCTGACAGGATTCATTTCGGATCTGATTTTCCGAACATACCTTATAATTACAGTCATCCGGTGGAATCTCTTCTGAATGAACTGACTCTCAGCGCATCCGCAAAAAGAAAAATCTTTTATGAAAATTCAGAGAATCTGTTCAGTCAGATCGGATCCAGTCTCTGATCTGATCATAAATTCCTTCATCTCTCATGAGTGAGATATGGGATATCCCGGGAAATTCTCTATGGTGTTCTTCGAGAAATTTCAGTGCATGACTTTCGTTTTTCGATTCCCCTTTTGCACTCTGTTTCCTGACAAGAGAATCACCGAGCCAGACTGAAAGAATGCTGTCCGGGTCTTCGGTCATTGTTCCAGTGATAATATAGTACTTTACATTTTCAAGAAGAGGGACTGGATTTTTTGTATTTGTGAGAAACCTGTCAGGGTCTTTGTCCTTCCAGTCCTCATCCGTGATGTATCCGAACCTGAGATCCTTGATGCCTGCGCTTCTTGTATTGATGATGTCTTTTGCGAGTTTCGTGAACGGATTCGGGATATGAGAAAGAACAGTCGTTACTGCATTTCCGAATTTTTCGAGAGGAGCACCGAGATGAGGAGATCCTAGAAAAAATATTCTCGATATTTTTTCAGTCCAGTGGAATCCGAATTTCTCTGCATAATGACACGCGCTTCTTACGACTAGTCCTCCCATACTGTGACCGATAAATACGATTTCTTCGGCAGGCACCGGAAGTGAATTCAAGAGATCATTTATAAGTGAGGCGAGAGTTTTTCCGTTTTC
>JBPOJG010000079.1:0-2694 GCA_052033835.1 Spirochaetota bacterium
GCCTTGTTATTATTTTCGGGGAATTCCCCCAAGAACTCTAGCTGTTAATTCCAGACTGCATTTTCTGTTCAAGTGCAGAGAGTCCTCAAATTCCAGACATCCAAAATTTTCTTCTGAAATATCCAGCAATTGTACATTAGACTGCGATTTGTGACTGATTTTTTCTTTCAGAACCGCTTTCATCAGCGCAGCTTCCTTTTTTTTTCTGTGAATTTTATTTCTCAAAGCAGGAGAAACGGGAGGCGAATATACAAGAATCGGAATTTTTTTCTCTTCCGAAACGGACAGAATCTTTTCAAAAAAATTCTTCTGGGAAATATTCGGATATGGATTTCTCTCATCCTGAATCAGCATCTGCAGTTTCATATCTGAGTCTCTGTCAAGTTCAGAACTGTTCATCGGTTTCTCCGCAAACGTCTCAAAGATTCCGCCATTTCTTTCTCTGTTTGCCTTCTGGAAGAGCAGGACAGACTGTTCTGTCAAGTCTGCATTTCTTTTTTCTCTCAGTACATTGATATCAATTGGGTTTCTTAGAATTGTAAAAAAACTGTACTGAAAAAAACGAAGACAGTCATAAAAAGTAAATCCAGTGTCAGACGTTAAAATGTTATGTCTGCTGAT
Organism: Spirochaetota bacterium; assembly: GCA_052033835.1. Taxonomy (GTDB): domain Bacteria; phylum Spirochaetota; class Leptospiria; order Leptospirales; family Leptospiraceae; genus DAORDI01. The sequence goes on from JBPOJG010000079.1 coordinate 622, forward strand.
AAAATCGTAAGAATGAAAAAAACGAAATGGATAATTTAATGAATCATGGAGAAATGAAAATTCATCAGCCTCAAGCAGAATTCCGTCAATCCTGATTCCTTTTTCCAGAAACATTTCAAGAACGGAATAAAAATACGACGGTCCGGGAAAAGGGATGCTGAAATTATAAATTACAGTATTATCCAATTTTTCCTGCATCTGTCTTGCGTTCATAGCTGCCGATCTGGACGATCCTAAAATCAGAATCAGCTTTGTACCGTTTTTTACTTTTTCCAGATCTTCTGAAAGAAACTGACTGAAGAGATGATGTCTAGTGCTGTAAGAAATCCTTTCAAATCTTTTCCAATGTACAAGCCTTGCCAGAACCGTTTCGAAAATAAAAATTTTATCCAGACAGAATAGAAAAATGAACACTGAGAGAATGAAACTCCAGTGAAATCGGTCTGATTTATTCTCTGCCTGAGAAATCTTTCTCAGATTTCTAAAGAATCGGGACCGGCCAGTCAATGAGTTCTTTTCTCTCAGGAATATCGCAGATCAGTGCGGCCGCTGCACTTTCAAATACAGTGAGCTTTCTGGCACATTTGTCCACATCTTCTTTTTTATAAAAACCTTCATCCTTGATTCCCGCAAAAACCGGGCCAAGCACATCGTTCGGAACCTTCACTGTTCCCCCAATCAGAATGGAACCCAGGGCAGAAGCACTGATCAGCTTTTTTTTCACATCCTTGCCCCTCATTGTATCCGGATAAGATGTTCCGGTTTCATTCATCAGTCGGCATCCGATAAATAATGATAAAATAATTAAAATCTTCATCATTTTTCAGTTCCAGTCCAGAGTCAGTCCAAGATCAACTGTGACCTTCTTGACAATCTCAAGCTCCTCTCCGCCCATTTTTTTTGCGGCACCCAGATAATCCTGAAAAGTCTTCCCGCCAATTCCTACAAGGATACCGATATATTTTTTCAGTTCTTCAAATGGGATATATTTTATAATGGCAAGCACATCATCGCAGAGTCCAAAAGTGCTTCCGGCCTGCAGCAGACTTCTGATTCTGTCATCCGGAAAAGCTCTGATGACCGGGATCAGTCTTTCTTTTTCATTTGAAAAACTTCCTGTTCTGATCAGGGTCTCATCTGAGCTGATTTCCTTTGAAATCATAATGACTTTCTCAGCAGGCATATAGTCCACAAAATTGCCCATCGTGTAATAGCCTCTTCTCTTCTCAAACTCATGAATAATTTTTTTGATTCTGTCTACTGGGAAATCTCTGATCAGAGGTTCCAGTTTTGCGGGATTCAGATGTTCTATTACATCACACATAAAGGAAACATTAAAATGAGAAGAAATGCTGATCGCCTCACTGACGGGAATGAAATACGTCAGACTGGCTGTAATGCTGGGTCCTAAAATATCCTGAGAAACTCTTGCATTCAGAAAATTCGGCATAAATTTGGCAACTCCGGCAAGTTTCTCCCAAGTCGCGGCATGTTCATTCTGCATTGCAGCTGAAAATTTATTTCTCAAAGTAAAGAGTTCGTGCGGAGAGAGTCTTTCCAGAAATTCAAGTCCGTCTGCACCTCCCAAAAGCACATGGAGCCTTTGAGTTTCCGTCTTTTTGCTGATATGTTCTTCCTGCATATTTCCCTCTTTCCCTTCTTAGCGGACAGGTTTCAACGGAATAGAAAACATTTTTTTTTACAAGAAAAATTCTTTAATCCGAAAAAGACTTACGGATCTCCAATGAACTTGTTTGCAAAGAAATCCAGATAATAAAATTTGTATATTGAATGATGACCGTTTTGGGCTGCCTCTTGATTCTTCTGAACAGAATACTGTTTCTATTTTCTGTGTCGACTGCGGAAAGTATAATTGTCACGTTCATTTCAGCTCTGATCCTTTCGGTTTCCCTGTTTTTTCTGAGAAAAGGAAAGCATTACCAATTCTTTCAGACCCTCTTTCTTGAATCAGTTCTTTATTCATTTATGCTGGCAGGATTCGGGGATATGAAACTCAAAGGTCTAGCTTTCATCTGGTTTCTGCTTGGACTTTACTTTCAAAAGGATTTTCAC
>JBPOJG010000442.1:0-1515 GCA_052033835.1 Spirochaetota bacterium
TCTGATCATCAAACTGACGGAGGCATTTCAGGATGAAAATCTGGAAAAAAGCATCGAGGTGCTCCGCGAAATATTTGCAGGTATAGAATATGATCTGCATATTGCTCAGGAAAAATACTATCAGACAATTTTCTATCTGACTTTTACACTTCTTGGATTCAGAATAAACACGGAAGTGAAAACGAATTTGGGCCGAATCGATGCTGTCATTGAAAGCAAATCCATATACATTTTTGAATTCAAATTCAGCGGAACCAAGGAAGAGGCGCTTGCCCAGATTAAAAATAAAAAGTATTATGAAAAGTATCTGAACAAAGGCAAGGATATTTATCTCGTTGGAGCTGAATTCAAGGACAGAAATATCGGGGAATATGAGGTTGAAAAACTGACTGCTTGAGTTATGGATTTTGGTTCCTAAGGAATCCTGCACGTTATTAAAGTTGTTTGTCCGATGAGCAGCATTTGTTTCTTTCATGCCGAAAAAATCAGTCTAATATATTAAGATGGATGAATATCTTTCCAGAATCAGAATTATTTTAACCACTCTTTTCTGTCTTATTTTCAGCATCTGCTGGATTACAGTGCTGTTCCTTTGAGAGAAGAACTCTCTGTGCGTTTTTTTCCTGATCCTCACAGTCTGTATTTTCAAAATTACTTCGGGAAATTTCTTACAAAGAGATTCACTGATTTTGAGCTGAGTAAAAGTCCGATGACGAACAAATCAGACTGTCATATTGAAGTGAGTTTCGTCAGAAAGCAGCAGACAGAAACAAATTTTATGGGTGTGATCGGCATTCTGAATTTGGGAATACTTTTTCCTTATGTGGTCATTGAGCATTTTGGCCTGAATTATTCTGTATATAAAAATGCTGAACTTATCAAGGAATATGAATATGATACTGTTCTCTCGAGCAATGCAGGACTGTTTATTGTTTTTTTGATACCGTTTGCAAATTCCAGAGAAGAGATGTTTGAAAAAATGTTCACAGCGTCCATTGACGATTTCCGAGAAAAACTGATTCAGGCTTGCGGATATGAGTAATATGATTAAGCTGAACAGGAAGGTCATCTTTTTTCTGCTTTTTCTCTGTTCCTGCATGACTGTATCTGATCCTGTTCAGTCCAGTGGGAAATATCGAGAGCAGGATATTCCTTTCTCAGGAAAAACCTACAGGCTTGAGTTTGTGAATGAAATCAGAAACAGGAATGTGCTTCAGACAGTTGAATATAAAATCATGAAAGATTCTATCAAAAAGAATTTGGAGAAATCAGTGAATATTGATGATTCTGGACTGGAAAAGAAATTCATTCAAGTTCAGATATTCGGCAGGAATGATGCCGAAAAAAGTTCCGGCATTTCAGCCACATGGATCTCACTCTTCACATATATGATATACCCCACCGTAAAAAAGAAAGTCTATGACATCAGCTTTTCCATACAGGGAAGCGAAAAATCATTTTATACATACCGTATATCCAATACGACATACGGAAGCATTTTTCTGATTCCTTTTT
>JBPOJG010000484.1:0-8294 GCA_052033835.1 Spirochaetota bacterium
AACAATTGTGCTCTGTGCTCATCTGCAATCTTTTTTACTGCTTTTATTTCCAGAATAATTTCATCATAACAGATAAAATCCGGTTTATACATCTGCTGCAACTTAAATTCCTTATAATATATTTCTAAAGATGATTGGGAAACATAAGGAATCTTCTGCATATCAAATTCTTTCTCCAAAGCTTCTTGATAAACGGATTCTAAAAAACCATTACCGAAGTATTTATAAACTTCAAAAACACAGCCTTGAATCCTATAAACCTCATCCTTAAAAATCATATCCATATCCACAAACCCTTTTCGTTATTTTCGTGTATTTCGTGGTTAAAAAAAGACAACCACGAAAAGCACTAAACCTGTCCTGAGTATATCGAAGGATACAGGAAAAAATTTCCTTCACGCCAAGCATAGGGCTATATGAATGTTCTTCAAATCCTTTTCGCAGTCAGCCATCCTACCCCTTATTAAACCTCGCGAAATATTCATCAATTTCAGGACGAAGCTCCAGCCCAACTCGTTCAAATATATCCAGCAATACACCGTATGCTCCGATTCCTCCGAGAAAATCCCAGAACTCCTCTGCTACCTTCAATTCATTTTCGAGGTCGATCATCCCGCGCATCGTCCATCGGCTGTAGGGTTTGGGTTCATAGGGATTGTACGGAATTGCTATAATACTGTGAATATCAATGTCTTTATCATCTGCGAGAATACAGGCGACCTATTCAAGGAGGGTTCTTTTGAATTCTTTAAACCCGCCCACATTCGGTTTGGCTGTCTTGATATCACATAGATAAACTGCTCCAGCTTTATCAATCAGCTTTACATCCACACGAGTCGGCTTCACTAACTTCATCTCACCTTTCTGGCATACTTTCCGAATGACTTTGATTCAATTATGTTCAAGGTAATCTCTCTCAGTTTCCAATAGTTGCTTTAGCTGTTCTTGAGTAGGTAAGTATAATTGATATTTGGAAGCAAATAATTGTTCGCTTCCGTTTAAAACAGAAAATTTCACAACTGTTTCATCTTTCTCGGAACAGAGGATAATTCCTAACGTAGGATTATCACCTTCCGGTTTTTTTAACTGTTCATACAGTCGAACATACATATCCATCTGTCCGACATCCTGCGGAGTCAACACTCCGATTTTCAAATCTATCAGAATAAAACATTTTAATAAATAATTATAAAATACTAAATCAATATAATAGTGCTGTCCACTATCACTGGTGACTCTTTGCTGTCTTGCTACAAAAGAAAATCCTTTTCCCAATTCCAAAAGGAATTCCTGCAGTTTACTCAAGATTGATTTTTCTAAATCTCTTTCCAGATAATTCGTATTCTCTTTTAACTCCAGAAATTCCAACACGTAAGGATCTTTGATTAAATCTACTGGTTTTAATTGTTTATTTGTATTCTCTGCTTCAGCTTTGAGAAGATTTTTGTCCTGACTTGCAAGGATTCGATTATAATAAAAAGAGTTGATTTGTCTTTCGAGGTGACGGGTGCTCCATTGATTTTCAATAGATTCGGAAATGTAGAAATTTCGAGCTTTTTCATCCTCTACCCTAAGAATTGTGCGATAATGAGTCCAGCTCAAATTGTGACGCAGTGCGTCACGAATTGGACATGCTTTATAAAAAAGACGCATATTTCTCAGGTTGCTTTGATCAAATCCTTTCCCAAAATCCTGAGTAAGCCTTTCCGAGAGGTTTTTAATCAAAAACTTCCCATATTCGGCGCGGTTTTCTCCTTTTTGCTCTTCCTCAAAAATCTTTCTCCCCACTTCCCAATAGGTAAAAAGCATCTCGGAATTGACAGCCTGAAAGACCTTCTGCTTTCCCAGTCTGATGATATGGGATATTTCTTCATAGATTTTTTGATTCAGCAGCATAGCTATCTGTAATTTTTCTCTCTTCAAAAATTAGTAATTTCAGATTACCCAAAAACGGAAAGAATGCAACTCCTTTTCAACAAATTTCCGTTGAACTTGGCAATCATTTCAACCGGGGTTATATTTCGCTCACCCTTATTCCCCTTTCCCCGTGGTTGTTTATTCTTTTTTTTCACGAAGACACTGGGGCTATATGGATAAGCTTCTAAATCTTTTCAGGATAAACCACTGTCATCCCGACGAAGGAGGGATCTTAAAGCATTGTGCGAGGAAGACTTCTTTCGGAACGGAAGAGACTGTCTGCTCTGAATGCATTAAGATCCTTCGGTCGCTGCTCGTTGCATTCCGATAACACAGTTCACTCTGTATGCTCCCTCAGGATGACAGGGAGAGTGCAGTCCAGTGATAAAAGAACTTAGGAACTGATTATCCCGCAGAACCTACCCCTTATTAAACCTCGCGAAATATTCATCAATCTCAGGACGAAGCTCCAGGCCTACTCGTTCAAAAATATCCAGCAATACAATGTATGCTCCAGTTCCTCCGAGAAAATCCCAGAACTCCTCTGCTACCTTAAGTTCATTTTCGAGGTCGATCATCCCGCGCATTGTCCAGCGGCTGTAGGGTTTCGGGTCATAGGGATTGTACGGAATTGCTATAATACTGTGAATATCTATGTCTTTATCATCTGCAAGTACACAGGCGACCCATTCAAGAAGGGTTCTTTTGAATTCCTTAAATCCGCCTGCATTCGGTTTTGCTGTCTTGATATCACATAGATAAACTGCTCCAGCTTTATCAATCAGCTTTACATCCACACGAGTCGGCTTCACTAACTTCATCTCACCTTTCTGGCATACTTTCCGAATGGCTTTGATCTCTTCCAATTTATTTGGCAGAGATTTTCCAGTAGAAAGATCATCCATAATTTCCTGAATCACTTTATGTGCTTCGGAGGAAATGTGAGTGCCGGCAGTGGCCTGCGAAGAAACTTCCTTAAAGCGAATCTTTCCGAGCGCCATTGCAACAGGTTCGAAAATACTCGTCCCAAAATTCGTGTTCAAAGAATGAATAAAGGAAAATAATGCCATCCTGTCTTGCCCCAACAGACGGGTATGAAAAGGCATCACAGCTGGTTCAGGATTGTATTTTTGAAATTTGTGCCGTAATGCATTTCGCAATACATTTTCAACATCGGAGATCTGGGATTTATTTAGGGGCATTTGGGCCCTCGATAAGTTTTGAAAAACCATCCCATATTCTTCCTTTATTTTTCTCGCCATATTTTTCAAAGATTTCTAAAAGTTCAGGAAAAGTATTTGGATTTTTCCCAATAAAATTCCAAAAATCAGAATGAACTTTCATATCATACTCTGGATCAAAATAGTTTAATATTTTAGGATTCTTGTACGGTTTCGGAAATTTATTGTTATAATATATCCCTATAATTGAATCGATGTTTTTCGTTTTATACTTCATATACAAAAAAGCTATTGATGTCAATAATCGCATTTTTGCTCCAGGGACTTCCGTAGTATTTGGATCAGGTCCTTTTAATTCAATACAATAATATCTATGCTCTTTAATATCAGAAAGTAGCAAGTCGAATTCATATGTATGCGTTTCCTTTTCTGAAGATGCCCTACAGCAAGCATCAATAACTCTTTCTTTCTCCTTTTGATAATTAGGATGGCACTTTACATCGCTCAAGTTATTGAGAATCGAATTTATTTCTTGAAACACATTTACTGGCAATGAAACTTCTTCTTTATGATTTCTGAAAACACTACCTTCTCCCCATGCTTCAATAGCAATAATTTCAGAAATTATCTCCATTTGATTTCCAAGAGATCCTTTTAACCCATGAAGTCTATGCAAGAGTGGTTCAAAATTTTTCAATAAAGCTATGACAAATGGATTTCCTGAATTAGCTAACGGTGCATCGTTCGATTTTTTTAAATATTTATCGACCACTAAATTAATTTGCTCTTCAATTTTATTCTTTGCGGTTTGGGAAATTGCAGTCATATTGTATTCCTCCTCTCTACCTCACAACCATTTTTATCGAAGTTAACATTCCATTCCGCTCCTTGATATACTAACTGAATGAAAATTAGAAAGCATTAAACCATACTAATTGAGCATCCATGAATCTCTAGTTTGGAACATAAGTATTACTAAAATATTCAACTAATTCTTTTGTTTTCTTTCCCGAGTAAAAACCTCTTCTTTCAAATAAAGAACGTTGATCGCTTAATTCTTTATTGGCTCGAATAAATAGTTTCATAGCATCATCTGATCGTTCTAGTTTTTTAATTTTTCCATTTATTGTTTTTAACCCCTCTCTTGATAAAATTAAATCACACACAAGTAACAAATGCATATCCATTGTTTGCGTTTCAAGGGAAATAATATTATTTGCAATGAATGAGTTAAAGTAGAAAAATAAAACTGCACAATAATAGTATTCATCATAATTATTTCCTCTAAATATTTTTTGTTCCTTCGTTTGAAAGCTTTCGATTTTTTTTATTGCATTACTCTTCATTTCATGTGGTAATTGTAAAAGAACAGAAATAAATACTTTGGCAATATTTTCGATGTCAATTTTTTTATACGGAGGATTAATTTTAGAATATTGTCCTCTAAGTCTTTCATATAGAATATCAAATTTTTCAATTCCTTGAAAGTACTCTTCAAGTTTTGTATGAAATTCGTTCAATGCCTGAAGATCTTTATCTATAGAATTTTGATTGTTAGTTGCAAAAATTATCTTATTTTTGAGATCCTTATCTTCTGTTGCAATTACTTTCACAAATACATCCAACTCATCAATAGAATCTTTATTCTCTTCACTGAAATCGAATAACATATGGGTAGTCTGACATCCATTTATAATTCTGGGATACTTTAACCAGAAGACGTCCTCTTTTGCCTCATGCCTCCTAATTGCATCACATAAAATAGTTAAACCGTTATTCAGATATATGAAATAATCTCGAAAGCTAGAGTTAGATAGGGTTTCCTTAATCTGATCATTTACATTAGAATCTTTTACAACTGATCGAGGGTTTTCGATGAAAAGCTTTTCTCTTAAATTTCCCTCTTTTGTTTCAATCAGTTTTTTTAATTCTTTATATTTTATCGATGAAATTAAACTAAATTTGACTTTAAGCTTTTCATCAAGTTGTTTACTTTTGTGAAACTTTAATGCAATTTCTAAATATTTATCAATATTATCGAATTTTTCATTCAGTTCATTTTTTTGCAGAACTTGAATCTCTCCCAGTGTAAATTTTTCGTACAATTCTCTCCTACCGATAATTTTTTTCTTTTCGTTCTCCATTTCATTTCTAGATATTTTGTGATCGGTACAGCCTGAAGAGAAAAATATAAATACTTTCGGTGTTTCTTTCAACCGATCTAGATAATCATTTTCTTCATTAAATAACTTTTCAAAAATTATATCAGAGAATGGCTCTATCCGGCTTCCCAAAGTAAGAAAATTGATAACCTCATCTATGAAAGATTGAAATTTTTTTGTTTCAAAACTACTCATAGTCGTTGATTGAATAAAGCATATGCTAATTTGCAACTTCTCATTCTCTCCCAATTTATTTAAATCAGACTCATCTGCAATTAACTTATTGTTCACTATAATTGCTATTCCATCAATACCCTTCGCCTTCCCTGTTGATATTTTATTTACTCCTTCAAAATCCTCCTCAAGCAGGTTTGATACGATAGTATAATTTGAAAATGCTTCAAAAAGGTTCTGAGGAGGAATAGTTCCTCGTTTGATTCCAAATTTCTGAGTAAAAGAAATTATTCTTGAATTTAATTCTATACTAAACTTTTGTTCCATAAAACCCTTACTTCTCCTTTAAATGAAATATGATTTCAGAATATGCTGCTTTATCTTTTTCGGTTCTGTTCAGGACTGGTCGCTTGTATTGGTTTACAATCTGCATTCCTGCGTTCTCTGCGATGGTCGGATACATATTGTATTTATCATTTGCAACGAGAAATACATCATAATTATCTGCGAAATATTTCTTGCAATTGTTCAGAACATCAGAAAGTCCCTGAATATAGCTGTTTTTAGCCTCTCTGCCCTGTCCTCTGAACATTGGGCCAATTTCAAGATCATCCTTTCGGTCGAATCCAAACAGATCATACGCATAGGCGTGCTGTTCATGGTAATCGATGAGACCGACATAAGGAGGACTGGAAAAGATTCCTTTGATTTTCTGTTTTTTCAGCAGTTTTCCAAAGACAGAATCTGTATCGCCGATTTCCTTAAAAATATTTACTGTGCGGCTGTCGCCCGTAAGGCAGGTCTGAAAAGTATCCGTCTTAAGCTCCGAAAACTGAGTCAGTCTTTTCAAAGTATCCTTGGAATAAGTTTCCCACCATTTTAATATGGAAAAGAGAGGTTTGCATATTTTTCCATGTTTTCCGCAATAGTATGCCGCCGTCACCGGCTCTTTTAATGTGGCGAGGTCTGCGTGAGTCGTTGCCCTGCAGGATCGGATTGTTCTGCTGAGAATAACTGTAATGATATTCTTCGTATCGGGATTCTTAATCTTTTTGATTTCTTTATGAACAAAATTAATTTCATTTCGTACATGCTGAGAATACCATTTATCCAGAAAGGTTTCCGATTTCTTCTGCCTCAGCTGGATATTAAATTTCTTTACAAGCTTATTATACGTTGGCAGAAATTCTCTTTCTTTATCATATGCATACACTTCTTCGAGGATTTCCTTTCTGTGAAGTCTGTATTTGTACTCTGGAACAGGAAAGTATTTCAGATTGAATTCATACAGCTCTTTCAGCAATGTCTCTTCAAACTCGGCTGTATTGGAATCAGCGAGAAATATTTTTAATGCTTTTGTAATACGATGAAGTTCTTTTTCCACATCCAGAAGATCATAGTCTGTTACTTTAGAATTTCCGATGATCGTATTGAATTCAGAAATATCAATCCCTATTGCATGGATCCCAAGCTCAGCAGCCTGAACCATTGTAGTTCCGCTCCCGGAAAAAGGATCCAGCACAATGTCTCCAGGCTTAAAGCAGAATTCTTTCTTAAATGCATCAGTATGGGAGTCCAAAAAATATTTTACAAGCTGAGGAATAAACTTGCCTTTGTAAGGATGAAGCCTGTGAACATGTTTTGTGGTTTCTGATTCAGTATACTCATCAAAGGAAAGAGCCCAATTCAGATCTTCCCCTAGCTGATCCTTCCAGGAAATCTGCCGTTTTCCATTATAGGAATTATAATAATTGAGAAGTTCTTTTCTGGAAATCTGAGTTCCGCCATTGTCCCCAATTTTCGCAATTCTTCCGTATTGTATCAGATAAGAGATATTGGAAGGAGTGACAGTTTTCCCCAGATAGTCTGTAGCCCAGAGACTTGCTTCTTTGATGCTGAATAAATCCTTTGCATCCTGAAATAAATTTTGATGTCTGCTGTTCATTTCCTTTTCATTCACCTCAAATACCGCTCCGTTTATGTGTGCAGGAGCCATATTTGAAACATCATTCCCGTTTTTAGGAATGTCAATTTCCTTTATTGATTCCTCGAAAAATCTGAATAAAAAACAATCTCAATGTGAAATACAGAAAATCATCACACAATATTTCCGTCAACAAAAAGCAATCAAAAGAAACAGAAATGTTTATTTTGGCTTAAAATATACATTGAATATTTAATAATTGTTTGAAAAGCGCAATTTTATCTGAAGCTCTTTCAATATTTAAGAATCTAAAGATGATTTAGCAGGTAACGAAAACGTTTTCAAGACTTGCTATATTTCGTTTATTGAGTGAATGAAACTCTAGGAAATTTATTTCTTCCTGTTCTCTATCTTCTTCCGCAATTTTCTGTTTTCATTCAGAAGTCTTTGGTCGAATTCTGCTTTGGAATTTCCCATTTCACCGAATTTGAGTTTTAAGCTGCTTTTATTGCAAAGGCCGGAATATGCACCTTCTCCAATTTCAAAATCAGTACCTTCTTCCAGATCTGCCTGTGACACTGGAATCATCCCTTTCTTTTCTGTATGACTGATTCCTGCATGATATTGTATTCCATCATCATTAATTTCAATCATTGGGCGAATCTTTCCCCAGACCTTTCCGATAAAAAGAATTCCTGCAAAGAGAAACAGTATTCCGCCAAAAATCAATTCAGTGTTTCCTTTTTAAAACAGTCCAGTGTAACATATTCCTGATTGTCGCCTAAGATGCATTCTTCTCCTTTCGGAAAATGCTTATCCTTTATCAGCAGAACCTGATAAAATTTATTCTCAGTGACTATTCCCGGAATGCTTTCGAGAGGTTTCACTTTTTTAAAACCTAAAGAATAATATGAATCTCGGAGAGAGGATTCAATT
>JBPOJG010000040.1:0-7320 GCA_052033835.1 Spirochaetota bacterium
GGGGAAATGGAAGTTTGGGCACTGGAAGCTTATGGGGCATCTCATACACTTCAGGAACTTCTGACAATCAAGTCGGATGATATGCTCGGAAGAGCAAGAATCTATGAAGCAATCGTGAAAGGTATACACTCCATCAAACCTGGAATACCGGAATCGTTCAACGTATTAGTACAGGAACTCAGGGGATTGGCTCTGGATATTATCATTACAGATGTGGAAGGATCTCAGGTAGATATTTCCGATTATGAGGATGAATTTTCCAGAAGTAAGAAAAAGATCAAAATTGAATCCATAGAGAACATCTGATGAGAAACTATACAAGCTTTGACTCAATAACCATTAAAATTGCTTCACCTGAAAGGATCAAGGACTGGTCCTACGGTGAAGTAAAGAAAGCAGAGACAATCAATTATCGTACGCTGAAACCGGAAAGAGACGGTCTTTTCTGTGAAAAGATTTTCGGTACTACAAAAGACTGGGAATGTTACTGCGGTAAATTTAAGTCCATCAGATACAAAGGTGTTGTATGTGATAAGTGCGGAGTGGAAGTAACGCACTCCAAGGTTCGTCGCGAAAGAATGGGGCATATTGAACTTGCAGCTCCAGTTTCTCATATCTGGTACTACAGATCAGTTCCTTCGAGAATGGGTCTTCTTCTGGATATGACTATGAATGCACTGAAAGCAATTCTGTACTTTGAAAAGTATGTCATTATTGACCCTGCAGATTCAGGAAGAAACAGAGGTGAGCTTCTCGATGAGGATGAATACCATTCTTATCTCGATGAATATGGCGACAAGTTTCTTGCCGGAATCGGAGCAGATGCCATCAAAGAACTTCTCTCTAGGATTGATGTGGAAGGTGAAGCCAGAGTTATTCGTCAGAGAATTCAGGAAAAAAAAGTTTCCGACAAAAGACTGATTAAGAGACTCGAAGTTCTAGAAGCATTCCGTGATTCTGGAAACAGACCTGAGTGGATGGTTCTTGATGTAGTTCCTGTAATTCCTCCTGAACTTCGTCCAATGGTTCAGCTCGACGGAGGTCGTTTTGCGACTTCAGATCTGAACGATCTTTACAGAAGGGTCATCAACAGAAACAACCGTCTGAAAAGACTTCTGGCACTGAAAGCACCTGAAATCATTGTTCGTAATGAAAAAAGAATGCTTCAGGAAGCAGTGGATGCTCTTTTTGACAATTCCAGAAGAAAGAGAACTGTAAAAGGAAAAGGAAACAGACCTTTAAAATCCATTTCAGATATGCTGAAAGGAAAGCAGGGACGTTTCCGTCAGAACCTTCTCGGTAAGAGGGTGGACTATTCGGGAAGATCTGTAATTGTTGTCGGACCTGAACTCAAGTTTCACCAGATGGGTCTTCCTAAAAAGATGGCTCTGGAACTCTTCAAACCATTTATAATGAAAAGACTTGTGGATCTGGAGCTTGCTCCGAACATAAAGTCTGCAAAGAAAAAAGTAGAATCAGAAGACAAGGATGTATTTGAAGCACTCGAAGCAGTAGTGAAAGAACATCCTGTTCTTCTGAACAGAGCACCTACACTTCACCGTCTGGGAATTCAGGCATTCCTTCCTGTCCTGATTGATGGAAAAGCAATTAAACTGCATCCTCTGGTATGTCACGCATTCAATGCGGACTTTGACGGGGATCAGATGGCAATTCACGTTCCTCTGTCTCCAAAAGCGCAGCTGGAAGTGTGGATGCTTATGCTTTCCCCTCACAATATACTGAATCCTGCAAACGGTCATCCAATCTGCGGGCCTACACAGGATATCGTACTTGGGATATATTATCTCACAAGTGAAGTGAAGAACGGAAAAGGTGAAGGAAAATTCTTTACTGGTCTCGATGAAATTATGTATGCGATCAGCATTGATTCACTGGATATCCGTTCCAAGATCAGTGTTCTTTATCAGGGAAAAATCATTGAAACTACACCTGGAAGAATGATCTTCAATACTGCATTCCCTAAGGGATACAATTATGTGAACAGAGTTCTAGGTGACAAGGAAACAAACCGTATCATCGCTGAAGTTTATGATACACATGGCCCTGGAGCAACAGTCGTTATGCTTGATGAAATCAAGAGACTCGGTTACAAATATGCAACTAGATTTGCACCTACGATTTCCATCCATGACATCAAAACATCTCCTCTGAAACAGTCTTTAGTTGCGGAAGCAAACAAAGAAGTGGAAAAAGCGGATAAGGAATACCGTCAGGGGATCATCACTAACGATGAAAGAAAGAAGAAAGTCATTGAGATCTGGACAAAGACAAATGATAAGATTACTGACAGTATGTTCAAGGAACTGGAAAAAGACCAAGGCGGATTCAATCCAGTTTATGTGATGGCTGCATCGGGAGCGAGAGGTTCCAAGCAGCAGATTCGCCAGCTGGCAGGGATGCGGGGACTGATGGCTAAACCTAATGGGGAGATCATTGAACTTGCGATCCGTTCCAATTTCCGTGAAGGTCTGGACATTCTGGAGTTCTTCATTTCCACTCACGGTGCGAGAAAAGGTCTTTCGGATACTGCTCTGAAAACTGCCGATGCGGGTTATCTGACAAGAAGACTTGTAGATATTTCTCAGGATGTGATCATTACAGAACCTGACTGCGGAACAGAGACATGCATTAACCTGAGTGTAGTAAAAGAAGGGGAAAATGTAATCGTATCTCTTGCAGACAGAGTATTCGGAAGATATAAGGCTGAAGATATTATTGACCCTGTGACTGAAAAAGTTGTGTATCCTAAGAATACACTGATCGTAAGGTCTGTCGGCCAGAAGATCGAAAATCTCGGTTATACAAAAGTCAAGGTTCGTTCACCTTTAACTTGTGAATCCAAACATGGAATCTGCACAATGTGTTACGGTATGGATATGGCAAGACTTGTTCCTGTCGAAATCGGTGAGGCAGTCGGAACAATTGCTGCTCAGTCGATCGGTCAGCCTGGAACACAGCTGACGATGAGAACATTCCACATTGGGGGTGCTGCGTCTGCAAAGATCAAGGAAAAAGAACACAAGGTTTCCTATCAGTCTTATGTAAAATCAGTGAGCAGCAGCAAACTCATCAAGAACGGATTGGGGCAGTCAGTATTCAGTAAACCTGGAAACATTGTAGTACAGAACCTTATTCAGACACTCAGCACGGCTGACCTTGTAAACGTGAGAATACAGGATGGACAGAAAGTAGAAAAAGGTGAAGTGATTGCTACCAACTCAAAAGGTGAAATGGTTCATGCAACTATGGGCGGGACTGTTACATTATACGGTAATGATTTCCGCATACTTGGTGATGATGTAGTCATACCTGTTAAAATTGGAACAATTCTTCATGCAAAAGAAGGGGATGTCATGCCTCCTGGCAAGGCTCTGGCAGAATTTGATCCGCATAATGATCTTGTAATTACAGATGCAGAAGGAACAGTCTCCCTCGTCGATCTGGAAGTCGGAAAGAATCTCAGAAGAGATGAAGACCCTAAGACTGGAAACGTTACTCTGAAAGTCATTGAAAACAGAAGAGATAAACTGAGTCCTAGAATTCTGATTACAAAGGCAGACGGTACTGTTGATGAATATCCGGCTCCTATTGATGCTCAGATTTCGCTGAAAAGCGGAGACACTGTAAAAGTGGGAGATGCAATCTTTAAGATTCCTTCTATCGCTGAAAAGACAAGGGATATTACAGGGGGTCTGCCTCGTGTAGATGAACTTTTTGAAGCAAGACGTCCTAAGGATGCTGCTACTCTGGCTGAAATCAGTGGAAGCGTGGAGGACCGGGGAGAAATCGCAAAAGAGAAAAGAATTCTCTATATTAATCCTGACAGTTCTGAAATGGAGAAGGTGAAAGTTGCCATCCCTCTGAACAAGCAGCTGAGATTTCAGGATGGGGACTATGTCAAGCAGGGTGATCAGCTCGATGATGGAAACTTTGATCCGCACGATATTCTGCGAATCAAGGGTGTGGATGCTCTTCATGCATATCTTGTAAAAGAGGTGCAGGAGGTCTACAGACTTCAGGGAGTGCATATCAATGATAAGCACATTGAAGTTGTTGTCCGTCAGATGCTCAGAAAGGTCATCATATCAGACAGTGGAGACACTTCATTTGTGGCTCAGCAGCAGGTAGATAAATTTGCATTCAAGGAAGAAAACAGAAGGGTTGAGGCAGAAGGAGGAAGTTCCGCACAGGCACAGCCGATTCTGCTTGGTCTGACAAAGGCTTCCCTGAATACTGAATCTTTCTTCTCGGCCGCTTCATTTCAGGAAACTACAAAGGTTCTGACTGATGCTGCAATCAAAGGCAAGACAGACAGACTGATCGGTCTTAAGGAAAATGTGATTATCGGTCATATGATTCCAGCAGGAACCGGGATGAAGAATTATCTGAATATTGATGTATTCAAAGATTACTATGGTGATCTGGATAAAGAATCTGATGATCTGGAAGAACAGACATTGGAAGAAGGAACTGGAGGAATCAGTCCTATCATAGACCGTGATCAGAATACGATCGCTATTGAAGTGACTGACAGAAAAGACCTCGAATATGAAGAAGATGATGACGATGATCTTGGCGATGAATCGGAAGATTCTTTTGAAGAAGAGGACAATTAAAAAAAATGGGCTTATGTATTATAAAAGTATTTACATACAGCCCGTGTGCAAAAATCTGGCAATGGGCCAGTATATTATATTTACCTGAAAAAAAGAAGGATTAAGGAATGCCTACAATAAACCAGCTTATCAGACACGGCAGAGACAAGCAGAAAAGAAAAACTAAGTCTCCTGCATTAAAAGCATGTCCCCAGAGAAGGGGAGTTTGTACAAGAGTAATGACATTTACTCCCAAAAAACCAAATTCAGCATTGCGTAAAGTAGCAAGAGTAAGACTTTCTCACGGGATTGAAGTAACTGCATATATTCCTGGAGAATCTCACAACCTTCAGGAGCACAACGTAGTATTGATCAGAGGCGGAAGGGTGAAAGATCTTCCAGGGGTGAGATACCACATTGTTCGTGGAACACTTGATACATTGGGTGTAGATAAAAGACGTAAAGCTCGTTCAAAGTACGGCGCTAAAAAGCCAAAGGCATAATTAGGAGTATTCGATGTCCAGAAGAAGAGGAAAAGTAGAACCTAGATATATGGCACCTGACAGCAGATACAGTGATCCTGTTGTCACAAAGTTTATCAATTGTCTGATGCTGAGCGGTAAAAAAAGCACAGCAGAAAAGATTTTTTATGATGCACTTGATGCGATTCAGACTAAACTGAATACTGACCCATATAAAGTATTTACTGAAGCTTTGGGAAATGTAAAGCCGGAAGTGGAAGTAAAGTCCAGAAGAGTGGGCGGGGTAACCTATCAGGTTCCTATAGAAGTGAGACCTGAAAGACGTCAGGCATTGGGAATTAAATGGATGATTCGTTATGCAAAAGACAGAAACGAAAAGTCAATGAGTGCGAAACTTGCTGCTGAAATAATGGATGCTCATAAGGGAACTGGAGCTTCTATTAAGAAGAAGGAAGATATTCGTAAAATGGCAGAAGCCAATAAGGCATTCTCTCATTACAGATGGTAGTCAGCTCTTCATCTTATTGATGAAGAGGTACTTTCTCTTTGCGAATAGAACGTGGAGAGATCTTCAGGTAAACCCATAAAGGAGTCTATTGACTCCTTTTTTTTTACCTTTACAGGTAACATAAAAAATTCGAAAATGGCAGAGTCCTATTGCAGGTGAATATGTTTCAGCGTAAGTTCTTTTTGTTTGTTTTTCTTTCAGTTTTCTTTTATATAATCGGCAGTTGCAGTATTTCAAGATCTATTGGAAGATCAATCAGCAATAAGCCTTTTCCAAAACTTAAATTTACGATATCGGATGAACATAAGAAACATTTTTCTTACCTGAATACATCTGATGATCTGTACGAGATTTATGAAGAATTTGCAAAGCTTGAAGATCTTGGAGATAAAACCTGCGAGATGGTCTATGAATTCGTGAAAAGAGATGATGCTCAGATCGATAAATTCATTCAGAACATAAAATTGGACCCGACTCCTTCCAAGTTTTCATATACAACTGGACTTTATCAGAGAATTCTCGCTGGATGCTGGAATTTTTATATGATGAACGATCAGAAGACAGACAGAGATTTTCAGCTGGTTAAGAAACTTTATCCGAATCTTAAAAAGAACTGTTACAGTGTAGGCTTTTCTCAGCCTTATATGATGCACAATATTCTGAACTGTGAAAACCTTGCATCTATGGATATGGATTGGAGAATTCTATATGCACATTCTCAGATGCTGAAGATTTTTTCAGAGGAAAAGGCAAAAGATCCGGATACTCTTTCTAAAGCAATGGGTGAAATGAAGATCGGCTGGAAAGCACAGTATGTATCCAAACCCATAAAGCGAGAAAAACCAGTCAATCATGGTACTTTCTGTGATAAAGGCAGAGTCGCCCTTTGCGGTGAACACTTTCTTAAGTTTCAGGAGACTTTGGCTACATTGAAAACATTTGATTTTCAACTGACCAAACTCAATCATACAAAACTGAGCAGTGATCCGGAAATTACGAATGTAATGTATTTCAGCAACGCACTCGACGGAGAATATACAAATGCGAAAGAATTTTCTGAACTGATGAAGAATGTATCTGATTCACTTCAGCCCGGAAAAATTGCAATTCTGATGTACCATGTAGGCGGAATGGAAGGTTTCGGATTATATGAGGCCAGAAAATCAGCGGAAGGAAAATATTCAGTTAAGACAGTCTGTAAGGAATCATATCTTCTGCCGATATGGTATAAGAACAGAGGGCCGATTCTGACTCATTTGGATCATGCATCCGTGAACAAAGGATACGCTCCTCTTTGCACTGCACTGATAAGATAAGGAATGAATATGCAGAGATTTTACACTGAACTGAATCCGTCGATTAACTACACAAGGAATAATCTGAGATGGGATGCATGGGGTGCATATACAGAAGATTTTTTTCTGAAGGATCATATCAATGAGATTCTGAATATTCTCAGGAATGACTGGGGAGTCTCATCTCTCCCTAGAACTCCCGATGTAAAAATTGATGATCTGAAAATTTCAAAGTCAAGACTGGATAAAAACGTTCTTGCAGGACTTTCCAAAATTCTTCCTGTAAAAACAGATCTGCAGGAGAGAGTATTTCATTCTGCAGGCAGAAGTTATTTTGATGTAATCCGTCTCCGATTCAATCTTCTGAAGGATTTCGTGGACGGGGTTGTTTATCCAAAGACTGAAGAAGAAATCAGTTC
>JBPOJG010000427.1:0-19852 GCA_052033835.1 Spirochaetota bacterium
CGCAAACTCAGCCGCAGCCCCCCATTGCTGATTTTTTCTTCTGAAGTTTGACCTTCTTCGTGTATTCCAGTTTTTCCGAATCTTTTTCATGAGAGATTTCCGGAATGGAGGAAATCAGTTCCTCGCCAACAGTCTTGCAGAATGTAAACTTCAGCATTTCTTCTTCTTTCTGTTCTGTTGATTTTTCTGCAACAGTTTCAGGCAGAGGGAATACTTCGAGCCATCTGTTGATTCCGCCTTCGAGAATATATACATTCAGCACACCGTTAGCCTTCAGAAGTTTCCATCCGTGAGTGGAATCTCTTTCGGTGTTGGAGATCAGAACCGCAACTGTATTTGATCCGCCTTTACTGATTTCATCTGCGAATTTAGTATTTTTGAGTTCTTCTATTTCCACACGTTCTGCATCTCTCAGATGAAACAGATTAAAATCCTTTTCAGGACGGACATCAAGCAGTCTGAGATAAATCTGTCTGTTGTGCATCAGTTCTCTCAGTTCACCCGGGTGAACGTAGACCTCTCTTTTGCTCAGAAAAGGTTCATTTTTGGAGGCTGTGTATTTCCATTTTTTTTCAGCGTCAGGCTGTCCTATGAATGCTGCAGATGCTGCAACAGAAAAGAGCAGAATTGAGGCTGCAATATATTTAGTATTTTTTGGGATAAGTTGTATTTTTTTCCAGGGAATATTTTCTCCGAAGATTTTCTCTCCGACCTCAGCCCAGTAAAACGCAGTGAGTGCAAACAGCACGATCAATGTGACCGTAAATCCGATGCTTGTTCCGAAAAGATCAGAAAGAAGGAATCTTTCTTTTTCTCCTGATTCATAAAAATGCTGAAAGTATCCTACAGTCTCACCGAAAAATCCGACTCCCAGAAACACTCCGATAAAAAATACAAGCCCGTCGAGTTTTAATGTGGATGCAGATACAAGAGACGTTCCCGGACAGAATCCTCCGACGATGAATCCGACTCCCATTATAAGTCCGCCTGCAATCTGAGAAGGAATATAGGTCGGATTGATCCAGACGGATCTGAAGTCCAGAAGTCCAATAGATGAACTTAAGAATATCAGCACCATTGCCACTACGATTGCGGTGAACATTACTTTCAGAACTCTCATTTCCTTGAAATAGAACTGAGCAGCAAGTTTTCGGGAATCACCGAATCCTGACATTTCGAGAACTGCTCCGAATCCGATTCCAATCAAAAAAAATACAAAATATCCTCCGGCCTTGCCGAAGAGTGTCATTACATCAAAGGGTGCCATATTCTTTCTCCTTATTCTCTCTTTTCAGTTCCAGAGTTTTCTGACGAAGTAGGCGACAGCATATCCGCCCGCAAAGACCGAAAACATAAATGCCCAGCTTCCCACTGCAAGGACTGCTCCTCCGCTGAGCGCCTGCCCTGATGTACATCCTCTTGCCAGTCTTGCTCCATAACCCATAATTGTGCCGCCGATCAGAGCAAGAATCAGTCTTTGAGAATTGGAAATCTGAGGACCTTTTCTGATTTCAGGTCGAATTCTTTTGAAGAAAAATCCCGAAATCATTCCTCCGAAAAATGTTCCCATCAGCATAAAGATTCCGCTGTGGTCAAGCGGGTTCAGATTTCCTCCTGCCATATGAGCAAGATATCCCACCTTGTCTACGTGATTAGAGGAAATCAGCTTCATCAATCCGGCCTGAATTCGATTGATTGCTCCCGATGCACCCAGACCATTGCCTGTGATATAAAATGCCAGAAAAAGCACAATCCCGAGCATCGTTCCGCCGAGATAAGGATTGATATATTGTTCTTCTTTAGTTTCCATATTGTTCTCCTACCGGAGGTTCAAAGGGATTGTATCCCTTTGAAATCCCTGCATTTTCTTTACTGAATATTATCTGCTCTTCTCTTTGATTTCTTCATAACCGAATACCATTCCTTTGATACTGGAGTTCCAAGTATGTCCTGTTGTAGTAAGATAAATATGCATCATCAGGAAAGTCAGAAACAGCCAGGAACATAAAGTATGAATCGGAGCTGCGACGGAAATTCCTCCCGCAAAACTGAGGATATCCGGAAATTTATCCTGTCCCCATATAATCAATCCAGTGATGACCTGAAGAGGAAGAAGGATATTCAGAATTGCCAGATAGGTGATCTGCTGAAGAGGATTGAGTTTTCTGTTTCTTGTCTTTTCCAGAGGATGTTCCTCTCCCTTGAATATTCCCTGAGTATAGTAACGGATCTGAGCAAAAGTGCTGTCCCAGAAAGTTCTGTAAGGCGGGAAAAACTGCCTGATCTCCGCGCTTGCCAGATGATAAAACAGAGACAAGAATGCATTGATAATTAAAATAAATGCAAGTATATTGTGAATATACACAGCGGCAGTCAGATTCAGAAAAGGAACTGTATCCGGAAAATGAATTTCCACTCCTGTAACTAGGAGCAGAATGATTCCGATAGCAGATGTCCAGTGCCAAAGTCTTTCATAAAAGGAATACAGGTAAAGCTGCTTCATTTTTCCCTCGGTTTCATTGGCGGGCTCCGATTTCAATAGTCTAAGTCCTGCGTGAATCAGAACGCCTGCGGCCGTAAGTCCAAAGAGCAGCAGTCCAAGAATATCAGCCCATTTCTGTCTTGTGCTTCCAAAGATATAAAATCCTGCTTTTGCCGGATTTGTGCGTACAGAAAAGCCTTCTTTATTTTCTGAAACTTCCAGAGCGTTCAGAGTTAGTTTCGCGGACTTTGAGAATTCGGGGAGATTTCTTCCAGGCAATTTTGTTCCCGCATTGATTTCACTGAATCGGTCAGAATTTTTACTGTGACAGCTTGAACAGTCTCTAGTGACAGGTTTTCCTCTCAGTACTCCATGCTGAACAGGGTAAGCATAGATTTCTCCCTTGATCTCTGCTTCTTCTTTCAGAAGAAGTTTGAGTCTGTTCCTGTAATATTCATATTTTTCCGGACTGTCCAGTACCCATTCTGAATCTTCTATTTTCCCGTTCTTTCCAGTATCAAACAGGGAAAGAAGTCTGGCTTTCTCCGATTCATCTTCAGGGTTCTGAACTTTCATTAAAATATCATTATTTATCTTTTCCTTTGTGGATGACTTTACCCAGTTCCATTCCGTGATCAGATTAAAAGGTTTAATTTTGGAATCAGAAGAGGGCAGAAGATAAGGGATGAAGTCTCTGATGTATTCCGCATTCAGAGTTTTTTCTGAAGTATAATGAATATTTCTGAATTTGTATGTCGATCCTGAATTTCCAGAAATCACTGTTCCGTCAATTTCCGAAAGTGCAGGTCCTTTCAAAACCGGTACGTGGCAGGTCTGACATTCAATTCTTTCCATATGTTTCTTTTTGTATGGAATCATTTCATGAATGACGAGGGGATTGTGACAGGAAGAACATCCTGAAGTAGTCAGATGATGGTCAGGTCTGTTCAGAAAATCTGCGATGCTCGGAGTTCTGGGATCCTGAACCAGATGCTTCAGATCATTGTCCTTTTTGGGCAGAGTTTTTTTGGGATTGTTTGAGGAATAATGACAGTCTACACAGTCCACTTTTCTTTCCGCGTGAATATCCCAGGAAAATTCTGTCTTAGACTTGTTCTGAAGATTCAGAAATGAGGAATGAAGTTTCTGATAAGAAATGATTTCTCCCGTTCTCTTGGTAGACTCATATTTTCCAGGACTCAGGAAATCAGACGGAAGTTCGAGAGGGGTCACTTCCTGATGAACTACACCGTGACAGGAGCCGCAGTTTCTGTTTTCAGGAGACCGGATGGACAGAAATTCTCTCAAAAGTTCACCTGAAGCACTGAAATGATTCGGTTTCCAGTCCATTTTTCCGTTTTCGGTATGACACTGAAGACAGTCCACCTTCACTTTATTATTGAAATGATGACTGTTTTTTTTGATATAATCAGTGTCGTGACAGCTTCCGCAGGTTTTTTCTGTGGAAATTTCAGCCTTTGATACTCTGACGTGAGTTCCTTTTTCATCCAGAAGAGGAAAAAGAGGATGCAGTCTGCCTGTCCCTGACTGTGCAGATACCGGCAGAAAGAATCCTGTCAGCAGAAAAATATAAATATAAGTTCTCATAAAATCTCCTGACATATATTATTTTAACTTAGAGAAATCTCTTCCGCCGGTAACTGCAGGATCACCGGAATACCCAAGAGCTTTCCAGTCCATTCGAGACGGATTTCCATGACAGTCATTGCACCCCAGACTGTCCTTTACGGGACTGACCATATGGGACAGGGGCCAGAACATCTGAGTTTCCGCAAAACCGTATTCGCCGCTGTATTCCGATTTATTTACTTCAGACCCCAGACGCAGAGCCTTGTTCCAGTCAAACTCTTTCCAGTATCCTCCCTCACCGGCAGTCACTACAGGAAGAATCGTATTCAGTTTTTTATCGTAAGGCTGCTTTGCTTTATGAATCTTGAAAGGCCAGATTTTAGCCTTTTTATCGTTTATATCCCCCGAAGGATAGTTTATATTGCTCATTTTTTTGGGATCTATTTTATCTCCCATCAGATATCTTTCCACTGTCAGATTGAACCAGTAGTATTCAGGTTTCTGATTCATTGCATAAGTAAACTCACCCTTGATTTTCAGATATGTATGAGGGTCTTCTTTTCTTTTTGCATCTCCTGCCTTCGACCAGTCCCAAGTCATTTTAGTCGGAGTTCTTTTGGCATAGTTCGGAATATGACAGGTCTGACATGCAATCGATTTTACGTGAGAATTGATTCTTTCATTTTTATGAACATTCTCTGCGTGACAGTTTGTGCAGTCTACAGCACTTGCCTGTTCTGCTGAAACGGAAAAAGCTGTGCCCGGCACGAGATGATTTTGGGTCTGATGACAGTCAGTACAGAGCATTTTGTTTTTTCCCATATGCACATCCACCTGTTCAACTGCATAGATCAGACTGTCATCGAGGTCACCGTGTTTGACTGCCATTCCGCCACCTCCCGAAAAATGACACATTCCGCAATTGTCTCTTTTGGAGTATCCGACTGATCTTGCCGCAGTCAACAGATTCACTTCTTTCGGAGGAACACCTGAGGCACCTTTTGTATAAGTGCCTGACCAGTCGTGACAGACAAGGCAGTCCACATTTTCCGATTTTTTGAAATCAAAACTGTGATCTTCCCATCCATAGCCTGCGTGGCATTTTGTGCAGGAAGGCCAGTTGCCTGTGATTCCAATACAGAAATTATTGAGTAAATTCTTTTTCCCGATTTCGGCGCTCTGAGAATTCTTTGCGAGTTTTTTACTGGAACGGAGCCAAGTCCAGTGTGAAGTCTGCATTAGATTTTCTGCAGATTTCGGATGACATTTGAGACAGGCCTTTGTGACATCCTGAGGGGAAGGAAATCCTTTCGCTGCATATTCTTCAAAATACATAGAATGGCTGAAATGAATTCTCTGAGGAACCTCAAAGCTGCTGATCGGTTTTTCAGACTTTGCTCCGCCCGGCCAAAAAATAAAGAGAGAAAAAATGAATATGAAAGCAGTCAGAATGACTCCAATTACCCAGTTCTTTTCATTTATCTGCATAAAAACACCCTTGTCGGCTCTTTATTGCACGACACCTAATACCAGAATCGGCAGTTCTCTCTGAAATTACAATTCTTTAACTTAAAAAATCAGATGAAATAAATCATATTCGGATAATACTCTTACGGGTATGGGTATATCATTACTGGTATGGGCATACCCTTTCGGGCATGGTTATGTTTCGGAGTACATATACTCTTACGCGTATATGTATATATGATCAGGCTGATTTTTTCTCATTCTCCCCAGACAATGACACATTCTTTCACATACAGACCGAAGAAACTGAAAAATGAGTATTCTACTGAGCCGATTTTACTGATCTCTGCAGAGTCAAATCTTACATTGTTGTACAGAAGTCCGGGGGCCGGTCTGTATGTTTCTCCTATGGATCCGCCTTTTTCCTTTGCAGTTTTAATGCTCGTGTCTCCTGATGAGACAAGAAAAAGATAATTGAACATACAGACTGAAGATTCTTAAAATTTGTATCAGGAAGTCCTATCCCCGAAGGAAGAGAAGATGCACCATACAATTTCTGAGGAGTAATGCCTAAAGAAGATCTGAGTGAGAGATTTTTCTGGATATCTTTTTCTCTGTCTGTCAAATCTCCTCCAAATGCAAAAGGATTTCCGACAGTGCCTGAAAGCAGAAGAACTCCTTTATAAAAACCGTAAGGATGTTCTTCCTTTGAATAAATACTGAAAGAGAAAAACAGAGCGAAAATATAAAATATATATTTCATCATGGATGACCTGCACAGTGAAAGGTTCAGAAGAATCAGTTTGAATAATATCCGATTTCTGTCAATGAGTTATTATCAAGGCCTGTGAACATAGTCTAAACTTGATTGATTACGAAATCGGACTTACTGCTCTGCTTTTATCGGCTCCAGCCGACTTAGGCTTTTAACCCAATTCTCAAAAGCTATTTCCGATTGATGCCGCATTAATTGGTTTCGATGAATACGTAGGAAAGTCGGTACTTCTTTTTTAATGCTTCTTTCAGTTTTTCTTTAGAGAAATCTTCTGAGATGTGCAGATGAACCGAGGCTGCATTTTCTCTGGAGGAGAGTGACCAGATTTTCAGCTCAAGGATTTTCTGAGCATTCGAATTTTCTAATATAGTTTTTTCGACTTCTGCAAAGCTGATATTTGAAGGAGTAAATTCCAATAGGGATTTTGCAGTATCTCTCATCAGGTTGAACGCAATTCGAAGAATCAGAAGCATAATAAGACCGCTTATGATCGGATCAATGATTTTCCATCCGGTGAAATATATGATGATTCCGCCAGTCACGACTCCAATAGAACCCATCAGATCGGAAAGCAGATGCAGATAAGCACTTTTCATATTGAGACTGTAGTCTGCATGACTGTGAAGAATTGCAGCGCCGGTAAAATTGCCTACGATTGCGGCGAGACCGACCCAAATAATCATATGCCCGTGAACTTCAGCCGGTTCCAGTATTCTGTGAAATGCCTCTGCACCGATCCAGATGCTGACAGGAATCAAGAGAAGGCTGTTCACAAAGGCTGCAAGCACTTCTATCCTTTTCCAGCCGAAGGGTTTGTCGGAGGAAGGTTTTTTTCTGGCAAGCAGTACTGCATTGATGCTGATCAGAAGACTTGTCATATCCGAAGCAAGATGACCTGCATCTGAAAGAAGCGACAGACTTCCGCTGATCCAGCTTCCCAGAATCTCTGCAGCAAAAGTAAGAAATACAGGTATCAGTGCATACAGAAGTCTTTTCAGTGATGAAGAGTCGGTCGGATTATGGTGGTGATGATGTCCATGATGACTGTTATGATCGTGCCCTTCTTCATGATCGTGGTGAGAATGATTTTGCAACGTTTCCCCTTTTTATCAGCTTATATGGACAAGAATTTTATAGAGAGCTGAATCTTCATTCAGAATTTTCAGTGACTCCTGTCTGAAATCCTGCAAAGTCATTCCCGTTCTGCTCAGGAAAATTTCGATTTCCCCTTTGACTTGATTCTCATATGCATAGATATGGGATTTCTGTCTCATATAATAGATGACAAAACCCCAGCTTACAAACAGAAATATTCCAAGCACTGCAGATGCGATTCCAATAAAAGTGAGATTTTCGGAAAATCTGGAGATTCGAAAAGTGGCAAATCCCCAGAATCCTATTATCATTATAAAAGCAATAAAAAAGGTAGGATCATATTTATTATTATTCGATTGAAGAATTTTCTCCATACTGAGAAGAAAATCGGAAAGCACAGTGCGCGACTTTTCCGGCATCAAGGAAACGGGGAGAGACTGACCGCAGTAACCGCAAACTGCATCTGTCAAATCAACAGTGCCACCGCAGTTTCTGCATTTCATAAAAATTTATAGAATCCGTGGAGAACCGGAAAAGCATGTTCATTCTGCGGTCTGTTGCCCGGCCTGTCCAGAACCATTGCAGTCATTCCTGCAGAAGATGCTGCCTCTGCTTCTTCAAGAATATCTGTAAAAAAAAGAATATATTTAGACTCAGTATCCAGATCATTTGCAATTCGAATATAACTTTCCTTTTCTCTTTTCCCGCCCGAACCTGTATCAAAGTATCTGCTTACATATTTTGTAAGATCACCCTGATCCGAGTATTTCAGAATCAGCTTCTGAGCAAGTATGCTTCCGGAGGAATAGATGGAAATGCCGGTAAAACTCGTCTTGAGTTTTTCCCAAAACTGAACTGTATCCGGAAAGATTGTGCTTTTTATTTCACCGGATTCATAACCTTTCTGCCAGATATGTCCCTGAATTTCCTTCAGACCTGAATTTTTTCTGTCGGATTTTATTAGAAATTCAATATAATTATAAATTGATGAAATATTATTGCGATCCAGATTTCCCTGGAAACTGCCGGATTTTACATCGGCAGTGTGTTCATTCTGAATTGACTGCCAGACAGCAGCCGAAAGACTCTCTTTTTCGAGAAAATCTTTCATTTTAGCTTTTGAATAAGGAAACAGAACTTCGTGTACAAAACTGATAGGCGCAATAGTCCCCTCAATGTCAAAAAGACAGTGTTTGAAGAGACTGATGCTTTCCATATCAGCAGAATATCTCAAAATTCAGTTCAGGGAAAATAGGATGCTCCTCCTCAATATGTTTGAGGCGATCTTCATTCACATTTCCGGAAATGAGCATTTCTTTCAGTTCCAAGAACAGATTTGTATGGACACGGACTCTTTTTTCCGCATACTGAACAACTGTTCCGGTCTTCATAATGAAAGGCCAGTCGGAACTCTGCAGAAGCAGTGCTTCTCTTCCCATCTGATTCAGAATTCTTCTCTTTATGTCATCTTCAGTTCCCTTATAAACACTTGCCAGTTCATGAAGAGAAATGGAACATTCCATCAGATGTTTGTAAACCCATTCATTAGATGAATTCAGCCATACATCAGAATATCCGTTTTCACCCCAGCTGCTCGAATCCATGGATACACTCTGAATTCTCGAAAGGTTGCCAATTACGTCCATCGGCTGAGCAAATCGGACATCAGACTGATCAAAATGAGCCTTTCTGAACAGGAATTCAAGGAACATTGGTCCTTCAAACCACCAGTGGCCGTAAAGCTCTGCATCATATGGAGATACAATAACACAAGGTTGTCCTTCTTTTTCACGGAATGCTTTTGCCTGTGCAATTCTGCTTCTCAGGAAATCTTCTGCATGGTTTCCCGCAGCTTCTTTTGCCCAGTCAGGCTGATAGTATTCTTTATAAGCTGTTTTTCCTGTAATCCTGTGATACTTGATTCCAGTATTGTATCTGATTCCGGTCGGATGAACATAGTCTTTTATATAATCATAGTCCAGATCGAATCCTATATCTCTGTAGTATTCTCTGTATCTGAAGTCTCCAGGATACCCCTGTTTTGCACTCCATACCTGCTCGGAACTTTCCTTGTCTCTTCCAAAGGCAAAAATTCCTTCGCCGATTTCGACTGGAGCGTATGTTCCAAAACGAGGTCTCGGTTCAGCATTCATAATTCCGTGAGTGTCTACAAAGAAATATCTGAATCCTTCTTCTGCCAGATACTTTTCTACACCTTTAAAATATCCGCATTCTGCAAGCCAGATCCCTCTAGGTTCAATTCCCCAAGTCAGCTTATGCTCTCTTCTTCCAAGGGCTATCTGTGCACGCACAATCGAAGGTTCACTTTCCAGAAGAGGAAGGAATCCGTGAGTTGCATTGCAGGTGATTACCTCAAGACTTCCGTCTTTGTAAAACTCGAGATATCCGTTAATGATATTCTTATCAAGTGAAAGAAAGAGTTTCTTTGTTTCCAGAAATCTGTCATGATAATACTGTGAAAGATAATTGAGATGAGGATCATACTTTGTTCTCTGAATTTCTTTGTCAGACAGTTCAATCAGTTTGTCAATGTACTTCAGAAAGTTTTCCTGAAGATATCTGTCCGTCAGCATCGAAACCAATGTCGGAGTGAAAGTCATCGTGATCTTAAAAGGAACATTGTCGCGTTTCAAGTGCTGGAATGCTTTCAGAAGCGGAATGTAAGTTTCAGCAATGGCTTCATTCAGCCAGTTTTCCTCAATGAATGGAGGATAGTAGTTTGGGTGGCGCACATAGGGAAGATGCGCATGCAGTACTAAAAGTTCGTAACCTTGAATCATTATGAATTACCCCCGTTCATAAATTCAGAATTGATATTGTACGGTCTGGACTCTGAGTTTACATTGTAGTACTTTGTCACAGATGACTGTACAGCGACTTCTGTCTTTTCTGATAATTTAGAGAAATCTAATGTTCCCAGCTTCTCCATTACTCCCGGAATACCCTGTCCAGCGATATCGGTGTACAGATCCGGAGAAACAGTTGAAAAATAAGCCTTGAATCTTGGATCGAGCCAGTCCTTGTGAAAAAGATGGCTTGGCCTGTTTCTAGGAAGATGAATCGCAGCAGAATGCATCATTGTGTACTCGCCTTCCTGTTCGACATAGGCACTGATTTCCGCACGAAGATTTTTTACTGGTCCTAAAAACTTAATTACATACGAGTGTGCATAAGGTGCCAGAAGGATTTCCTGAAAATGGGGAGTTTTTGACTCATCCAAATATCGTACAAATAATTTGTACCGGATTTCATTTCTGGATTTCCCGAAATAATCTTCTATTTTTTTGTAAGAATCGAGACTGATTCCCCAGAATACAAAGGCCTCTTTCGGATTCTTTAATAGAATCTTAATGATGTCCCTGTCGTAGTATTCTGGGATTCTGTTCATCGCTTCTTCAAGATAAATCCCTGAATTTTCAGTAGTTGTTTCCTTCATACTGTCAAAGTTTCTAAAATTGGCAATAAAGTCACTCATTAAATCGTACGACAGCCTTAAACTAACTGATGACAATTCTCATGAGAGCATCGGACGGATAAATTGGGGCTATGTACTGAAACATTTAAAAGCCTGTGTCTAATAGCGGTAAATGGGCAATTGTAAAAACTTAATAATCCTTTTCATTAGACGTTTTTTTATGGCTGAATTGTAAATTCATTCCCATTTTCAGAACGCACCTGAATTCCGCTGAGT
This sequence comes from Spirochaetota bacterium, assembly GCA_052033835.1. Classification (GTDB taxonomy): domain Bacteria; phylum Spirochaetota; class Leptospiria; order Leptospirales; family Leptospiraceae; genus DAORDI01. The sequence continues at coordinate 11,122 of JBPOJG010000427.1, forward strand.
TCAAAAAGGCCGCTTGATCCCTGAATATCTGTCTCTTTTTTTGCCTGAAGAAGCCTGAAAGTTTTCACTGGTAAATGGATAAAAGGATATTTTTTAAACAGAACATTCTGTATTTCGAGAGGTTTGGCCGTTACAGGATTATAAGCATTGATCTGCAGACCTGATGAGGTTTTATTTTTTTTTGCATCCCATTCGACAGTCCAGATGTTTCCGTCTTCGGATCTGATGGAAAAAACAGACGAGTTTCTGTCCGTTTTGTCCAGAACCTTCAGGCCGAATCTCATTTCCAGGCAGATAACTCCTTCTGTTCCCTGCAGACCTTTCTGATAAATCCAGACAAGATTTTCCGTAGTTTTCAGAATTTTATATGAAGTTCCTATTATATACTTTAGATGCACGGTTCCGTGATCACTGTTTTTCAAAACCAGCCTGAATACTCTGTTTTCCGTTTCGCTGTTTTTTGGGAATAATTTATTTAATGAAAATATGGAATCTGCAACAGACTCGATGATCAGGGTATTTTTTCTGTCTTCAAACTGAAATGTTTTTTCTTCTATCGGAACTGATGAAGAACTGTGAAGAAAGTAAAGTTCATTTTTAATATCTGAAAATACGAATCCGGCCATACTCACAAAACCGATCCCGACCAGAAGCAGGAAGACTTTAAATGAGCTGTCCAGATTTTTTTTTGAGGCCAGGTATTTCTGCATCAAGAAAACAGATGCAGTGAGAACGAACATCAGTACCCAGAAGAAAAAGGAAATTACTTCACCCATAATTGCAGATTCTTTTTCGTCTCTGATGAGGCAAGGAGAATTATCTCAAAGTTCTAGATCGGCCAGTTCAAGAGTCAGTTCTTCAAGCGCTCTTTCAAAAAGAAGGATAGAGATTTTTTCAGGTTCAGATGTTCTGTATACTCCCAGGAACATCAGAGAGTAGCTGTCCTTCTTCTGAATTTGAATCTGTCTTAGAACCTTGCCTTTGTATCTTATATTGCAGTTCAGTGAAAGACTGACGGTGCCTGACTTTGCAATAAACGGAAACTGCAGTCCGAGTGAAGGATACAGTCCCGGGAAAAAAGTAGGCCAGAAAGCCGTAATTCATTTTTACTGTATCTGCAGCGGGAAATGCCAGTTTCACCTGTTCATTCAAGACAGCCAGTTCAGGAATGCTGACCTGCGCCCTGTTGAAAAAGGACAGACTGCTTCTGTAATGCATCTGAGGCTGATGAAGCACGGTGTATCCGAATTCCATTCCGAAGAAAAGTCCGTAAGGAAGAAATATTTTTGCGCCCAGTCCTGCACCTGCATAAAAGGCAGGCAATGCTTCTGCAGTGAGGTTTATTACTGGAAGATCTGAGCCGGGATGCAGGGCAGAGTAAGCCGGGCTGAATACTGTGTTTTCCGAGCTTTGGATGACTTCCGTTCTCCTTGTTTTTCCTAAATACAATGGGATATAAATTGGAATATTTTCCTTAATGAACGGATAAATATGAACAAAGACATTCGTTCCCATATTCGGGACTCGTTTTCGGTATCCATAGTCCTGCTGTGTCGAGTTTTCCACTGAATAAAGGACTCCCTTATTCCATCCGCCAAAGGACTCCGAGCTTCCAAAATCTCTGTAGTACTGGATTGTGAAGTTTTGTGAAATACCGATAGAAATATATTCATTCAGATTGTATCCCAGACTGACGGCGGCAAGCTTGTAAAGTCCGTCCGGAAGAGCCACTGAAGCAAAAAAGCGGTAATCTTCTCTGAGTTTTCCCTGACCAAATTTCTGAATCTGTGCAGGAGGAATTTTTTTATTGCCGATCCTTTCCCTGGGCTTCTCTTCTCCCCAAAGACTGCAGATGAAAAGCATCATTGATACAATAATGATTATCCGAAAGTTCAGCATTTTACTTCCCAAAATTTCCGCTTTTCAGTTCTGATTTGATCTCTATCATCATTCTCTCAAACTGTGTTTCTGTACAGGAATCGAGTGAGCATTTCATGGAAAAATCCTTTACTTTTCTTTTCCCGGAAACATCATAAAGGTAAAGATTCATATAACTGTTTTCACCGGACTGCCTCAGTGTTCCCCAGAAAAAATATTCAGTTCCTGATTGAGATGACAATGCTGCCAGTTTTCTGAAAGAAGGAAAAGCAGATTCTGAATACTTCATAGACAGTACTTCCAGTTTTATTTCCCGCAATGACTGAATCAGTGCATCCGTTTCTTTTGCTGCTCGTTCCTCACTGATTCCCTGAAGATTTAAAAGTGCGAAAAGTGAAATCTTAATGAAAATCTCTGAAGTCATCATTTCTCCCGATTTTTTGAAACTTGCTCATCTGTAAAAATACGCTAAATTCTGTTTTCATTATTTTCTTCGATGCCGTTTTTTTAAAATCAAATATTCAGACTGTCAACTCACCTTACGCAGGTGAGGCGTTTTTGAAGTTTAGCCTGCCGGCGGCATTTCTTGGGGCTTCCGCCCCAAACCCCGTTTTTACTGGTCTATTCGATCTTCCTAATGCATTTATAAAATTACGGATTCTATACCTCATATCCTATTTGCGTAATGTGAGCTGTCAATTCAAAAAACTGCAGTATGGGCGAGTGAAGTATTCAAAAATTTGTCTGCAAGCTGACTGGAGATGCCGATAAAATCTGATTGACAAATCCTCACATTGGAAATTTATACAATATTCAATGAATCAAGTAATCAATTTTATACTCTCTCTTCTTTTTGGTGTGTTTCTTTCTGTCGCTCACTTAATTCTCTTCGGTATTTTTGCTGTCACTGTTGTGGGTAAGCCGTTCGGTGATTCACTCTTTGAACTGTCCAAGTTCTTCATCTGGTCGGCAGACAAGTGGCTGACTAGAGACAGGGATATGGAAGACAGCGGTGTGCTCACTGTCTTTGCTGTTCTCTATCTTCCGATAGGACTTATTCTCGCACTTGCGGTTCTGACTTTCGGTGTGCTGTCATTCTGCACGATAGCCGGGTATACATTTGGATATAAATACATTAAAATTCTTCCTTTTGTAGTCTGGCCTATCGGAACAAAATGCGTCAGCGAGGAATATGTGGGCTGAAGTTTATATCTGAAGATTCAGACAGGAAGGAATAACTTCATAGGTTGCAGAGAGTGTTCCGGGAACCTCACCGTCCACTTCCAGGAGCACCTTTTCATCCGATTCGACTGTAATTTTTTTTCCTCTGAGTGTAATTACATCTTTGTGGTCTTTCAGTTTTCCTTTGTAGATTGTGCCTGTCATCCCGAATGAGGTGAGTTTTGAAACATCTTTCAGGATCATCACTTCAAGTATTCCGTCGGAAATGTCTGCGTGAGGTGCGAACCACATTCCGCCTCCGGCATACTGTCCGTTTGCAATGCAGATCAGTCTGATCTTCAGTTTTTCATCGAATGTATCGTCTATTCTGATTCGTACATTTTTGTTTTCGTAAGAAAGAAGAGCCATCAGGCTTTCATAATAGAAGACTCCTTTTCCACCGATGTATTTTCCGAGTTTGGACTGATTTACTCTGCTGGCCACTTCACCGCCCATTCCTACGCTGGCAATGTTCATAAAATATCGGACAGCTTTTTCATTCGAATGATTCTGATGATCTATCCGAACCAGATCTATTTTTCTGATCTTTCCGTTTACGCATCTGTCCACTGCTTCTTTCAGATCCTTGGAGATTCCGAATGTTTTGCGAAAATCATTTCCTCTTCCGCTCATAATGAAAGAAAATACTGCATCCGGATTGATCTGTCTTCCATTCTCAAAAAAACCGTTCACTGTCTCACTCAGTGTTCCGTCTCCGCCTACTGCTATGATCCTTTCATAACCGTCCTTGAGTGCCTTTCTAGCCATCACAGTAGCGGAATCCTGAGCTGTGGTATACTCTGTATCGTATGTAAAATTATGACGTTTCAGTTCAGACTGAATCAGGTCCCAGTTTTTTGCGACTTTTCCGTCTCCGGATTTTGGATTCAGGATGATCTTCGTTTTCATGGCATTTGGATCTGAATTTTTCACAGTTACTCCCCAGTAGAATGGATTTTATGCCGCATCAGAAAATGGATGACTTCTCCGACAGTGTCCTCGGATACGTAATCAAATTCTTTCAGCAGATTCGCATTCTGATCATATTAGCAGGGAAGTCAAGTTTTTGTCAAATCGAATTATTGTAAACTTTGCATACGAAAAAGCAGTTTGCTGCTCCTGCACATAGCAAAAGCGACAATTTTAAGCTTTAAAACATAAACCGGATGGTGTTTTTCAGCAATTGCCTGGAGCATAAGGACAACGCTTTCTATTTTTTTTCGTCCTCAAATCAGTCAAAAGAATAATGAATTTATAATTAGATTAATTGTATAATGAAGGAAATGAGAAATTATGCTTGTCTAATTCTGCAAAATAGGCAGGGGAGAATCAGAATAATCTGAAAAAAAGGAGAAAAAACTGCTATTCGATTGAAAATAAAATAAGATTGAGTTTCATAGTATTTAATGAAAAATTTTCGCTTTTCCTTCGGATTCAAGATAGGTATGGCTCTCAGCAGTCTCTCTATGCTTATTTCAGCCGCCGGAATTGCGTTTTTATACAATTACACATATAGGGCACTCATTGAACAGGTTGCCAAAAAGACTGTAGAAATAGGTCAGACAAGTGCGTATCTGTTTCAGGAAGAGGAAAGAGAAGACATTAAATTTCTGAAAAGCATCTCTGAATCTCGAATGCAGTCTCTCACAGAATTTGATCTGAGCATTGAGCCTGGAGAAACCAAACCTTCCATACCGGATGATATTTCGGAAGAAATAATGAAGGGTGATGAGTTTCAGAAAATTGTACAGCTCCTTCGTTCCATTAAGGCGGCAAGTATGGATCATGTCCAGCCTCTCGGATTTCTGCAGCAGATCACACCGGAAAAGCCGGCCAAGTTCAGATATGTATATATGCTTGCGGAGATTCCTCAGATGCCCTCCAGAAAGGTTCTCAAATTTATAGCGGACGCTGATTATGAAGCAATTGATGAAAATGGCGACGGGAAAATTTCAGAAGAGGAAAAGGCAGTTCCTATAGGCACTCTTTATTCTGTGAACAGCAGAGAGATGATCAATGCGTTTGACGGAAACAGTTATTATTCCCGCGAAATCTATTCTGACAAGTGGGGAAAGTTCATCGGTTCAATGGTGCCGATCAAAGATACTGACGGAAAGGTTCTGGCAATTTTATGTATGGAATATGAAGTATCCGAAGTTCTCAAACAGACTAAACAGATTCTGTATATCAGCGGCGGAATTATATTTGCCAGCTTTCTTCTGTCACTTTTGTTTTCTACAATCGTTGCCTACTGGATTGCAAAACCCATCAATGCATTGAAGGATGCAGCTGAAAAAGTATCGAATCAGAATTACAATGTCAGCATCACTACAGACAGACAGGATGAAATTGGAGTTCTTTCCAGAACATTCGGCAGTATGGTCAGAGAGATTCAGGAGTTCACTCGAAAACTGGAAGAATCAAATATGCACCTGCAGAGACTGAACCAGTCCTACAAAAGATTTGTGCCTCAGGAGTTTCTCGGTTTTCTCAAGAAAAAATCAATCACTGATGTGGATCTGGGAGATCATATTCAGAAGGAAATGACAGTCTTTTTCTGCGATATTCGCTCATTCACGGAGCTTTCAGAGAAGATGAGTCCGAGAGACAATTTTCAGTTTCTGAATTCCTATCTGAAAAGAGTGGGGCCTGTCATCAGAAACAATGGCGGATTCATCGACAAGTACATCGGAGATGCTATCATGGCTCTGTTTTCGGATGCTGATTCTGCATTGACTGCATCCGTTCAGCTGCTGCACGAAATTCAGGAATATAATTATTTTAGACATAAAAGTAATTATGAACCGATTGAAGTAGGAATAGGTCTTCATACAGGGAATCTGATTATGGGAACGATAGGTGAAAGTGAAAGGATGGAGGGAACTGTCATTTCTGATTCGGTAAATCTGGCCTCAAGAATTGAAGGACTTACAAAATACTTCGGAGCATCTCTTTTAATCAGCGGAGAAACATTTCGTCTTGTCAGGCACAAGGAAAAATTTCATTACAGGATTGTAGATACAGTCAAGGTGAAAGGCAAATCAGCTTCTGTTCAAGTGGTTGAAATCTTCGATGGGCTGCCCGAGGAAAAGGCAGCTCTTTACATAAAGACAAAAGAAGCATTTGAAAAAGCAGTTGCGGAATACCAGAACAGAGAATTTTCAAAGTGCATCATTGAATTTCAGAAGATACTCGAAATCAATTCCAGCGACAAAGCATCTCAGATTTATCTGAACCGAGCAAAACACTTTCTCGAATTTGGAGTTCCTGATGAATGGAGCGGAATAGAGTCAATGACTGAGAAATAGAAATGTATAAAATTATTATAGTATTGCTTATTATGTTTTCCGCTGAGTGCAGTCGAAACGAAAAAAGACCTCCTAAGGTCAGATACTTTCCTGAAAACTTTTATCTCTATAACAGACCCTCTCCCCTTCGCGCGGAGATTCTTCCTGGAATTGGAAATACGGTGTTTCAGATTTATTCACACGGAAGACCGGTTCTGTTCTCTCCGGTTCCAAGAGAAGATCTTCTAAAGACAGAACAGCTGGTCGGAATCCCTCTGATGTTTCCCTGGGCAAACAGGCTGGAGGGAGACTATTTTTACAATAATGAAAAAAAACACATTATTCATGATACAGAGAAACTTCTGAGAAGAGACAAAAACGGACTGCCGATTCACGGACTGATTCTGAAAGATAAAAACTGGAAACCGGAGATTGTCAGAAATTCGGAAACTGGTTCCTATTATGATTCAAACTTCAGTTTCGGAAAAGAGTTTCAGTCTGTGTTTCCATTTGAGACGGATCTGCGTCAGGAAATGGAACTGATCGATGATAAACTGATCATCAGTCTGACTGTGAAAAATCTGTCGTCTGAATCAATTCCTCTCTCATTTGGATACCATCCCTATTTTCTGGTCACCGATGAGGACAGAAAATCTGTAAGTCTTTTTACAAATGCAGTCAGCTATTATGAGACCGATGAAAAACTTCTGCCTTCAGGAATCAAAAAGAAAGCCTCATCACTTCTTCCGAAAGACGGCAGAATAGAAAACAAAATTCTAGACCACGTATTCACAGACTTCCCAAAAGCCGCAGTCAAACATTCTGTACTGAATTTTCAGAAACGAAAGATCCGCCTCGAACTCATCGAAGGATTTGATCATCTCGTTCTGTTTACTCCCGCAGGGAAAGATTTTATCTGTATGGAACCAATGCTCGGTCCTACAAATGTTTTCAATCTTGCTCACAAAAAAAAATATAAAGGCATGAAAACTCTTGAACCGAATAAAACATTCAAGGCTTCTTTCAGTATTGAAATCATCGAACATCCAGAACCCGCGAGCCAAAGACAGCCAGCCTTTTGATGACGTAGAGGACTTCTGCAAAGCATAAAAAACGGGGTTCACGCGGAAGCCATAACATTACCCACAAAGTTTGCTTTAAGCTGTGGACAAATCTGAGCTTTACTCAGTCTCTAGAATGCCTGTTTTTCATAATTGATCGCAAGGCAATGACTGAAACAACGATTTCCAATGGGATAAAAATCCATTCCAACAAGGGTGTGTATGGCTCCAATGAAAAAGTATAGTGGCTGCCTAGGCCAGTTAGAAGCTTTTCCGCCACAGCTAAGATTGCCACGACTAAGGTATCTGCCAATCCGAAATAGAAAGGCGAAGGAAAGCGTCTGCCTTGGATCCTAAAAAACCCGTACATACATAAGAGGCTGAGTGGTTCGAGAAGAATATAACGAAGAGTCGAGAAAATCGGCATCGTAACCAATCCCAAACGATAGATGCTGTGGCAGAGTATCCAAAGCAGTGGCGCGGAGTTGAAAATAAAATATCCGTGATCAAACTTGACAGTCTGCCATTGATTTTTCCTCATTTCCTGCAATAACCAAACGCATAGCAGAACACAGGTGACTTTGCCGGTGATGCCCCGTAAACTCTCGCCCGCTGGCACAAAAACCATCATAAGAATATTTCCCAAAACAGCGAAATTGACGTAAAATGTAAAACCCCGAAGCCATTTTTCTTGTAATTTGTCTGAGAGAAGACTAAAGCCGAGGATCACTCCAAGGCCAAATACCAGAACGATTACAAGTTTGACAATACCCATCCAGTCGTACGGATCATGAGTGGATTTTTGGATAAAGGCAGAGATGATGAGAGTGGCGCTAATTAAGACCAGACCAAGAAGAAACCGACGATGGTATGCCGCAAGATACCATGCAAGAGCTGCAAGAGCAGTCGTCAGCTGCCATTCTTGCCAAACAGTAATCTCACCTGTCAGTATTGAGTGGCCTCCATAGTTTTTAGGTCATTGATCAGTTCTGTCATCCGTTGTGTTCTAAAGGCTCTTTGCTTTGGCGTAATAGTTTTTTCCATTTCCACCCACAGGGCGATCTGTCGTGATAGACGCCATTTTCGATACTGGCGATATTTCTCGCCTTCGATGTCCGGATTTCGCGCCCAATGCCTTAAAAACTTCGCTACATCACCATTGGAGGCTACTTTTAATTTGACCTGCCGGACAAATTCTCTGCGAATCTCAATCCAGATGGCGGTTTCTTTTTGGTATTGGTCTTGTTTCACAAAAGTCAGTTCGCGAAATTTTATTTTCTGTTC